>JAJPHA010000058.1 GCA_021325475.1 Rhodanobacteraceae bacterium | reverse complement strand
CGCCGGCGGTGCTCGGAATCCTCATTTACTACCAGTAAACTCCGGTTCCTGCGCTCCGGCGGCGCGCAATCCGTCCTCGCTCGCGACGATTTTGAGATAGGTTCTAGTGTGGTGACGCGCATCCGCCCGAGAGGCGCGCCGCGGGTCGCGCGGTGCACGCAGTCGCTCGCGCTCAATCTCATCGGCGAACACGTGGACGGCATCGCCCCGCTGTCCACGCTGCGCGTCCGTGGCGCGGAATATGCAGAATCCAATCAACTCGGCGAGCCGCGGCCATTGCGCTCGATCGACTTCGGCGCACGGTTCCCGACCCGCTGAGGCGGCGCCGGCCGCCATTCGTCGGCGGCCGTGCAAAACTGCGAATTGGTTCAGCGACGATTCGATTCCATTCATGGATACTCCGCAAAAACCAGAATATTTCAGCGGATTGGACGCCGTTGCTTTACAGTTGATGAGGAATTGTATATAAGCCTCTGATAAAGAGGAATTTATGCTGCACCCGATGCTGAGCCTCGTGCTGATGGGGGGATTGATGGCGCTGATCGCGGCCTCGGTCAAGCGCATCCCCGAAGGTCAGGTCTATACGCTGCGCCGGATCGGTGGGCAGACCCGCACGCTCAACGCCGGCATGCACTGGAAATGGCCGCTGATCGAGCGCGTGATCCATCGCATCCGCCTGCTCGGCAACGTGGTCGAGATCGAATTGCCGCTCGCCTCCGGCCAGAGCTTGCGCGGCGCGGTCTACGTGCAGGTGGTCGATGCGCAACGCGCCGATCCGATCGTCGATTCGATCGACGCCGTGTTGCGCGGCCGCATCGCGCATCTGGTCACGGAGCCGGCCACGGAAGACGACGCCACCCGCAATCGGCGGCTCAAGGCCGAGCTCAACCGCGAGATCGGCGACCGCGGCCTCCTCGTCACGCGCGTGCAGCTCACGAGCGGCTGAGCGTCGCGGCGGCGCTGGATTTTGCCGCTCCAGCCGACGATACTTGCGGCCCCGCGCCGCGCACGCCTGCCGGCGCGGCGCGAGGAACCGCGATGCATCCCCTCATCGATCGAGCCAGCTTGCACGCCCGCCTGCGCGCGGGGACGGCCGCGCTCGGTCTCGCGCCAAGCGACGCCGCGCTCGAGTCGCTGCTCGATTATCTGGAACTGCTGACGCGCTGGAATGCCGTCTACAATCTGACCGCGGTGCGCGATCCGACGGCCATGGTCGAGCGCCATCTGCTCGATTCCCTGGCCATCGCCCCCCACGTGCGCGGCGCGACCCTGGCCGATCTCGGCTCCGGCGCCGGCCTGCCCGGCATTCCGCTGGCGATCCTCGCGCCGGAACGCCGGCACGTGCTGATCGACAGCAACGGCAAGAAGGCGCGCTTCCTGCGTGAGGCGGTGCGCACGCTCGCGCTCGCCAACGTGCGGGTGGAACAGGTCCGCGTGGAGGACGCGCGCGGGGTCTACGATTGCATCACCGCGCGCGCCTTCGCCGGACTCGCGGACATGCTCGCGCGGGGCGGCCATCTGCTCGCGCCCGACGGCGTCTGGCTGGCGATGAAGGGCGCGCTGGACGAGCACGAAATGACCGCCATCCCGCGCGGTTTCCGCGTCGCCGAGGTGCGCGCGCTCCTCGTGCCGGGCTTGGGCGCAGCCCGGCATCTGGTGATAATCCGCCGGGAACCCGTGGCCGGGCGCGTCCACGAGCACGCCGCATGAGGAATCCGCACCGATGACGCGCATCATCGCCATCGCCAACCAGAAGGGCGGGGTCGGCAAGACCACGACCGCGGTCAATCTCGCCGCGGCGCTGGCCGAGACGCGCCGGCGCGTGCTGCTCGTCGATCTCGATCCGCAAGGCAACGCCACGATGGCGTCCGGCATCGACAAGCGCACCGCCAAGCCGAGCGGCTGCGAGGTGCTGCTCGAGGAAGCGCGCATCGAGAACGCGATCGTGTCGACCCCGGCCGGCTTCGATCTCCTGCCCGGCAACCGCGACCTCACCGCCGCCGAGCTCAAGCTGATGGACGCGCTGGCGCGCGAGTCGCGGCTCAAGGAGCAACTGCTCACGCTCGGCGACAAGTACCAGACGATCCTGATCGACTGCCCGCCGTCGCTGCACCTGCTCACGATCAACGCCCTCACCGCGGCGCACAGCGTGCTGATTCCGATCCAGTGCGAATACTTCGCGCTGGAAGGCCTGTCGAGCCTGCTCGACACGATCAAGGCGGTGCGCGCGAGGCTCAATCCGCAGCTCGAGATCGAGGGCCTGCTGCGCACCATGTACGACGTGCGCAACAACCTGGCGAACGACGTCTCGGCGCAGTTGACCAAGCACTTCGGCGACAAGCTGCTGCGCTCGATCATCCCGCGCAACATCCGCCTCGCCGAAGCGCCCAGCCACGGCCAGCCGATCAACCTCTACGACCGCGAGTCGCGCGGCGCGATCGCGT
Organism: Rhodanobacteraceae bacterium; assembly: GCA_021325475.1. Classification (GTDB taxonomy): domain Bacteria; phylum Pseudomonadota; class Gammaproteobacteria; order Xanthomonadales; family Rhodanobacteraceae; genus Rudaea. Next base: position 95,889 of record JAJPHA010000058.1, on the reverse strand, counting down.
ACCTCGGCCTGGCCGGCGAGATGCTGCGGCGCGAGCGCGGCGGCGCGCCGCCGCAGATCACTCCCACCCATGTCAATTGAGAACCACCACGATGCGTGATGCGCAAACCATGCGGGCCGCGCCGCTGCGCCGCGAACGGGCGCAGCGGCGCGAGCGCCCGCTCCGCGCCGGCCGCGCGCACGGCGGGGGCGGTCGCTGATGTCCGCGGCGAAACGACGCGGCCTCGGCGCACGCGATCTCGACGTGCTGCTCGGCGTGCCCGAATCCGAAACCGCCGCGGCCGGCGAGGAATTGCGCCTGCTCGACGTCGCGCGGATCCAGCCCGGGCGGTACCAGCCGCGGCAGTCGATGGACGAGGAGCGCCTGCAGGAGCTCGCCGCCTCGATCAAGGCCCAGGGGCTGATCCAGCCGATCGTGGTGCGCGCCATCGCCGGCGGCCGGTTCGAGCTGATCGCCGGCGAACGCCGCTGGCGCGCCGCGCGCCTGGCCGGGCTCGCCGAGATTCCGGCGCTGGTGCGCGAGGTGCCGGAACAGAGCGTGATGGCGATGGCGCTGATCGAGAACATCCAGCGCGAGGAATTGACCGCGCTGGAGGAAGCGCATGCGCTCGAACGCCTGCTCGGCGAATTCCAGCTCACCCACCAGCAGGTGGCCGACGCCATCGGCCGCTCGCGCGCCGCGGTGACCAATCTGCTGCGCCTGCTGGAGCTGCCCGAGGAGATCAAGCGCCTGCTCGAAGCGCGCAAGCTCGAGATGGGCCACGCCCGCGCGCTGCTCACGCTCGAACCGAAGCTCGCGCTCGGGCTGGCGCGCCAGGCGGCCGAACACGGCTGGTCGGTGCGCGAGCTGGAGGACGCCGCGCGCCGCGCCCAGACCCGGCCGCGCGGCAAGGCCAAGCACGCCGCCGCGGCGCCGGACGGCGACATCGCCGCGCTCGAACGCGAACTCGCCGAGAAGCTGGCGGCCAAGGTCAGCATCCGGCACGGCCGCGACGGGCGCGGCAAGCTCATCATCGCGTATCACAGCGTGGACGAGCTCGAAGGCATCCTCGAGCGCATCCGCTGACGCGCCCTGCGCCGCCGCGGCGAAAGATCGGTGACTTCCGGCAGGTCTGCCTCCGTGGTGAGCAGCAAACAGCGACAGTTCGATGCCTTGGTGCGCAGTCTGTCGGGCGACCTGTTCCGCTACGCCTATTGGCTGTGCGGAGACGAGGCCCTGGCGCACGACCTGGTGCAGGAGACCTTCCTGCGCGCCTGGCGCGCGCTCGACGATCTGCGCGAAACCGCGGCCGCCAAGGCGTGGCTGATCACGATCCTGCGCCGGGAACACGCGCGACTGTATGAACGCAAGACGCCGCAATTCACCAGTGTCGACGAGATCGACGTGCCCGAGGAACGCGGCGCCCACCTGCCGGAGTTCTCGGGCGAGGAGAATCTGATCCGCAACGCCATGCGCCGGCTCGATCCCAAATACCGCGACCCGTTGCTGCTGCAGGTGCTGGGCGGGTTTTCCTGCGACGAGATCGCGCGCGAGCTCAAGCTCACGCCGGCGGCGGTGATGACCCAGGTGTTCCGCGCGCGGCAGAAGCTCAAGGCGCTGCTCGGCGGCGACAGCCGCGAAGGAAGCGTGCATGAACTGCCTTGACTTCCGCCGTCGGCTCGGCGCCGAACCGCACTGCAACGATGCCGATTTCCTGCGTCATCGCCAGGACTGCCCCGGCTGCGCCGAGGCGCAGGCGCGCGCGCTCGCGTTCGAACAGACGCTGCGGCAGGCGCTCGCGGTGCCGCCGCCGGCGGAGCTGGCCGAAGCGGTGCTGCTCGCCCACGCCACCCGGCAGCAACGTCTGCGCCGGGTCTATCGCCGCGGCGCGTTGCTGGCGCTGGCCGCCTCGCTGGTGCTCGCCTTCGGCATCGGCCTGCGCGTGGAGGCGCGGCCGTTGACCGACCAGGCGGTCGAGCACCTGCGCGCCGAGGCGGTCACGCTCACCTTCACCCAGCCGGTGACGGCGCAGGCCGTGCGCGACGCCTTCGCCAGCCGCGGGCTCGCCCTGCGCGAGGTGCCGGACGGCATCACCTTCGTCGCCTGCTGCCCGATGGGTCGCCACCGCACCGTGCACTTGGTGATGTCCGGCGAAGGCGGCGCGGTCAGCGTGATCTACGTGGTCGATGTCCGCACCGGCGCGCGCGAGGACTTCCAGCACGGCGGCTGGCAGGGCCGCAGCGTGCCGCTCGGCGCCGGCACGCTGATCCTGCTCGCCCAGGATGGGTCGCGTTTCGACGCGGTCGAGCGGGCCTGGCGCGCGGCGCTCGACGCGCGGTGAGGCCGCGGCGCCCGCCCGGCGGCGGCGCCCCGACCTGCTACAATCCGCGCCCCCGCCGGGCTGCCGGCGGCCTTCGGCGGAAAGCGCATGACCGTTCTCGTTACCGGCGCCGCCGGCTTCATCGGCGCCTACGTCGCGCGCGCGTTGCTGGCGCGCGGCGCGCGCGTCCTCGGCGTCGACAATTTCAACGACTACTACGACCCGGCGCTCAAGCGCGACCGCGTCGCCGCGCTGTGCCCCGCGCTCGAGCTGCGCACGCTGGATCTGGCCGATCGTGCCGCGGTCGAGGCGCTCATCGCCGAGGTCGCGCCGACGCAGGTGATCCATCTCGCCGCGCAGGCCGGGGTCCGCTATTCGCTGAAGAACCCGCACGCCTATCTGCACAGCAACCTCGCCGGTTTCCTCCACGTGCTCGAAGCCTGCCGCCACGGCCGCGTCGAGCATCTGGTCTACGCCTCCTCCTCCTCAGTCTACGGTCGCAACGCGGTGGCGCCGTTCGCCGAATCGCAGCGCGTGGATCAACCGCTGTCGCTGTACGCCGCGACCAAGGCCGCAAACGAACTGATGGCGCATTGCTACGCGCATCTGTACCGCCTGCCCTGCACCGGCCTGCGCTTCTTCACCGTGTACGGCCCGTGGGGGCGACCGGACATGGCGCCGCTGCTGTTCTCGCGCGCGATCCTCGCCGGCCGTCCGATCGAGGTGTTCAACGGCGGCCGCATGCGCCGCGACTTCACCCACATCGACGACATCGTCGCCGGCGTGCTCGGCGCGCTCGATCACGTCCCGACCGACGACGGCCGCGAGCCGCCGCATGCGCTCTACAATCTCGGCAATCACCGCCCGGTCGAGCTCGAGCACTTCATCGCCGTGATCGAGCGCGCGGCCGGCCGCAAGGCGCAGCGCATCGATCGGCCGATGCAGCCCGGCGACATGCCGGAGACCAGCGCCGAGGTGAGCCGTGCGCACGCCGCGTTCGGTTTCGCGCCGCGCATCACCGTCGAGCAGGGCATGCCGGGCGTGGTGGCGTGGTGCCGCGAGTATTTCGGCGATCAACTCTGAGGCCCGATCCGATGTCCGCGGTCCCGCCCGAACTTTCCGTCGTCGTGCCGGTGCACAACGAAAGCGGCAACATCGTGCCGCTGCTCGGCGAGATCGTCGCCGCACTGCGCGGTCGCTGCGCGTTCGAGATCGTCTACGTCGACGATGCCAGCGGCGACGACACGCTCGCCGTGCTCACCGCGGCGAAAGCGCAATTCCCCGAGTTGCGCGTGCTCCGGCATCGGACACAGTGCGGCCAGAGCACGGCGCTGCGCAACGGCATCAAGGCCGCCCGCGGCGCCTGGATCGCCACCCTCGACGGCGACGGCCAGAACGATCCGGCCGATATTCCCAAGCTGCTCGCAGTGCGCGCGGAGTCGCCGCCGGCGATCAAGCTGTTCGCCGGCTGGCGGGTCCATCGCAACGACCCCGGCAGCAAGCGCTGGGCGTCGAAGTTGGCCAATGCCGTGCGCGCGCGCCTGCTCAAGGACGACACGCCCGACACCGGCTGCGGCATCAAGCTGATGGAGCGGGCGGCGTTCCTCGACCTGCCCTACTTCGACCACATGCACCGCTACCTGCCGGCGCTGATGCTGCGCGCGGGCTGGCAAGTGAAAAGCGTGCCGGTGAACCATCGCCCGCGCGGCAGCGGCGCCTCCAAATACAACAACCTGCAACGCGCCCTGGTCGGCATCGCCGACCTGCGCGGGGTGGCCTGGCTGATCCGGCGCAGCAAACGCACGACGGTGGACGAGCTGTGACGCGACCGGCGCGATGACCTCGCACCGACGAGGTCCGCCGTCTTGCCGCAATCCCCTGATTCTGCTGTAATATGCGGCTCGCCTCGGCGTCTCGGGGCGATTCCGGCATCCGCCGGGCCGAACCCGTCCTGGCCAAGGGCGGCTCCATCACCCATACGCGAGGTAGGTACGATGGCCAAAGTCTGCCAAATCACCGGCAAGCGCGCGCTGTCCGGCAACAACGTGTCGCACGCCAACAACAAGACCCGGCGCCGCTGGCTGCCGAACCTGCACGAGCGCCGCTTCTGGGTGCCGAGCGAGAAGCGCTGGGTGAAGCTGCGCGTGTCCACCCAGGCGCTGCGCACCATCGACAAGAACGGCATCGAGACCGTGCTCGCGGAACTGCGCGCGCGCGGCGAGAAGATCTGAAGGAGACACCGCCATGGCATCCAAGCGCGACAAGATTCGCCTCGTATCCAGCGCCAACACCGGCCACTTCTACACCACCGACAAGAACAAGAAGACCACGCCGGACAAGCTGGAAATCAGGAAATACGACCCGGTGGTGCGCAAGCACGTGATCTACAAGGAAGCGAAGATCAAGTAAGCCGGTCCATCGACGAAGCGCCGCGAAAGCCCGCCCCGTGCGGGCTTTTTCGTTGCCGGACCGCTTCCCGCGGTCTCCGGAAACGGGCACGATGCCGCCGTGCACTCCGTTGAGAACCCAGAACCCGTCGCGCGAGGGTGGCCGCGTCCGCCCGACGCCTTCGGCGTCGCGCTGATGCTCGCCGCGTGCGCGATCGCGCTCGCTCTCGCGCACGGCAAGGACCTCGACTGGGATCTGCTCAACTACCACTACTACAACGGCTGGGCCCTGCTGCACGACCGTCTCGACCGCGATATCGCCGCGGCGCAGTTGCAGACCTATTTCAATCCGCTGCTCGATGCCGGCGGGTACCTCGCCATCGCCCATCTGCCGCCGTGGCTCGTGGCGAGTCTCTATGCCCTGGTGCAGAGCGCGAACGCCGGACTGCTGTTCCTGCTGGCGCGGCGGCTGCTGCGCGAGCGGATCGCCGCGGAAGACGTTCGCACCTGGGTCGCCCTCGCCCTGGCGCTCGCTGGCATGACCGGCGCGATCTTCCGCGCCGAGATCGGCGGCGGCGTCGGCGACACGTTGGTCAGCATCCCGCTGCTGGGCAGTGTGGCCCTCGTGGTTTGCCGGCACCATCGACAGCACACCCTGCGCGTGCTTTTCGTCGCCGGCGCGCTGGCCGGTTGCGCGGCCGGCCTGAAACTGGTCGCCGCGATCCATGCCGCGGGATTCGGTCTCGCCATCTGGGTGTTACCGGCGCCTTCGGCATGGCGGCGATGCTTGCAGACCGGCGTGTTCGGCGCGGGCGCGCTGCTCGGCTGGGCGGCGCTGGACGGCTGGTGGCGCCTGCATCTGTGGCAGGAATTCGGCAATCCGTTCTTCCCGCTGTTCAACCAATGGTTTCGTTCACCCTACGCGACCCTCGCCCCGCTCGCCGACACCCGCTTCCTGCCGCACGGTCTCGGACAGGCCTTGATCTATCCACTGTATTGGTTGGTGCATCCGGCCGCAGTATCCGACGCCGGCCGCTTCCTCGACCTGCGCCTGCCGCTATGGTTCGTCGTCGGGTTGCTCTGGATTGCTCGCCGCCAATGGGGTGGACGTCGGCGTCCGCTCGAGGCCGGCAGCGCGTTTCTGCTCTCGGGCAGCACGCTCTCGTACCTGCTGTGGCTGACGGTGTTCGGCGTCTATCGTTATCTGGCCACGCTGGAATTGCTGGCACCGCTCGCCCTGACGCTGCTGCTCGGCGACCTGGTGCGCGCGCCGCGCGCGCGGCGCGTCGGTTTCGCCGCGCTGCTGGCCCTGCTGGTCGTCCTCGTGCTGCCGATGAAATACGCGCGCGGCGACTTAAGCGGCGACTACTTCGGCATCGCATTGCCGCCATCCGCGCAGCAAGCGACGCAGGGACTGGTGCTGCTGGGCGGAGTCTCGCCGATCGCCTTCGTCGTCCCGGCATTGTCCGAGGCGCTCGACTTCGTGCGCGTGAGCAGCAACTTTCACGGAGCGGGCGAGCGCACCCGGCTGGACGAGGACATCGAACGTCGCGTGGCCACGGCGACGGGACCGCTATACGCGATGATCGCCAGCCACGAGGCGGCCGCGTTCGACGCGCGCCTGGCGCAGCTGGGTGTGGCGCGCGCACCTGGCTCCTGCGCGCCCATCGGCAACTCGGCCCATGCCACGCGCCCGGTGCCGATGCTCGACAGCCCGCTGCTCTGGTGTCGGGTCGAGCAAGCCCGACCGGATGTCGTCAGGCCCTGACCGGCACCAAGGCATAGCCGCGCAGCCGCGCGGCGAAGTCGGCGAGCGCGCGGATGCCGCTCGCCTCGGCCTCGCGACACCAGTCCTGCAACGCCGCGAGCATCGCCTCGGCGCCGTGGTTGCCGCGCTCGAGCAGGGCCGCCAGACGCGCGCGGAATTCGCACACGGTGGCGAGCACCGGGCGCTGGCGGACGATTTCCTGCAGCCGCTCGCGCGAATGCTCGTCGAGCCAGCGTCCGCCGTTGGCGAGCGCGCGGCGCAAGGTGCGCGGCAGCGCCTTGAGACTGGCGCCGGCGTGCGCCGCCTCCTCGCGCAGAATGGGCACGATCACGCCGCCGAAGTAGTCGGTCATCACCTGGAAGCGATGGCTGAGCAGCGCCTTCAGGGTCTCGGTGTCGGGCAGGGCGATGTTCGGACGCACGTCGAGCGACGGCGCCACGCGCAGCACCTTGGCGAGGCCCAGCGTCTCCAGCCCGCGGATCAACGCCCAGCCGATGTCGAACTCGAAGCGGCGCAGCGCGAACTTGGCCGAACTCGGGAAGGCATGGTGGTTGTTGTGCAGTTCCTCGCCGCCGATGAACACGCCCCACGGCGTGAGGTTGGTGGACAGGTCGCTGGTTTCGAAATTGCGATAGCCCCACCAGTGGCCGAGGCCGTTGACCACGCCGGCCGCCCAGAACGGAATCCAGATCATCTGCAGCGCCGAGATTGCCAGTCCCCACACGCCGAACAGCAGGATGTTGACCAGGAACATCAGGGTCGGACCCGAATACGGATGCCGCGCGTACAGGTGCCGTTCCAGCCAGTCCTCCGGCGTGCCGCGGCCGTATTTCTCCAGGTCCTCGCTCCGGGCGGCGGCCACCCGGTACAGGTCGACGCCCTGCCACAGCACCGTCTCGACGCCGAACACCTTCGGGCTGTGCGGGTCTTCCTCGGTCTCGCACTTGGCGTGGTGCTTGCGGTGCACGGCCACCCATTCCTTGGTCACCATGCCGGTGGTGAGCCACGACCAGAAGCGGAAGAAGTGGGCGAGCGCGGGGTGGAAATCCACGCCGCGATGCGCTTGGCTCCGGTGCAGGTACAGCGTCACCGCGAGGATCGTCAACTGGGTGACGACGAAGAAATAGACGAGCTTGACCAGCCACGTGGCGTGGGTCACGCCGTGGATCAGGAAATTCAGCAGGAAATCCAGCATGGGAGGGGTTCGCGAAAGGAACGGGAATTGTACGCGACTTGGGCGTCGCCGGCCACCTCGATCGCCGCCGACGACGCCAGCGACACTATTGCCGCGCGCCGAGCAAGAAGCAACAATCGCACCAAGCCCTCCCGCCCATGCGTGGCGGAATCGCCACATGCCCGAACTGCCCGAAGTCGAAACCACGCGCCGCGGCCTCGCGCCATTCCTGGTCGGTCGCCGGGTGACGGCGCTCGCCATCCGCCAGCCGCGTCTGCGCTGGCCGATCCCCGCGGCGCTCCGGCGCCACTTGCCCGGGCAGCGCATCGAGGAAGTGACGCGGCGCGCGAAGTACCTGATCGTGCGCACCGAGGCGGGCAGCGCGCTCATGCACCTCGGCATGTCCGGTTCGCTGCGCGTGCTGCGTGACGACCTGCCGGCCGGACCGCACGATCATTACGATTGGCGACTCGACTCCGGCGACGTGCTGCGCTACACCGATCCGCGCCGTTTCGGTTGCCTGCTGTGGCAGAAGCCCGGCACGGTCCACCCGCTGCTCGCCGGACTCGGTCCGGAACCGCTGGCCGCCGAGTTCGACGGCGATCACCTGTGGCGCATCGCGCGCGGCCGCACCGCGCCGGTGAAGGCGCTGTTGATGGATCAGCGCGTGGTGGTCGGCGTAGGCAATATCTACGCCGCCGAGGCGCTGTTCGCCGCGGGCATCCGGCCGGGCCGCGCCGCGGGCTCGGTGTCGCGGACGCGCTATGCGCATCTCGCCGACGCGGTCAAGCGCATCCTCCGCTACGCGATCGAACGCGGCGGCACCACGCTGCGCGATTTTCTCGGCCCCGACGGATCGCCCGGCTACTTCGAGCAGGAGCTCGCCGTCTACGGCCGCGGCGGCGAGCCGTGCCGAGTCTGCGGCACGCCGATCCGTGCGTTCGTGCTCGGCCAGCGGTCGACGTTCCATTGCCCGCGCTGCCAGCGCTGAGCGCGGCGTCGGCGCTACTCCGGCGCGAGCGGCAGCGGCGGCTGGGCGAGTTCGATCCGGCCTTCGCCGGCGGTGATCCTCTTGTACTCGGCGCGGCTGACCGATACGTAGCGCTCGTTGCCGCCGATCTCGACCTGCGGCCCGGTCGTGACAGCGCGGCCGTGTTCGTCCACGCGCACCACCATGGTCGCCTTCTTGCCGCTGTGGCAGATGGTCTTGATCTCGCTGAGCTCGTCGGCCCACGCCAGCAGGTACTGGCTGCCCTCGAACAACTCGGCGCGGAAATCGGTGCGCAAGCCGTAGGCGAGCACGGGAATGCGCAGGACATCGACCACCTCGGTGAGCTGCCAGACCTGGGCGCGGGTGAGGAATTGCGCCTCGTCGACCAGCACGCAATGCAGCGCGCCGTGCGCCGCGAGATCGGCGCGCACGAGCGCGAGCAGGTCGTCGCCGCGCGCGAACGCGTGGCCGCGGCTGCGCAGGCCGATGCGCGAGGCGACCACGCCCGGCCCGTGGCGGTGGTCGAGCTGCGGCGTCAGGATCAGCGTGCGCATGCCGCGCTCGCGATAATTGTGAGCGCTTTGCAGCAAGGTGGTCGTCTTGCCGGCGTTCATCGCCGAGTAGTAGAAGTACAGTTTCGCCATGCCCGCCTCGCCTGCCGGCCCGCGCGCGAGTGTACGTCATCGCCTTGGGCGGCATCGCGTTACCCACTTTTGAGGAATCTGAACAAACGAAGGATGCGGCCTTGGCTCTTGGAGCCCCCTTAAGTAGATGGAGGTTGTGGAGGTGCGGCGCCGCGGCCGAAGACAGCAACATGGGGATTTGTTCAGACCTTTCTTAAGTCAGGTCTCGACCCTGTCGAAGATCCGGCGACAACCGGACGCGCCGCTGCGTATAGTCCGACAACGCCGCGTGCGTCACGGAAGCCGTGTCGCGCAGATGGCAGCCTTGGGCTGTCGGCGTCTGGACACTTGCAACGGAGGTTCCCATGTCGCGCTTTCCCCACCTCGTCCTGCTGCTGTCGCTGCTCGGCTGCGCCACGGCGGGATCGGCCGCCACGTTCACGATCCGGGTGGGCGGCAACTCCAACACCTTCACGCCGAGTTCGCTGACGATCACCTCCGGCGACACGGTGACCTGGAGCAACGCCGGCGGCTTCCACAACGTCGCCGCCGACGACGGCTCGTTCCGCAACGGCGACGCCTCGAGTTCAGCCTGGACGTTTTCGCGGACGTTCAATTCGACGTCCAACAAGCCCACCACGATCCGCTACTTCTGCGAAGTCCATGGCGCGCCCGGCGGCATCGGCATGGCCGGCAGCATCGTGGTCAACCCGGCCGCGTCGGCGTCCATGCCGCTCGGCGGCTACATGAGCGGCAACTGGTACGGCGGCTCCAGCCAGAGCGGTCACGGCTTCCAGCTCGAGTTCACCAACCAGAACAACACCGCCGTCGCGATCTGGTTCGTCTATTCGCCCGACGGTTCCGCACAGAACTGGATCTATGCCCAAGGCACCTACGATCCGACCCAGAGCACCGTCACCCTGCCGGCGTTCCTGCTCACCGGCGCCAAGTTCCCTAACCCGCTGTCGAACTTCGATCCCGCCGCGGTGCAGCGCACCGACTGGGGCACGTTGACCTTCAGCTTCACCGACTGCAACAACGGCACGGCGAGCTGGAATTCGACGGTCGCCGGCTACGGCAACGGCAGCTTGCCGATCACACGGGTCAGCCAGATCGCCGGCACCGCGTGTCCGCAATGAGCACCCGTCTCCGGTGCGCGGCAATCCTGCTGTGGGTTGCCGCCACCGCCCTGGCGGTGGAACCCGGCACGCCAGCCCCGGATTTCGCGCTGCGGCCGTTCGATGCGACCTCGCCGGTGCGCCTGTCCGATTACCGCGGCAAGGTCGTGCTGGTCGATTTCTGGGCGTCATGGTGCGCGCCCTGCCGCCAGTCGCTGCCGCTCTACGAGCAACTGCGCGCTGGCTTCGCGGCGGAGGATTTCGCTATCCTCGCGGTCAATCTCGATGAGGACGCGGCCGACGCGCGCGCGTTCCTGGCGCAACATCCGGTGAAGTATATTACGCTGCAAAATCCACAAGGCGACATCGCCCGGGCGTTCGGCCTCAAGGGCATGCCGTCGTCGTACCTGATCGACCGCGACGGCGTGGTGCGGGAGCGCCACGTCGGCTTCGAGCCCGCGGACATCGATACGCTCAAGCGCGAAATCGCCGCCCTGATCGCGCAAGGCCGCCATGCGTCCTGAGTCCCGCGCCCGCCGCCTCTGGCTCGTGCTCGCCGCCGCGCTGCTCGGCGGCTGCGCGGCGACGCCGGTCGCGCCCTGGGAACGCGGACGCCTCGCCCGCTGGGACATGGGCTGGGATCCGGATCCGCTGCAGGCGGCGATGGATCGGCACAGCCATTTCAGCAAGGAAGGCACCTCCGGCGAAATCGGCGCCGCCGGCGGCGGCTGCGGCTGCAACTGATGAGCGCATCGAAGCGCCCTTCGCCGTCGCTTTCGCTGCTGCTCGCCGCCTCGGCAGCGCTGGTCGGCAACCGCAGTGCGCGGGCGGACGAGGCCGCGCCGCCGTTGCAGAGCGTCGGCTACCGCTTCCACGTCTACGACGAGGATGCGTTTCCGGATCGGCCGGTGATCGGCAGCCCGCAGCGCTATCACGTCGATTCGCAGCAACTGGCCCTGTCGGCGCGCGCCGGCGAACGCGAGACGCTGACGCTGAACGCCGTGCATGAGGTGATGAGCGGTTCCTCGCCGTGGTATCTCGTGCCCGGTCCGGACCGCCGACCGATCCAAGTGCTGAGCGGCGCGACCATCCGCGATCACCGCAACGCCATCGACGTCGCGCTGACGCACGACGCCGGCGGCAACGACACGACGACGCTGGACGTGTCCTACTCGCAGGAGCGCGATTACCACGCCGCTGCGATCGGCGCGCAGCGCAGCGTGCCGCTTTCCAGCGCGCTCACGCTCGGATTCGGCGGCAGCCTGTCGCACGATCGGCTGCGTCCGACCGACGCGATCCTCTACGGCCGGATCGAGCGCGCGGAGAAGAACACCTGGTCGACGTTCGGCAGCCTGAGCCTGGTGCTGTCGAAATACGCCGTGGTCGAGAGCGGGCTGCAACTCACCCTGCAGAGCGGCTATCTTTCCGACCCGTACAAGCTGGTCACCGTGGCCGATCAGCAGATCGCGGACACCCGGCCGGACCGGCGCGGCGAAGCGGCCTGGCTGGTGCGCTATCGGCTGGCGGCGACGGCCCGGGCTTCGCTGCACGCCGATGCGCGGCTCGCGGCGAACAGTTGGGGGCAGCATTCGGTCACGCTCGAACTCGGCTGGTATCAGGAACTCGCCGACGGCTGGCGCCTGATCCCCGGTGTTCGCTACTACGCCCAGGATCGCGCGCGCTTCTACGCGCCGTTTTTCGACCACGCCGATGGCCGCTATTTTTCCAGCGACTACCGGCTGGGCGCGTTCGGCGCGCTGTCCGCGAGCCTCGACCTGCGCAAGCGCTTCGGTCACTGGGAGCTCAGCGCCGGCGCCGAGCGCTATCACGCCGCCACGCGCTATGCGCTGGGCGGAGCGGATCTCGCCGATCCGGCGACGGTGAGCTATTCGCGTCTGTTCGCGGGCCTCGACTACCACTTCGATTGACCGTCGTCGCCCGCCATTTTCCGTTTTCCGCCATGGGCTGCCCCTGCGCCCTGCACCTCGAGGCGGACAGCGTCGCACACGCCGAACATGCCTTGGCCGCGGTACGCGCCGAGGTGGCGCGGCTCGAGGCCAAGTATTCGCACTACCGCGAGGACAGCCTGCTCGCGCGCCTGGCCGACGCGGCCGGCACGCCGGTCGCGGTCGATGCCGAGACCGCGAATCTGCTCGACTTCGCCGCCACGCTCCACGCGCAAAGTGACGGCCGCTTCGACATCACCGCCGGCCGCCTGACCCGGCTGTGGGACGCGCAGAACGGTCGCCTGCCGACGGCGGAGGAGATCGCCCGCGCGCTCGCGACCACCGGTTGGCACCGCCTCGAGTGGCGGCGCCCGCGATTGCGTCTGGCTCCCGGCATGCGGCTGGACCTCGGCGGCATCGTCAAGGAATACGCCGCCGACCGGGCGGCCGAGCTGTGCCGCGCCGCCGGCGTCGTCGCCGGCGTGGTCGATCTCGGCGGCGATCTCGCCCTGATCGGACCGCACCGCGACGGCACGCCGTGGCGGGTCGGCATCAAGGCGCCGCGCGCGCCGGAACGCGCCGCCGCGCGCATCGAGCTGCCGCGGGGCGGCCTGGCCACCAGCGGTGACTACGAACGCACGCTGATCGTCGCTGGTCGGCGCTATTCGCACATCGTCGATCCGCGCACCGGCCGGCCCGTCGCCGGCTTCGCCAGCGTCAGCGTCGTCGCCGATTCGTGCCTGATCGCCGGCGCCGCGGCGACGCTGGCGATGCTGCTGGGTGTGGCGGAGGGCGGCGCGTATCTGCGCGAACTCGGGCTGCCGCACTTGTGCATCGACGATCGGGGCCGCATGAGCGGCGATCTCGTCTTCGCCGCCTGACGCCGCTGGCGCGCCATCGCGGCCGCGGGCACAATGCGCGCCCTTTCCGCCCGACCTCCGCATGTCGCTCAATCCGCAACAACGCGCCGCGGTCGAGTACTGCGACGGCCCGCTGCTGGTGCTGGCCGGCGCGGGCTCCGGCAAGACGCGCGTGATCACCGAAAAGATCGCGCACCTGATCGCGCGCCGGCGGTACGCCGCGAACCGGATCGCCGCGATCACCTTCACCAACAAGGCCGCACGCGAGATGCGCGAGCGCGCCGCGCGCCTGGTCAAGTCCGAGGCCGCGCGCGAACTGACGATCTGCACGTTCCACGCGCTCGGCCTGCGGCTGCTGCAGATCGAGCACGCCAAGCTCGGCTTGAAGCGCGGCTTTTCCGTGCTGGACGCCGACGACAGCGCGGCGCTGGTCAAGGACCTCGCGCCGGCCGGCGCCAAACCGGAGCGGCTCGCCGCGTGGCGGGCGGCGATCTCGGCCGCCAAGAGCGAGGGCCTCGCGCCCGCGCAGGCGCTCGAGCGCGCGCGCACGGCGGGCGAAGTCGAGGCGGCGCAGCTCTTTGCCGCCTACCAGCGGCGTCTGGCGGCGTTCAATGCGGTCGATTTCGACGATCTCATCCGCCTGCCGCTCGCACTGCTGCGCGCCGACGCCGACACCCGCGCCGCCTGGCAGGAGCGCCTGCGCTATCTGCTGGTCGACGAATACCAGGACACCAACGCCGCGCAGTACGCGCTGCTCAAGGAGCTCGCCGGGCCGCGCGGCGCGTTCACCGCGGTCGGCGACGACGACCAGTCGATCTACGCCTGGCGCGGGGCGAATCCGGGCAATCTCGCCGAGCTCGGGCGCGACTATCCGGCGCTCAAGGTGATCGTGCTCGAGCAGAATTACCGCTGCACGCGGCGGATCCTGCGCGCGGCCAACGCCGTGATCGCGCATAATCCACATGTATACGAAAAGCGTCTGTGGAGCGAGCACGGCGAAGGCGCGCCGATCCGCGTGCTCGCCTGCCGCGACGCCGAGCACGAGGCCGAGCGCATCGCCGCCGACATCGTCCACCAGCAGCAGGCGCAACGGGCACCGTGGCACGAGTTCGCCGTGCTGTATCGCGGCAATCACCAGTCCCGCCCGCTGGAGAAGGCGTTGCGCCTGGCGCGCGTGCCCTATCACCTGTCCGGCGGCACCGCGTTTCTCGACCGCGCCGAGGTCAAGGACGTGCTGGCGTACCTGCGCCTGCTGGTGAATCCCGACGACGACGCCGCATTCCTGCGTGTGGCCAACGTGCCGCGGCGCGAGATCGGCGCCGCCACGCTCGAGAAGCTCGGCGAGCTCGCCCAGAGCCGGCAGTTGTCGCTGCTGCGCACGGCGCACAGCGACGTGGCGCTCACCGCGCTCGCACCGCGATCCGCCGCCGCGCTCGCCGGCTTCGCCACCTGCATCGACGAATTGACGCAACGTGCACAGCACCTGTCCGGCGCGGCGCTGGTGGAGGAGGTCGTGCGCCGTACCGGCTACGCCGAGCACGTGCGCGCCGAGACGAAGGACGAAGCCGCACGCACGCGCCGACTGGAGAACCTCGTCGAGCTCGGCGCCTGGTTCGGCGCGCTCGAACGGGAGGGCGGCAGCGGTCTCGCCGCGGAGCTCGCCCTGCTCGCGCACGCCGAGCGCGACGATCCCGGCAATGCGGTGCGGCTGATGACGCTGCACGCGGCGAAGGGACTGGAATTCCGCTTCGTCTACCTGGTCGGCCTGGCGCAGGGCGTGCTGCCGCACGAATCGAGCCTCGCCGAGGGCCGTCTCGAGGAGGAACGGCGCCTGTTCTATGTCGGCCTCACGCGCGCCCGCGAACGGCTGTGCCTCAGCTACGCCGCGCGCGGGCATCGCTATGGCGAGAGCTTCGCGATCGAACCCAGCCGCTTTCTCGCCGAACTGCCGCAGGCCGACCTGCATTGGGACGGCCGCGACAGCGAGCAGGACGCGCGCGCCGAACGCGAACAGGCGAGCGCGGCGATTGCCCGCATCGCCGGGCTGCTCGCCGATTGAGCGCGGGATTGAACGCCGGCTGACCGGAATCCGCACGCGTCTTGCCAAGCGCGGGGCCGCTCACTACAGTGGCCGTCCCGCACCGCCATTCCGGGGATTCCCATGGTCCGTTCACTGCTTCGCCTCACGCTCGCCGGCGTGCTGGCCGCGGCCGTCGTCGTCGGCTGCAATCAGACGAATTCCGGCAACCCCGCCGCACCCGCCGCCGTCGCCGCGAGCACGCCGGACGGTGCCGTCAGCGCCGCGGTCAAGGCGCTGCGCGACAACAACGTCGCCGCGCTGCTCGAAATCACGCTGCCGCCGGGCGAACTCGCCAAGCTCAAGGCCGACTGGGGCAAGGAGCGCAACCAGGAGCCGGTGACCGCCGAGGAGCGCGCGCAGTTCGCCGAAACCATGACCAAGCTGACCGCACCGGACGCGGAGGCGAAGCTGTATGCGGAGATCGAGCCCAAGCTCAAGGAATTCGATCAGAAGTCGGCGCAGCAGATGCCGATGATGATCGCCATGGGTCAGGGCTTCGCGCAGAGCACCATCCAGCAGAGCAAGGACCTGACCGATGCGCAGAAGCAGCAGTTGCAGGCGCTGCTGGACGCGGTGGCGAAGTGGGCGCAGACGACCAAGTTCACCGATCCGGCACTGGTCAAGAGCGCGATCGCGGCGATCTGCAAGACCGCGCGCGAGCTCAATCTCAAATCCGCCGACGAGGCGCGCGCCCTGACCTACGATCAAGCCATGCAGAAGGCCGGCATCGTGCTCGCGGGGCTGAAGCAGGTGCTCGCGGTGTACGGCCTCCAGCTGGACAAGGCGCTCGATTCGATGAAAGCGGAGACGCTGGCGAGCGCCGGCGACAGCGCCAAGGTGAAGGTGACCTATACCGCGTTCGATCAGCCGTTCACCACCGAGAGCGACATGGTTCGCGTCGACGGCCGCTGGTACAGCAAGCAGGCGGTCGAGCAGTGGAACAAGCACCAGCAGGAACTCGCGGCCACGCCGTCGGCCAATGCCGACGCCCAGGCCGCACCGGCCTCCGCCAAGTAGCGCCCACCCGTGATGTCCCGCCGCCGCGCCCAGACGCGGCGGCCGGGCGCGGCTCCCGTACAATGGCCGCATGGATGCTCCCGCACCGCCTTCCCCCGCCGTAGCCGCACCGCCGCAGGCGGCGTGGTGGCTGCGCCTGCTCGGCGCCCTGCTCGAGCCGTGGCTGCGCCTGCGCATCGAACGCGGCGAGCCGCCGCTCGCGCTCGATCCGGCGCGGCCGGTGTGCTACGTCACCGAACGCTACGGCCTCTCGGACACGCTGATCCTCGAGCAGGCCTGCCGCGAGGCGGGCTTGCCCGAACCGCTCCGGCCGCTGCACCTGGCGGAGCTCCGCCGCAAGCGCTCGATGTTCGCGCTGACGCCGCGCCAGCGCTGGTTCTCGCGTCGCCCGCGCGCGCCGTCGCGCACGCTGGCGCTGCTGCTCGATGGGCTGGGTGCGCATCCGGAACTGGATGTGCAGCTCGTGCCGGTGTCGATCTTCGTCGGCCGCGCGCCGGATCGCGAGAGCGGCTGGTTCCGCGTGCTGTTCTCCGAGAACTGGGTGGTGGTCGGCCGGTTCCGCCGTCTGCTCGCCCTGCTGCTGAACGGCCGCGACACGATCGTGCAGTTCTCGACCCCGGTGTCGCTGCGTCAGGCGCTCGCCGAGGAGCGCGACGCCGCGCGCTCGGCGCGCAAGCTGGCGCGGGTACTGCGGGTGCATTTCCAGCGCATCCGCGCGCTGGTGATCGGCCCGGACCTCTCGCATCGCCGCACGCTCATCGACACCGTGCTCAACGCCGAACCGGTGCGCGCGGCGATCGCGGCGGCGGCGAGCAAGGACGGGCAGCCGCCGGAGAAGGCGCGCGACAAGGCGCGCGCGATGGCCTGGGAGATCGCCGCCGACCTTTCGCATCCGGTGGTCCGCTCGCTGTCGTTCCTGCTCGCCGGATTCTGGAACAAGATCTACGACGGCGTGCGCATGCACCACTTCGACAAGCTGCGCGCCGCCGCGCCGGGACACGAAATCGTCTACGTGCCCTGCCATCGCAGCCATATCGACTACCTGCTGTTGTCGTGGCTGCTCTACCAGAACGGCTTCGTCGTGCCGCACATCGCCGCCGGGGTGAATCTGAATCTGCCGATCCTCGGCCCGATCCTGCGCCGCGGCGGCGCGTTCTTCATGCGCCGCAGCTTCAACGATCCGCTGTACTCGACCGTGTTCCGCGAATACATGAGCCAGCTGTTCGCGCGCGGCGTGGCGATCGAGTACTTCATCGAAGGCGGACGTTCGCGCACCGGCCGCTCGCTGACGCCACGCGGCGGCCTGCTGTCGATGACCGTGCGCAGCTTCCTGCGCGAATCGCGCCGGCCGGTGATGTTCCAGCCGGTCTACATCGGCTACGAGAAGATCATGGAGGCCGAGTCCTACATCGGCGAGCTGTCGGGCAAGCCGAAACAGAAGGAATCGCTGCGCGGTCTGCTGCGGGCGTTCGGCGTGCTGCGCAAGCACTACGGCAAGGTGGCGGTGAATTTCGGCGAGCCGGTGTTTCTCGAACCGCTGCTCGACGAAGTGGCGCCGGACTGGCGCGCGTCGGTGCGCGATCCGGAAGCGAAACCGGCCTGGCTCAAGCCGGCGGTGGACGCGCTGGCCGAGCGCATCGCGATCAACATCCATCGCGCCGCTGACGTCAATCCGATCAACCTGCTCGCGCTCGCTCTGCTGTCGACGCCCAAGCACGCCATGGCCGAGGCGGATCTGCTCGCCCAGCTCGAGCTCTATCGCGCCCTGTTCCACGCCCTGCCGTACTCCGCGCGCACGACCGTCAGCGAGCTCGGTCCGGCCGAGATCGTCGCCTACGGCGAGCGCATGGGCTGGGTGCAGCGGATCAAGCATCCGCTCGGCGACGTGCTCGCCTGCGAAGGGCGCAACGGCGTGCTGCTTTCCTATTTCCGCAACAACGTGCTGCACCTGATCGCCACGGCCTCGTGGGTCGCCTGCTGCTTTCTCAACAACCGACGCATGGCGCGCGCCTCCATCGTGCGCCTCGGCCGGCTGGTCTATCCGTTCATCCAGGCCGAGCTGTTCCTGCCTTGGGACGAGGACGGCTTCGCCGCACAGATGAACGCGACCATCGATTTCTTCCTCGACCGCGGTCTGCTCGAGGCGCTCGGCGACGGCCGCGTCCTGCGGCGTGGTCCGGGCCAGAGCGACGGCGCCTATCAGTTGCGCCTGATCGCCCACAGCATGTTGCAGGCGTTCGAGCGCTACTACATCGCCATCGCCGCGCTGGTCCGCAACGGCCCGCGCACGCTGAGCGCCACCGAGCTCGAGAACCTGTGCACGCTCACCGCGCAACGGCTGACCCTGCTGCATGAACTCAACGCGCCGGAATTCTTCGACCGCTCGCTGTTCCGCGGTTTCATCCAGAAACTGCGCGAGCGGCGCGTGATCTGGCCGGATGCCGCCGGCAAGCTCGACTTCGACAGCGGCCTCGAGGCGGTCGCGCGCGACGCCAAGGTGATCCTGAGCCGCGAGATCCGCCACGGCATCCTCAAGCTCACCCCGGAACGGCGCGAGTCGCTCGCGGCGCAGGTGCCGCCGGCCAAGCCACCGGGCGATCCCTAGACCCGGCTAGGCATCCAGATCGGGAATCAACTTGCTCTCCAGCCGCGCGATGGCGTCCTTCAGGCGCAGCTTGCGTTTCTTCAGGCGCCGCAGTTGCAGTTCGTCGCAGTGCGGATCGGCGCAGAGCCGCGAGATCGCCGCGTCGAGGTCGCGATGTTCGATGCGAAGCTCGATCAGTAGACGCGAAATCTCGGCAGGATCCTCGCTCACGGCGGCTACCGGTGGCGGGCGGCGGTTCGAGTCTAGCACCATGCCGCTCGGCCCGGGTCGAGCACGATGCGCCGGCACCGTACAATAGCGCCTTTCACCTTGACGCCACCATGACCGCCGCCGCGCGCCAATCGCAACTCGACGTCAACAAGCTGGCCAAGCGCCTGCGCCGGCTGACCGGCCAAGCAATCGCCGACTACCACATGATCGAGGACGGCGACCGCGTGATGGTGTGCCTCTCCGGCGGCAAGGATTCCTACACCCTGCTCGCCATGCTGCGGCAATTGCAGGCCAAGGCGCCGGTGCGCTTCGAACTCGTCGCCGTGCATCTGGATCAGAAGCAGCCGGGCTACGACCCGGACGTGCTGCCCGGGTATCTTCGTTCCATCGGCATGCCGTTCGAGATCCTCGAACAGGACACCTACAGCGTGGTCAAGCGCGTAGTGCCCGAGGGCAAGACGCTGTGCGGGCTGTGCTCGCGCCTGCGCCGCGGCGCGCTCTACAGCCATGCCGAACGTGCCGGCTTCACCAAGATCGCGCTCGGCCATCACCGCGACGACATCGTCGAGACGCTGTTCCTCAACCTGTTCTATCACTCGAAGTTGAAGGCGATGCCGCCGAAGCTGCTGTCCGACGACGGCCGGCACGTGGTCATCCGGCCGCTGGCGTACTGCAAGGAGAGCGACATCGCCGAATATGCGCGGATACAGGGTTTCCCGATTCTGCCGTGCAATCTCTGCGGCTCGCAGGAAACGCTGCAACGCAAGGCCATCAAGCAGATGCTGGCCGAGTGGGAACGCAAGACGCCCGGCCGGATCGAGAACGTGTTCCGCGCCCTCACCGCGGTCGCGCCGTCGCAATTGGCCGACCGCACGCTGTTCGACTTCGCCGCGCTCGGCCGCCGTCACGACGGTCCGCCGCCGAGCCAGGCCGACTGGCTGCTCGGCGACGCGATCGCCGAGTAGCGCCCCTCCCGCCTTCCCCACCGAGCCGTCGCCCACGATGTGGTTTCGCAATCTCACGCTGTTCCGGTTTTCCGAATCGACCGCCCGATCCCTGAAGTCCCTGGAAAGCAAACTCGAGCCGTGGCGGCTTCGCCCCTGCGGCCCGCAGGAAAGAAGCCGGGTGGGCTTCGTGTCCCCTTATGGCCGCGGCGAGGAAGGCCTCGTGCACCAAGTCGGCGACTACGCCTTGGCGAGTTTCGGCCGGGAAGAACGATTGCTGCCGAACGCGGTCGTCAAGGACGAGATAGCTGCACGTTTAAAGAAATTCAGCGAAAAAGAACGAAAAAAATGGGGCGCCAAGCAGCGCCAGCGCCTGCGCGACGAGGTCATCGCCGAGCTGCTGCCTCGGGCATTTGTCCGGACGTCTTACGTAAGTGTCTATTTCGCAAAGAAAAGCGGCTGGCTGGTGGTGGACACCGCGCGCCGCAAACTGGCCGAGGAAGTGGTATCGCAATTGCGCCGCGCTCTGGGAACCTTTCCCGCCCTGCCGCTGACCCCGGAGGAATCGCCCCGCGCCCTGATGACGGACTGGCTGATCCGTGGCAAGCTACCCGCGGGCCTGGCTTGGGGCGACGAGTGCGAACTGCGCGACCCGGTCGAAGCCGGCGCCATCGTGCGCTGCCGCCGCCAGGACCTTGAAACCGACGAGGTGCGCGAGCATCTAAAGTCGGGCAAGCAGGTGTTCCAGCTCGGCTTGGTCTTCGAGGATCGGATCGGCTTCGTACTTGGCGAAGACCTCGCCGTGCGCAAGCTGACGTTTCTCGATGCGGTGCGCAACGAGCTCGGCGACACGCCGCCGGAGTCGGCGCGCGCCGAACTCGATGCCCGCTTCGCGCTGATGACGCTGGAACTGGAACGCTTGCTGCATCAACTCGAACAAGGGTTCGGTTTGCCCCGGCCAACCGAGCGGACCTGAAGCGCACGCCGGGGCAGGAACAATCATGAGCACGCCCGGCGACAACAATTATCTGGAACTGGCCACCCCGGCGGGCGACACCATCAAGGTGCTGCGCAACGCGCACCCGCGCGCGCGGCGGCTGCGTCTGACGGTGACCCCCGGCGGCGCGCGCGTGTCCTATCCGCAAGGCACCCACCCGGCGCAGGTGTTCGCGTTCCTGCGCAAGCACGCCGACTGGCTGGAACGCAAGCTCGATGAACTCAAGGCCGACTCCGCGCCGCCGCCGCTCAAGCCCGGCGCGGCGACGCTGATTCCGCTGCGCGGCGAGACCACGCGCCTGTCCTGGTGTCACGGCGCCTATCCGCAAGTGGAACTGACCGGCGATCGACTGCGGCTCGCGCTGCCGAAACCGCACAACAAGGCCTCGCTCGCCGTCGCCCGCGGCCTGTTGCGCGACTACCTGTACACACAGATGCGGCGCGACGTGTCGCGCTATCTCGCGCGCTACAGCGAGGACATCGGTCGCGCGCCGAGCGGTCTGCGCATCAAGCCGCTGAAGAGCCTGTGGGGCAGCCTCGATTCGCGCGACTGGATCACGCTCGATCTCGCCCTCGCCCTGGCGCCGCTCGACGCGCTGCGCTACGTGGTCGTGCACGAGCTGTGTCACCTGCGCGTCCGCGACCACTCGCCGCGCTTCTGGGACCTGGTCGGCTCGCTCGATCCCGATTGGCAGGAGCAGCGCGACTGGCTGAAGAGCCGCGGCCATGCGCTCAAGGCGGAACTGGCGCGTCTACTCGGGAACTGACCGCCCGACGAACTCGCGGATCGCCGTCGCCACCGGCAGCGGATCCTCGAGGTGCAGGTGGTGGCTGCCGGGCAGGCGCCTGACGGCGATCCGCGCCACCTGCGCGATGCGCCGGTCCATCAACTCGGCGGCGAGAAATGGCGCCGGCGGCTCGGCGAGGACGAGCAGCGTCGGCGCCGCGATGCCGCGCAACACGCTGAGGATCTGCTCCTCGGTGTAGCGCACCGGCGAAGCCAGGGTCAGGCGCGGATCGGAAGACCAACTGTAGCCGCCCGGCACCGGCCGCAGGCCGCGCTCGACGAGCGCCGCCGCGGCGGCGTCCGATAGACCGTTCGCCTCGCGGCGCGCCGCCACGGCGGCAACGGGATTGGCGAACACGCGCAGCACTTTCTCGGCGAAGGCTTCGCGTTGTTCGAGTCCGCGCCGCAATTGCGTCAGCGTCTGATCGGCCGCGCCGGTGAGCGGGCCGAGCGCCTCGATCAGCAGCAGCCGATCGACGCGCTCCGGACAAGCGGCCGCCAGCACGCTCGCCACCGCGCCGCCGAGCGAATGCCCGAGCAGGTTGAACCGCGACCAGCCGAGCGCATCCGCCGCGGCGAGCGCGTCGCTCACGTAATCGATGTAGTGGTACCAGGTGCCGGGCGGACGCCAGTCCGAGCGGCCGTGCCCCGGCAGATCGAGCGCCACCACGTGGAATGCGTCGTCGAGCAGCGGCGCCAGCCGATCGAACGACGCCGCATTGTCCAGCCAGCCGTGCAGCGCGAGCAGCGGCGGCAACGCCGGGTCGCCGAAGGCACGCGCGGCGAGGCGAAGGTGCGGCAGCGCCAGTTCGAGTTCACGCCCCGCCATCGTGCCAACCCCGCAGGTTGCGCTCGATCAGCGCGCCGAGCAGCGCGACGTGCGCGGCCGAGTCGTTCAGCGCCGGAATGTAGTCGAGCCGCGCGCCACCGGCCGCCAGGAATTGCTCGCGTCCGCGCAGGGCGATCTCCTCGAGCGTCTCCAGGCAGTCCACCGCGAAGCCGGGACAGAGCACCTGCACATGGCGCACGCCTTCGCGCGGCAACTGTCGCAGCCGCTCGTCGGTATACGGTTGCAGCCACGGCTCGCGACCCACGCGCGATTGAAACGCGACGCACACGAAGCGCTCGTCCACACCCAGCCGCTCGCGCAGCAGCCGCGCGGTCGCCAGACACTGCTCGCGATACGGATCGCCGGCGCGGGCGTAGCGCTCCGGAATGCCGTGGAAGGACAGCAGCAGCCGCTCGCCGCGCCCGTGCGTTCGCCAATGCGCCTCGACACCCTGCGCCAGGGCGGCGATGTATTCCGGTGCGGCGTGATACTCGGCGATGCTGCGCACCTCCGGCACGCGGCGCAACCGGCCGAGGGCCGCGAACACGCCGTCGAAGGCCGATGCGGTCGTCGTCGCCGAATACTGCGGATACAGGGGCAGGAGCAGGAGTCGCCGCACGCCGGCGGCGTCGAGTCGCGCCACGGCTTGCGCGATCGACGGCTCGCCGTAGCGCATCGCGAGTTCCACCCGCACACGTCCAGCCAGCGCTTGCGCGAGCCGCTCGCTCAACGCGCGGCTGTTGACGAGCAGCGGCGAGCCTTGCGCCGTCCAGATGCTGGCATATGCGCACGCCGAACGCCGCGGACGCCAAGGCAGAATCGCGCCGTACAGCAGCGGCAGCCACAGCCAGCGCGGATAGTCCACCACCCGCCGATCGCGCAGGAATTCGGCGAGATAGCGTCGCACCGCCGCGGGCGTCGGGGCCGCCGGCGTGCCGAGATTGAGCAGCAGCACGGCGGTATCGATGCCAGCCCGTGGCGCACTCGTTGCAGCATCTGGCAGAGGCATCGTCGGAGGCTGGCGGGATTGCGTCGTGCCGCGCCTCAACCCGTTGGGGGCCGGCGCAGGTCGAATCACAAGGATTTGTGGTGAGAGGCAGGCGGCGACGGCTAGTGTAGCACCGGACGCTAAGGCTTTGTTTTGCAACAGGCAAACTGCTAGACTCGGCGTGCCGCATCGCGCCCGTTGCGGCTGACGATTACTACAAGAATTACGACAACGAGAATCCCATGCCCTTGCGCGCCCGCCTCGCCGCGCTCGTGTTCGCCGTCGTCTGCGGACCTGCCTTGGCCGACGTCATCGGCTATGGCGAGGCATTCGATACGCTGTACCGGATCGATCTCACCACGCGCACGGCGACGGAAATCGGCCGGGCCACGCCGCCCGGCGCACCGCGCATCGCCAATATCGAAGGGCTCACGGTCAGTCCCGACGGCAAGCTCTACGCGGTATCCGATGCCGATGCGGTGAAGACCCTGCTGACGATCGATCCGGCCACCGGTCTTGCCACCCCCGTCGGCGTGTTGAATCTGAGCGGCGGCAACGTCAATCGGCAGCTCGATCTCGCGCTCGCCTTCACCTGTGACGGCCGCCTGTGGATGTCCTCCGGTCCCGGCATGTTCTGGCAGCTCGACCCGGTCAAGGCGACCGCGATCTACCTCGGCAATCTCGGCGTCAAGGTGACCGGCCTCACCGCCCTCGGCAACGTGCTCTACGGCGCCGGGAGTCAGGGCGACAATCATCTCTATCGAATCGATCCGGCGACGGCCACGGCCAGCGCGATCGGCGCCTATGGTTCGGGCGCGCCCGCCATCACCACGACCAGTCCGGCGTTCGACGACGCGGGACGGCTCTGGGCGGTGCTCGACTACGTGCCGCCGCCGAACGGCTCGACCCAGGTGGCCGAATGGAGCGATCTGGCGCAGATCCTCGCCGATTCGGGCGAGCTGACCGACCTCGGACCAATCACCGCCTCGGGCAGCTCGGTGAACGATCTCGCCTTCATCGGCCTGAAGGGTCTCGCCATTCCACCGGGCACCTGCAACGCCCGCCGTCCCGGCGTCGACCCCGGCCCCGCCCTGAGCTGGCCCGGCCTGCTCGGACTGATCGGCCTGGTCGCGCTCGTCGCCGGAACTCATCTGCCGCGGCGGCGTCCAATTTCCTGACCCGATCCACCATCCGGCGCCGGTGAACCCCGCCCGCGCCGCCGCTCGTGAGGAACTGCCCATGCCCTTCTGGCGAATGCTTGTCGTCGTGCTGTTTGCCCTCGGTCTGCTCGTGAGCGTCGAAGCGCGCGCCGGCGAGGAGGAACTCGCCCGTGCCGCCAATGCCGTGCGCGTGCTCAAGGAGATCATGATGGCGCCGGACAAGCGCATCCCGGCCGATCTGATGCAGAACGCCTACGCCATCGCCGTCATCCCCGACGTGATCAAGGCGGGCTTCGTGATCGGCGGCCGCCACGGCGTCGGCCTGATTTCGGTCAAGGGCAGCGACGGCACCTGGAGCAACCCGAGCTTCGTCAGCATGACCGGCGGCAGCATCGGCTTCCAGGCCGGCGTATCGTCCACCGACGTGATCCTAGTGTTCCGCACCCAGCGCGGGGTCGATTCGATCGTGCACGGCAAGTTCACCCTCGGCGCCGATGCCTCGGTGGCGGCCGGTCCGGTCGGCCGCAACGCCCAGGCGGCGACGGATGCCCAGCTCAAGGCCGAGATCTACTCGTATTCGCGCTCGCGCGGCCTGTTCGCCGGCGTCGCGCTGGACGGCTCGGTGCTCGCGATCGACCACGATGCGAACCAGGCCGTCTACGGCGAAGGCGTGACTCCGCGGCGCATCTTCGAGGGCGGCGTCACCAACGTGCCGAACGCCGTGGTCGATTTCCGCGACCGTCTGGAGGAGTACACTGCACGCTGAAGCTGTCGGCGCCGGGCGCGCGGCTGCGTTTGGTCCCCTCCCGACAGCGCTTCGGAGAATCGTATGGGTAGTTGGAGCATCGGACACTGGCTGATTGTCCTGGCCATCGTCGCGCTCATTTTCGGCACCAAGAAACTCCGCCACATCGGCGAGGATCTGGGTTCGGCGGTGAAGAGTTTCCGCAAGGGCCTGCAGGAGGGCGGCGACAAGAGCGAGCCGCCGCAGCTCAAGGCCGATCCGGCGCCGCCGGCCGCGGCCGAAGGCAAGTCCGACAACACGCCGTAACACCGCCATGTTCGACGTCGGCATGGGCGAGATCGGCCTGATCGCCGTGATCGCGTTGCTCGTGCTCGGTCCCGAACGCCTGCCGCGCGCGGCGCGCACGGCCGGCGCGCTGCTGCGCAAGGCGCGGCAGAGCTGGCAGAGCGTGCAGGCCGAGATCGAGCGCGAACTGGCCGCCGAGGAGTTGAAACGCTCGTTGCAGCGTACCGCGGCGGAGGCGGATCCGCGCACCGATCTGGCGGCCGCTGCGCGCGATGCGGCCGCACCGCCCGCGCCCGCCGAACGCGCGGCGCCACGCCATGAGTGACGCCGCCCCCGAACCCGAAGGCGGCGAGGAACAGACCTTCCTCTCGCATCTGGTGGAGCTGCGCGAGCGCCTGCTGAAGGCGATCGCCGCGGTGCTGCTGGTGCTGATCGTGCTGCTGCCGTTCGCCAACCGGCTCTATCACCTCATCGCCCAACCGCTGATCGAACATTTGCCGGAAGGCTCGCACATGGTGGCGATCGAGGTCGCGTCGCCGTTCATGACGCCGGTCAAGCTGGCGTTCTATGTCGCCCTGTTCCTGGCCATGCCGGCGGTGCTGTACCAGCTCTGGCGCTTCGTCGCACCCGGCCTGTACCGCCACGAACGGCGGCTGGCGTTGCCGCTGCTCGTCTCCGGCGTGCTGATGTTCTACGTCGGTTGCGCGGTGGCCTATTTCCTGGTGCTGCCGAAGGTGTTCCTGTTCCTGCTCGGCATCACGCCCGAGGGCGTGGCGATGATGACCGATATCAGCCGCTATCTTGACTTCGTGCTGACGATGTTCCTCGCCTTCGGCCTGTGCTTCGAGCTGCCGGTGGTGGTCGTGCTGCTGGTGGCGATGGGCTGGGTGACGCCGGCGCAGCTCATCCGGCAACGGCCGTATGTGATCCTCGGCGTGTTCGTGATCGCCGCGATCTTCGCGCCGCCGGACGTGTTGTCGATGGTGATGCTGGCGGTGCCGATGTGTGTGCTGTACGAAGCCGGCATCCTGGTCGCGCGCGTGTTCCTGCGCCCGCCGCGGACCGACGCCGAAGGGCGCCGCGATGCTTCCAGCCGTGCTTGAGGGCTGAGGGCCCTACAGCTTTTTCCACTCCCCGCTTCCCGCTCACCGCTGACCGCTCACTTCCTCCAACCCCCACACCATCACGCAAGGCAAAGTGAACTTGTGTGCAATCTGCGCATTGCCGCAATTTGTCTTTTGCCGGGTTCTGGCATAGACTGCGCTTTCGCTACAAATCCATTTTTTCATTTCTTCCCCCGAGACAGAAAGGAGCACATGACCATGGCCAAAAGCAGCGACGACACCCGCGACGCCAGCCTGCGCGTGTCGAAGAAGATGCGTGACAGCCTGAAAGCCGCCGCCGCCGTGGCCGGCCGTCCGTTGTACGACGTCACCAACGAGGCGATCAACAACTACCTCGCCATGGTGAAGGCGGGCGGCGCACGCAAGGCGAAGAAGTAACCCAACGCTTCCTTCCGCCACCGCAACGCGTTCGCGCGCTGCGGAGCAGACGACAAAAACGGCCCGCGCGGCCGTTTTTGTTTTCCGCTCAGCGAGCGACCAGCTCCGCGAACCGGCGCAGCACGCTGCGCGCCTCGGCGCAGGCGCGCACGTCGCGAGACAGCGCACCGACATCACGGCCCGCGCGGGCGAGCGCCGCGGCGTCGGCGCGGATCAGCGCCCGCATCGGCCGCACTCCGAATTCGGGATGGAACTGCACACCCCACACGCGCGGGGCGAAGCGCAGCGCCTGGTGTCGATCCTGCGCCGAGCGCGCCAGCACGACCGCGCCGCGCGGCGCGCGCACGACCGTCTGCGCGTGCGTGGCCTGGGCGAAGAATTCGCGCGGCAGATGCGCGAACAAGGCATCCCGCCGCGCCGCCGGCGTGCAGACCACCGCGATCGTGCCGATCTCGAGCCCGCGCGGGTTGTAGGCCACCTCGCCGCCGAAGGCATGCGCCAGCAGTTGGTGTCCGTAACACACGCCGAGCATCGGCACGCCGGCGTCCGCGGCCCGGCGCAGCCAGGCCGCGGTGCGCTCGCTCCACGGCAGCCGATCGGAGACCATCGCGTCGGAACCGGTGATGAGGACCGCGGCCACGGACGCGGGCGCAGGCAGTCGCTCGCCACGATCGACGCGGACCCGGACGATGGCCTGCGGCGGCAGGCGCAAACCGCGGCGGAACCACGCGGCGTAGTCGCCGAAGCGCCGCCGCACCTCGGGCAGCGCGGCGCCGGTCGCAACGATCAGCAAGGGTGCGCGCGCGGTGCGCGGCCGCGGGCGTGCGCTCATCCCTCGACCGGCGGCAGCACGGAGACCACCTCCGGAATCGTGGTGATGCCGCGCGCCACCTGCGCCGCGGCGCTGACCCGCAGCGGCCGCATGCCTTCGCTCAACGCCGTCTCGGTCACCTTCACCAGATCGAGGTTCGGCACGATCATCTGCCGCAACTGCGGCGAGATGCGCATCATCTCGTAGATGCCGGTGCGGCCGAGAAAACCGGTGTTGCGGCATTCGAGGCAGCCCTTCGGCGCGTAGGCGCGCGCCGGCGGCGGCAGGCGCCAGCGGTGCACCAGCGCGTCCCAGGCGCCGACGTCGAGCGCTGCCTCGGTCTTGCAGTGCGGACACAGCGTGCGGACCAGGCGCTGCGCCACCACGCCGGTGAGCGTGGACTGGATGAGGTAATGCGGCGCGCCGAGGTCGAGCAGCCGCGACAGCGCGGTCGGCGCATCGTTGGTGTGCAGCGTCGACAGCACCAGGTGTCCGGTCAACGCCGCCTGCACCGCCATCTGTGCGGTTTCGAGATCGCGGATCTCGCCGATCATGATGATGTCGGGATCCTGGCGCAGCAGGGTGCGCACGCCGGCGGCGAAGTCGAGGTCGATCGCCGGTTGCACCTGCATCTGATTGAACTCGGGTGACACCATCTCGATCGGATCCTCGATCGTGCAGACGTTGATGTCCGGCGTCGCCAGATGCTTGAGCGTGGAATAGAGCGTGGTCGTCTTGCCCGAACCGGTCGGGCCGGTGACCAGGACGATGCCGTGCGGGCGCTCGACCATGCTGCGCCAGAGCAGCTCCTCGTCCATCGAGAAGCCGAGCTGGCGGAATTCCTTGACCACGATGTCCGGATCGAAGATGCGCATCACCACTTTTTCGCCGAACGCGGTCGGCATGGTCGACAGGCGCAGTTCGACTTCGCGCCCCTCGACCGAGCGCGTCTTGATGCGGCCATCCTGCGGGCGGCGCTTCTCGGCGAGATCCATGCGGCCGAGAATCTTCACGCGCGCGGTGACCGCGGTCATCACCGGCGTCGGCAGCTCGAACACCTTGTGCATCACGCCGTCGATGCGGAACCGGATCGGGCTGGTGTCGCGGCGCGGCTCGAGGTGGATGTCCGAGGCGCGCTGCTCGAAGGCGTATTGCAGCAGCCAGTCGACGATGTGCACGACGTGGCGGTCGTCCGCGCCGATCTCGCCGGACTTGCCGAGTTCCAGCAGTTGCTCGAAGTTGAGGATGGCGCGGCCTTCCTCGGTGCCGAGCTTGGCGTCCTTGGCCTTCTGGATCGACCGCTGCACGCCGTAGAACTCGAGCAGGTAGCGGTTGAGATCGACCGGATTGACCACCACGCGCTGGATGTCGCGGCGCAGGATGTGGGCGAGATCGGCGAGCCAGCGCGTATCGAACGGCTCGCTGGTGGCGATCACCACCTGCACCGGGCTCACCGCCACCGGCAGGATGCGGTAGCGCTGGGCGTAGGCGTGGGAGATCACCTGGGTGACGGCCGCCGCATCGATCTTCATCGGGTCGATCTTGAGATACGGCAGCCTGGCCTTCTCGGCCAGCCATTGGGTGAGCACCTCCAGGCTGAGCGGCTTGCCGTCGCGCGGATTGACCAGCTTGTGATTGGCGATCAGCGCGATCGGATGCAGTTCCGTCTTGCCGCGCACGCTGCGCCCGTCGGCGCGCACCTTGAGCGCGTCGGCCGGATCGATCAGGCCGTCGTGCTTGAGCGCGGCGAGCACGGC
This sequence comes from Rhodanobacteraceae bacterium, assembly GCA_021325475.1. Classification (GTDB taxonomy): domain Bacteria; phylum Pseudomonadota; class Gammaproteobacteria; order Xanthomonadales; family Rhodanobacteraceae; genus Rudaea. The sequence continues at coordinate 66,007 of JAJPHA010000058.1, read as the reverse complement.
GTCGAGGTCGAGCTTGCGGTGCAGGCCGAGTTCCGGGGCGTCGCTCGCGGCGGCGGCAGCCGGCGGTCGATGCGGGACGGTGGCCATAGGCGAGCCTTGGGATTGCGTGGTTACCCGCTATACTAACGCGCTTTTCGCCCGGAACCGTGATCCCGATGCCCGCGCCGACCTTCCAGGAAGTGATCCAGCGCCTCAACGGCTACTGGGCGGGTCAGGGCTGCGTCCTGATCCAGCCGCTCGATACCGAAGTCGGCGCCGGCACGTTTCATCCGGCCACGTTCCTGCGCGCCCTCGGCCCCGAGCCGTGGGCCGCGGCCTACGTGCAGCCCTCGCGGCGGCCCGCCGATGGCCGCTACGGCGAGAACCCGAACCGTCTGCAGCACTACTACCAGTACCAGGTGGTGATGAAGCCGAACCCGGACGACATCCTGGACCGCTACTTCGGCTCGCTCAAGGAACTGGGCATCGACCCCCTGGTGCACGACCTGCGCCTGGTCGAGGACAACTGGGAATCGCCCACCCTCGGCGCCTGGGGGCTCGGCTGGGAAGTGTGGCTGAACGGCATGGAGGTGACCCAGTTCACCTATTTCCAGCAGGCCGGCGGGCTCGAGTGCAAGCCGGTCACCGGCGAGATCACCTACGGCCTGGAACGCCTGGCCATGTACCTGCAGAACGTGGACAACGTGTTCGATCTCGTCTGGACCCGCGCGCCGCACGGCGTGGTGACCTATGGCGACGTGTTCCACCAGAACGAGGTCGAGCAGAGCGCCTACAACTTCGAGCACGCCGACGTGGCGGAACTTCGGCACGGGTTCGACGTGTGCGAACGCGAGGCCACGCGGCTGGTCGAACTCGGCCTGCCGCTGCCGGCCTACGATCAGGTGTGCAAGGCCTCGCACACCTTCAATCTGCTCGACGCGCGCCGCGCGATCAGTGTCACCGAGCGCCAGCGCTACATCCTGCGCGTGCGCACGCTGGCGCGCGCGGTGGCGGAGGCGTACTACGCACGGCGTGAAAAGCTCGGCTTTCCGGGCCTCACGCGCACCGAGGCCGCGCATGGCTGAGCTCAAGCCGCTGCTGATCGAGATCGGCACCGAGGTCGAATCCAGCGCGCCTACGCGCTGCGTTGAAGCGCATCGCGTGCGCTGGATGAGGTCGAGGCAGGGATGCCGAACCGGGTACGCTCCAGGGAAGGATCACTGCCATGACTGATATGAAATCGTTGCTCGTGGAGATTGGTTGCGAGGAACTCCCGCCGAAGGCGCTGGACGAACTCGCCAAGGCGTTCGCCATCGGCATCTTCGAGGGTCTGACGAAACGCGGCATCGCGGCCGATGTGGAAAATGCCAAAACGTATAACTCGCCGCGTCGCCTCGCCGTGCTCGTGCCCGCGGTCGCGGCCGAGCAGCCCGATCAGGCGATCGAGCGCCGCGGCCCGGCGGTCGCCGCCGGGCGCGATGCGAGCGGCCAGCCGACCAAGGCGCTGCTCGGTTTCGCCGCCGCCTGCGGGGTGAGCGTCGAGGCGCTGGAAACGCTCGAAACCGACAAGGGCGCCTGGTTCGTGCATCGCGCCGTGCAGCGCGGCCGGCCGCTGGCCGAGCTCCTGCCGGAGATCCTCCGCGAGGCGCTCGCCCGCCTGCCGATCCCGAAGCCGATGCGTTGGGGCGATCACGACTTTGCCTTCGTGCGGCCGGTGCACTGGCTGGTCCTGCTGCACGGCGATCGGGTGATCGACGCGGAAGTGTTCGGCGTCCGCAGCGGCCGCGAATCGCGCGGACATCGGTTCCACCATCCGCAGCCGGTGTGGATCGCGCAGGCGAGTGAGTACGTCGAAGCGCTGCGCGCGGCGAAAGTGATGGTCGATCCGGCCGCCCGCGAACAGGCCGTCAGCGAGGCCCTGCACACCGCGGTCGGGCGGGTGCGCGGCGCGACCGGACGGACGAACCTCGCGGTCCTCATCGACGCCGACAACCTGGCGGAAGTGCGCAATCTGGTGGAATGGCCCGCCGCCGTCGCCGGTTCGTTCGACCGCGAGTTCCTGCACGTGCCGCAGGAGGCGCTGATCCAGACGATGGAAAGGAATCAGCGGTTTTTCCCGGTGCTGGACGGAAGCCTGCTGACCGAGCATTTCATCGGCATCGCCAACATCGAATCGACGAACCCGGACGAGATCCGCAAGGGCTACGAGCGCGTGATCCGGCCGCGCTTCGCCGACGCCAAGTTCTTCTACGACGAGGATCGCAAGACGCCGCTCGCGACGCACCAGGAGACCCTGAAGACCGTCACCTACCAGCAGGAGCTCGGCAGCCTGTGGGACAAGTGCGTGCGCGTGACCGAGCTCGCCCGCGTGATCGCCAACCGGCTCGGCGTGGACGCCGCGCGCGCCACCCGCGCCGCGGCCCTGAGCAAGTGCGATCTGATGACGCGCATGGTCGGCGAGTTTCCGGAACTGCAGGGCGTGATGGGTCGCTACTACGCACTCGCCCACGGCGAGCCCAAGGACGTCGCCCAGGCGCTCGACGAATACTACCGGCCACGCTTCGCCAGCGACGAGATCGCGCACGGCACGCTCGCGCGGGTGCTCGCGGTCGCCGACAAGCTCGACACGCTCGCCGGCATCTTCGCCGTGGGCCTGAAGCCGTCCGGCAACAAGGATCCGTTCGCCTTGCGCCGCACCGCGCTCGGCCTCGCCCGCACCCTGATCGAGGGCGCACTGGAGCTCGACCTCGAAGCCCTGCTGCGCGAGGCGGTGGAGTTGCTGCCGGAGCGCGCCCTCGCGGCGCCGAAGGGCGCGCCGAAATCGCGGGAACCGGCGACCGCGACGCCGGCGGCGCGCAAGAGCGCGCTGGTCGCCGAGCTGCTCGACTTCGTCCACGACCGGCTGCGCGGCTATTACGCCGAACGCGGCGTCGGCGGTGATCGATTCGACGCGGTGCGCGCGGTGGAGCCGGAAACCCTGATCGACTTCGACCGCCGCCTGCGCGCGGTCGGCGAGTTCGTCCGCCTGCCCGAGGCGCAGGCGCTGGCCGCAGCGAACAAGCGCATCGGCAACATCCTGCGCCAGGCGGAGGAAACCATCGGCGCGCAGGTCGACGCGCGGCTGCTCGACGCCGGCGCGGAAGCCGCGCTGCACGCGGAAATCGAGGCGGCGGCGGCGGTCATCGCGCCGCTCGCGGCCGAACGGCGATACGTTGACATGCTGCGGCGGCTCGCCGCGCTGCGCGCGCCGGTCGATGCCTTCTTCGACAGTGTGATGGTGATGGTCGACGACGCCGCCAGGCGCCGCAACCGACTCGCCCTGCTCGGCCGGTTGCGCCGCATGTTCCTCGAGGTCGCCGACGTGTCGTTGCTGCAGAACGCCTGAATGAACGCGAGCGTCGACCGTCTCTGGCTGCGCGCGCAGCGCTACATCGCCGAAAACCAGATCACCGCCGCGCGCATCGCGCTGGAGGCGCTGCTCGCGCGCGATCCGGCGCGCAGCGACGCGCGCATGCTGCTGGCGAGCACGATCCTGAGCGAAGGCCGCGTGCGCGAGGCGGCCACGCACGCCATCGCCGCGTCGCGGACGCTGGCCGACGACGCGCACGCCGTGAGCACCACCGCGCATTGTCTGCTGCGCCTCGGCGAGACCGTCGCCGCGCGCGAGTTGCTGCAGCGCTACGACGCCGGCCGCACCCGCGACGGCGCGGCGCTGACCGCGCTGGCGCACGCCTTCCAGATGCTCGGCGACCACCGCCAGGCGCTGGCGTTGATGGATCGTGCCCGCGCCTGCGGGTTCGACAATGCGGATTTCCGCTATTTCCGTGGCCTGCAATTGCAGTTCAACGGGCGACTGGACGAAGCGCAGCAGGAACTCGAAGCCTGTCTCGCGCTCGGCCCGAGCTACGGCCGCGCGGCGCTGACGCTCGCGCGCATGCGCCGGCAGACGCCCGGGTCGAATCATCTCGCCTGGGTGCGCGAGCAGCTCGGCAGGGTCGTGCAGGGCAGCGAGGATCACGCCGCACTCGAGTTCGCGCAGTTCGAGATTCTCGAGGATCTCGGCGACTACGCCGCCGCGTTCGCCGCGCTCGAACGCGGCAACGCCATCATGCACGCGCGCCTCGCGCATGACAGTGCGCGCGAACGCGCGCTGATCGACGCCCTGATCGCCGCCACGCCGGCCGCCGCCCTGCAACCGGCGCCAACCGCGCCCGCCGGCCCCATGCCGATCTTCGTCATCGGTCTGCCGCGCAGCGGCACGACCCTCATCGACCGCATCCTCGACAACCATTCCCAGGTGATCTCGACCGGCGAGCGCAGCGAGTTCCCGCGCCAGTTGCGCTGGGCCGCGGACTGCCACGGCCACGAGCTCATCGACGAACGGCTCGTCGCGCGGCTCAACGAGGTCGATTACGCCGAGCTTGGCCGTCGGTACCTCGCACAGACCCAGTGGCGCGCGCAGGGCAGGGCGTTCTACGTCGACAAGCTGCCGCCGAACTTCCTGCTCGCCGGTCTCATTCACCGCGCCCTGCCGCAGGCGCCGATCCTGCACCTGGTGCGCGAGCCGATGGACGTGTGCTTCTCCAACTACAAGGCGCTGTTCGGCGATTCCTATCCGTACAGCTACCAGCTCGACACGCTCGCCGCGCACTACGCCCAGTACCGGCGCTTGATGCGGCACTGGCACGAGGTCCTGCCCGGACGCATCCTCGACGTGCCTTACGCGGAGCTCGTGGCCGATCCCGAGCCTGTGGTGCGCCGCGTGCTCGCGCATTGCGGGCTGCCGTTCGAACCGGCCTGCGTGGAGCTCAACCGCAACAAGACCGCCGTGGACACGCTGTCCAGCGCGCAGGTACGCCAGGGCATCCATGCGCGCGCCCAGGGCGCATGGCGGCGCTACGAGCGCCAATTGCAACCACTGCGGGACCAGCTCGCCGCGTTCGACGCCGCGTAGGACGCGCTGGTCCGGAAAAAAAGAGGGCCGGCGTTGCCGCCGGCCCTCGGATTGCCGATTCTCGAAACGCTTACTCGCGGCTGCCGCGGCCGAACTTCCAGTCGAACTCGATCCAGAACGAACGCCCGTACGGGTTGTAGTTGAGGAAGTTGTAGTACGGCACCGCCGTGTAGGTGTAATCGCGCGGCGGCTTGGCGTTGGTGACGTTGTTGACGATGCCGCTGATCTTCATGTCGTCGGTGATGTCGTAGCTCACGCTCGCGTTGTAGAGGATCCACGGCGCCACCGTGCCCGGGCAGACCTTGTAGTTCGGCGTCGCATTGCTGCACGGGGTGCCGTAGCCGTCCAAGTTGGTCTGGGCGAAGTAGTTCGGCGTCTTGCCGTAGCGCGTCGCGTACAGCGTGGTCGAGAACTTGTCGATGTCCCAGGTGAGCGAGGCATTGGCAATCGTCTTGAACTCGCTCGAGTAGAACGGGTTGCGCAAGAGGTCGATCACCGGATCGAACGGGAACTGCTGGAACGAGTGCTTCAGCGTCACGTTGTAGTTGCCGGCGAAGGCGAGCGAGCCGAACCGGCCGAAGTCGTGGCGATAGTGCACCGAGGCCAGCACGCCGGAGACGCGCTCGTTGGACACGTTGACCGGCAACACCGTGACCTGCTGGATCTGGTACGCGGTCGGGCCGGTGGTGGTCGGCGAGCGCTGCACCTGCGCGAGCGCGGCCTGGCAGGTCGGCGAGTTCGGATCGAGCTGGCCGAGGCGGCAGGCGGCCTCGTCCTTGAGCAACTGGTTGATGTCCTGGATCTGGACCTCGTTCTTGATCCGGATGTTGTAGTAATCCGCCTTGACGTCGAAGTCGGAGGTCGGCGACCAGACCGCGCCGAAGCCGTAGGACTTGGCCGTGATCGACTTCAGTCCCGGATTGCCGGTGTGGATGCCGAAGACCTGGGTCGAGCCATAGTACTGGCACTGCTGCAGCGGCACGTTCGGCTGCAGCACGGCGCAGCGATAGTAGTCGGTCAGGCCGTTCTGGAAGAAGCCGCTCTGACCGCCGAAGGTGTAGGCCATGTCCGGCGCGCGGAACGCGGTGGCGTAGTTGCCGCGGAACAGCAGCGACTCCCACGGCCGGAATTCGAGGCCGAGCTTGTACGTCGCCTTGCTGTCGCCGCCGCCGACACTCTGGTTGCCGTAGTGGTCGTAGCGCGCCGAGGCATCCGCCGTCAGCATGCTGGTGATCGGCAGGCGCAGCTCGCCGGCGAACGCCCAGTTGTTGCGCGTGCCGCCGCCGGAGGTGCCGGTGAGGCCGTAGAAGTCGCCGGCGATCACGCGCGGATCGGTCGGGTTCTGCCAGGTCTGGTTGCCGACCTGGATCAGGCCGGCGAAACCGGCGGAACCGGCCGGCAGCGAGAACAGATCGGTATTGTTCACCTGGATGTTGAGGTTCTGCGTCCAGGTGTTCGACTTGGTGTTGATGAGGCCGATGAAGCTCGCGTACTGCGCCGGGGTGATGGCCTTGTAGAAATTGGCCGGATTCGGCGCGTAGATCGGATAGCCGTAGTACGTGCCGAGCTTCGGTCCGAGGAACTGGTTCTCGAAGAAGTTCTCGACCGCCTTGGCCAGCGGCCAGTGGTTCTTGTCGGTCAGGTTGGTCTGCGAGCGGGCGTAGTAGACGTCGTAGTCCCAGTTGTTGCCCACCGTGCCGCGCACGCCGCCGAACAGGTTGTAGCTGCGCAGCAACTGATGCTCGGAATAGAGATCCGCGCTGCCGATTTCCTCCGGCGCGTAGATGTGCTGGAAGGTCTCGAAATTGCCGGTGTTGGCGTCGATGAACAGGCCGCCGCCGTTGATGTTGGTCTGCCAGAAATACGGACCCGAACTGAACCGGATCGTGCTGACGTTGTAGAGCACGTTGCCGTAGAGTTCGGCGCTGTCGTTGAGCTTGTACTTGAAGTTGAGGTAGGCCACCCCGGACCGGTTCTTGTTGAGGATGGTCGAGTAGCCGACGTCGTACTTCGTGCCGCAGTAGTAGCCGCGGCCGGGGCGGAACTCGTAATCGGTGGTGCCGCCGTACAGGTTCGACAGGCCGGCGCAGGTGCTCTGGCCGGGGTCGATGTAGGTGGTGCGGAAATTGTGCGCGGGATCGAGGAACGACCACAGGAAGGTGCGCGCGCCGTATTGCAATTCTGGATCGGGGTTGGCCAGGCGCGACTTGGTGATGGTGCGGTCGTAACCCCAGATCGGCTGCTGGTTGCTGTATTGCAGGCCGAAATTCACGTCGAGATCGCCGAAGCTCTTGCCGCCGAGGAATTCGACGCGCTGGTTCGAACCGCCGCCGCCGGTGTACCCGCCGCCGCGCAGGTTGAGCTCGTAGCCGTCGATGCGGTCCTTGAGAATGATGTTGACGACGCCCGCGATCGCGGCCGAACCGTAGATCGAGGACTGGTTGCCCGGCAGGATGTCGATGTGATCGACCATGCCGACCGGAATGTCGGTCAGATCGACGAAGTTGCTCGAGCCGTTGTACAGCAGCGGATACTCGGCCAGCGGATGGCCGTTGATCAGGATCAGGGTGTAGCCCGGATTGAGGCCGAGCAGGCTGATCGTGGTCGCGCCCGGCGTGAAGCCACCCGTGAACTGGTTGTCCTGCACCGCGCCGGTGGCCACCGGCTGCGCGCGCAGCGCGTCATAGACCGTGCCGAAGCCCTGCTTTTCCAGTTGCTGCGTGGTGATGGTGATCACCGGCGCGGCGTTCTCGACCTGCGCCTGCGGAATCAGCGAGCCGGTGACCGGCACGGTCGGCAGTTTTTCCGGCTTTTCATCCTTCTTCGCGCTGCCAGCGGTGGTCTGATCGCCGGCGGTCTGCGCGTACAAGGAACCGAGCGGCAGCGCCGCCGCCAGGCCCATGAGAATCGAGGAAACAAGTAGCTTCTGCTTCATGGTCTGCTCCGAATTGAGTCGCTCCGAAACGAGGGCCGCGGCACACCCACCGGCAGCCGATCGCGTGGTCATGCGTTACCCGATGTCGCGAACGAGACGGCACCCACCGCGCGCGCAGGCCCGCCCCCACACCCCTGCGGCGCCAGCCAGCGCGGCGACCGTAACAAATCCTTAACTACCATGTCAATTTGCCCGGCGGGAGGTGCCGGGGCGCACATTATACGAGAGTGATCGTACTTTCAATCGCGACGCGACCGGCTAAAATGAGGCGCTCGGCGAACGCGGTCGGCTCCGCCATCGCCCGATCACCGCGCCGGCCGCGGCGCCCGACGACGCGGAACCGCCCACGATTCTGGAGACCCCGATGCGACTCTCGATCCTTCCCGCGCTGCTGGCGCTCGTCACCCTCGTCGGCTGCACCTCCTCGCCGCCGCCGCCGCCGCCGGCGCCGCAGATTCCGTCCAATGTGCGCGGCACGGTGATGCTGCGCGAGCCGCGCGAACTCAGCAATCAGGCGCGGGTGGAACTGCGCATCGTCGACGTGCAGCAGACCGCCACCCCGCTGGCGCAGATCGTGATCCCGAACGCGAACCGGCCGCCGATCCCGTTCGACATGCCGATCGATCCCAAGCAGATCGACCCGCGGCGCACCTACGCGGTGGAAGCGGTGCTGATCGACGGCGAGCGCCGCTACCTGCCGGTGCTGCAGTATCCGGTGCTGACCAATCCCGCGCACACCTCGAGCGTGCAGATCGTCGTGGCGCCGGAACCCACCCCGGCGGAAAAGCTGTTCGATGCCTACAAGCAGGCCTATGCGCAGATCGGCACGATGAAGCAGTTCAACGGCACCTCGTCCGACGAGACCTCGTCCACCGCCTGGGACGCGTTCGCCTCCAACGGCAAGGTGCGCCTGGTGCGCGAAATCACCGATCTCGACAACGACAAGGGCCGCATCTCGCTGAAGATGGCCTATCAGAACGACAAGCCGTGGGTGGTGGTGCGCGAGGAGTCGGCCAACCCGGATGCGCATCCGTTCGCCGTCACCCGCGTCGGCTGGGACGAAAACGGACAACTGGTGCTGAAGGAAAAGCTGGCGAGCGGCCAGCTCGGCGAAGTCACGCCGCAGGAGGCGAAGTCGCTGTACGATCACGCCGTCAAGGCGTTCGCCATGGCGAGCGCGCGCGTGCCGAAGCGCTGAGGCGCGCCGCCGCCTAGGCGGCACGGCGGCGCCGCAGATGCACCAGCAGCAGTGAGATCGCCGCCGGCGTGACGCCGGCGATGCGCATCGCCTGACCGACGGTCTGCGGCCGGCTGCGTTCGAGTTTCTGGCGCACCTCGGCCGACAGACCGCGCACGCCGGCGTAGTCGAAGCCTTCCGGGATCGCGGTGTCCTCGTGGCGGCGCTGGCGTTCGATGTCCTCGTTCTGGCGGGCGAGATAGCCGGAATACTTCGTGGAAATTTCCACTTGTTCGGCCACCCGCGGATCGTCCACCGCCGGCCCGAGCGCGGCGACTCGCAGCAGCGTGGCGTAGTCGAGTTCCGGTCGCCGCAGCAGGTCCAGCGCGCTCGTCTCGCGGGTCAGGGCGATGCCGAGCGTCGCCTCGAGCTCGCGGCCGAGCGCGTTGCCGGGCGCCGCCCACAGCCCGCGCAGCCGCTCGGTCTCGCGCGCGACCGCCTCGCGTTTGCGGCAGAACGCGGCGTAGCGGCGCGCGTCGACCAGGCCGAGTGCGTGGCCCGTTTCGGTCAGGCGCAGATCGGCATTGTCCTCGCGCAGGTGCAGACGGTACTCGGCGCGCGAGGTGAACATGCGGTAGGGCTCGCTGGTGCCGTTGGTCAGCAGATCGTCGATCAGCACGCCGATGTAGGCCTCGTCGCGGCGCGGCGTCCACGGTTCGCGGCCGAGTGCGGCGCGGGCGGCGTTGAGCCCGGCGATGATGCCTTGCGCCGCGGCTTCCTCGTAGCCGGTGGTGCCGTTGATCTGGCCGGCGAAGTACAAGCCGGCGATCGCCTTGGTCTCGAGGCTGGTCTTCAGGCCGCGCGGATCGAAGAAATCGTATTCGATGGCGTAGCCGGGGCGGGTGATGTGCGCGTGCTCGAAGCCCTTGATCGACCGCACCAGTTCCACCTGCACGTCGAACGGCAGCGAGGTGGAGATGCCGTTCGGATAGATCTCGGTGGTCTCGAGTCCCTCCGGCTCGATGAAGATCTGGTGCGTGCTCTTGTCGGCGAAGCGCACCACCTTGTCCTCGATCGAGGGGCAGTAGCGCGGGCCGACGCCTTCGATCTTGCCGGTGTAGAGCGGCGAGCGGTCGAGCGCGCCGCGAATGAGCTCATGCGTCCGCTCGTTGGTGTGGGTGATCCAGCAGCTCACCTGACGCGGGTGATCGACCGGCGAACCGAGGAACGAAAACACCGGCGTGGGCACGTCGCCCGGCTGCTCGGCGAGCCCGCGGAAGTCGATGCTGCGGCCGTCGATGCGCGGCGGCGTGCCGGTCTTCAGCCGCCCGACGGCGAGCGGCAGTTCGCGCAGCCGTTCGGCGAGACGCAGCGCCGGCGGGTCGCCCGCGCGGCCGCCGGCATGCTGCGTGAAGCCGACATGGATCCGGCCCGCGAGGAACGTGCCGGCGGTGAGGACGACGCTCGCGGCGCGGAACGTGAGCCCGGACTGCGTGACCACGCCGGTCACGCGATCGCCGAGCAGCGTCAGATCGTCGACCGCCTGCTGGAAAATCGACAGGTTCGGCTGGGTCTCCAGGCGCCGACGGATCGCCGCCTTGTACAGCACGCGGTCGGCCTGGCAGCGGGTGGCGCGCACCGCCGGACCTTTCGAGGCGTTCAGCGTCCGCCACTGGATGCCGGCGCGGTCGGCAGCCCAGGCCATGGCCCCGCCGAGCGCGTCGATCTCCTTGACCAGATGCCCCTTGCCGATGCCGCCGATGGCCGGATTGCAACTCATCTGGCCGAGGGTTTCGATGTTGTGGGTCAGCAGCAGCGTGCGCGCGCCGAGCCGCGCCGCGGCCAGGGCGGCTTCGGTGCCGGCGTGGCCGCCACCCACGACAATCACATCGTATGACTGCAGGAAACTCATGGACATCTTCGCTCGCTGCACACGGCGGCCACGTCGGTGACTAGGCTCGGCCCTCCCGGTCTCGCCGAGTCACCCCGCCCTCGGCTCCTGCCTCGGGCGCTCGACGCACGCGGCCTGCCACCGGCAGGCTGCGTGGCCTGCGGCCACCGCGTCTCGCCCACCACCCACGACAATCACATCGTATGACTGCAGGAAACTCATGGACATCTTCGCTCGCTGCACACGGCGGCCACGTCGGTGACCAGGCTCGGCCGTGGCCCGCACTCGCGGCCGGCGCCTTCAGTCACCGGGTTCCACAATTATACGAATGCCGGGTTTCCGCTGGCACGTTCCCTGCTGAGATTTCCCTGCACTCCCGTCGGCGCTTGGGCGCAGCCTGCGCCGACATCGTTACAGGGGACGAGCCGCGCCGGCGGGAGGCCGCAGCGAGGAGTTTGGGGAGTCAGGAAGAGGCTGGCGCCCGGCGGTCTTAGGAACAGGGGGAATCCAAGAGGACCGTATGCCGGGCGCCAGTGACCATTCGCGTCGGCGGCGGTGCCTCGCGGCCGACGGTTTCGACGCGCGCATCATACCGCAAATGGCGGTTAGTGAAGTGTGAACGCAGTCATGGACCGGAAAACGCTTACCTGCGCGTCGCGTCCATTTTTGTCGCTTTCTGTCACGCCCCTCGCCACACCCGCGGAAATCCAGCGATATCGACGTATCCGGATCGTTGGCATGGACTCTGCATCACTGTGAACGAGGTCGCAAATCGGAGAGTGCCATGCTCACAGTCGTCGACACCTTGAGTCTCAATCCGCTGTTTCTTCGTCACGACCTGATGATCGAACTCGGCCGCCTGGAAATGGCGCTCGAGGACGCCCGCAGCCACGCCTCCGCGAACGATCAGCAGGCCATCGCGCCGCTCGAGCAGCGCCTGGCGCGCGTGAGTGAGGCCTTGAGTCGCCTGTCCGCCGCCTGATCGCCGCAGACCACCGAACCTCCCTACGCCCCGGGTAGATGCGAGCTGCCCGGGGTTTTTTTCGCCCGCAACCCCCTCTGTTCTCTGCGCCTCGAGAACGAATCGGCGCACGCCGCCATGGCTCTTTGGGCCCCCAGATTCAATCAAATCCTGCCCTTGGTGTGATGCTGCTCGAGCACCGTGTGCGGCGGCGCGAAGGTATCGGCACGCGCCGCCTGCCAGAACACGCGGAACACGGCGTGGTCCGGCAAGCCGCCGAGCAGTTCGCCCGGCTTGACGAAGTGATAGAGCGACGCGAGCGAGCGCACCTCCGTCGAGGACACGCGCCGGATCACGTGCTCCGGCCCGATCTCGTTCGGATGGGCAAGCCCCGCCGCGGCGATCAGCTCCTTCAGCGCCTTGAGCGTGTTCTCGTGGAACATCTTGACCCGCTCGGCCTTGTCGGCGACGTCGAGCTTGCGCCAGCGCGAGGGATCCTGCGTCGCCACGCCGGTCGGACAGCGGTCGGTGTGGCAGTTCTGCGACTGGATGCAGCCGAGCGCGAACATGAATCCGCGCGCGGCATTGCACCAGTCGGCGCCGAGCGCGAAGGTGCGCGCCAGATCGAAGCCGGTGATGATCTTGCCGCTCGCGCCGATGCGGATCTTGTCGCGCAGCCCGAGGCCGACCAGGGTATTGTGGACCAGCAACAGCGCCTCGCGCAGCGGCGCGCCGACGTGATCGGTGAATTCCAGCGGCGCGGCGCCGGTGCCGCCCTCGCCGCCGTCGACGACGATGAAATCCGGCCAGATGCCGCTCTGCTGCATCGCCTTGGCGATGCCGAACCACTCCCAGGGATGGCCAAGCGCGAGCTTGAAGCCGGTCGGCTTGCCGCCGGACTTGTCGCGCAGGCGGGCGACGAACTCGAGCAGGCCGAGCGGCGTGGCGAACGCGCTGTGCGCCGCGGGCGACACGCAATCGACCCCCATCGGCACGCCGCGGGTCGCGGCGATCTCGCGGCTGACCTTCGCCGCCGGCAGCACGCCGCCGTGACCCGGCTTGGCGCCCTGCGAGAGCTTGATCTCGATCAGTTTCACTTGTGGAGAAATCGCATTTTCCACAAAGCGTTCCTCGCTGAACGAGCCGTCCGGATTGCGGCAGCCGAAATAGCCCGAACCGATCTCCCAGCACAGGTCGCCGCCGTGCTCGCGGTGATAGACCGAGATCGAACCCTCGCCGGTGTCGTGGTAGAAGCGGCCGCGGCGCGCGCCCTCGTTGAGCGCGCGGATCGCATTCGCCGACAACGCGCCGAAGCTCATCGCCGAGATGTTGAACACGCTCGCCGAGTAGGACTGCCGGCATTGCGGCCCGCCGATCGCGATGCGGAAATCGTGACTGTCGATCCGCGCCGGCGCCAGCGAATGGTTGATCCATTCGTACTGCGTCGCGTACAGATCGAGCTCGGTGCCGAACGGCCGCTTGTCGAGCACGTTCTTGGCGCGCTGATACACCACCGCGCGCTGCGCGTGCGAGAACGGCACTTCCTCGGTGTCCGACTCGACGACGTACTGGCGCAGCATCGGCCGGAAGAATTCGAAGAAGGTGCGGATGTGCGCGGTCACCGGGAAGTTGCGCCGCAGGGTGCTGCGCCGCTGGCTGAGGTCGATGACGCCGACCAGGCTGAGCAGACCGCTCGCCGCGGCGAGCCAGCGCCAGGCCACGCCGTCCCCGAGCATCGCCAGTGACAACGCGCACACGGCCAGGCACAGCGCGAACGGCCAATAGCGGGACGGTACGAGCGTGTGCATGATCCCCTCCGACAATGCGGTCCGGCGCCGAGCATACGCCGGGCGCGAGTCGCTACACTAGCGGCATGCGCCCACGCTCCGCATCCCGTCGATCGCCGCCGCCGAAGGCCACCGCGCCCCCGCGAGCGGCGCGGCTGAAATCGACAGTCGATGCCCGCTTGCCGCCGCCCGGTTGGCTGGCGCGCATCGACTGGGCGCGGGTACGCGCACGGCTGCTCGAATACGCCAAGCTCGCGCGCATGGATCGCCCGGTCGGCGCGCTGCTGCTGCTGTGGCCGACCTGGTGGGCGCTGTGGCTGGCGGCACAGGATTTCCCGCCGCCCGGCACGCTGGTCATCTTCACCCTCGGCGTCTGGTTGATGCGCTCTGCCGGCTGCGTCATCAACGACTTCGCCGACCGCAAGCTCGATCCCGAGGTCCGGCGCACGCGCGAGCGGCCGCTCGCCGCCGGCCGGGTCTCGGTGCGCGAGGCGATCGGCGTGTTCTTCACGCTCATCGCGCTCGCCTTCCTGCTGGTGCTGCTCACCAACCGCCTGACCATCGAGCTGTCCCTGATCGGCGCGTTCCTCGCCGTGACCTATCCGTTCATGAAGCGCTACACCTACCTGCCGCAGGTGTATCTCGGCTGCGCCTTCGGCTGGTCGATACCGATGGCCTTCGCCGCGGTGAAGGGCGACGATTGGGCGTCGTTCCGGAGCGCGCTGCCGCTGTGCGGGCTGCTGTTCCTCGCCAACGTGATCTTCGCCACGATCTACGACACCGAATACGCGATGGTCGATCGCGACGACGACGTCCGCGTCGGTATCAAGTCCACCGCGATCCTGTTCGGCGACGCCGATCTGCCGATCCTCGCCATCCTGATGCTCACGTTTCTGCTGGCCATGGCGCTGGTGGCGCAGCGCGGTCATCTGCACGGCATCTACTTCGCCGGCGTCGGCATCGCCGCACTGCTGTTCGGCTGGCAGTTGTGGAGCATGCGCCGACGCGAGCGCGATGCCTGCTTCGCCGCGTTCCGCAACAACAACTGGGTGGGTCTCGCGCTGTGGGTGGGGATGGTGTTGTCCTACGCGCTGCGGTGATGCCGCCGCTTGGGCGGCTTCAAGACGGTACTTTCGCGCGACTGTTGTTCGCGCGATTTGTTTTCAAGAGCAAAGCTTCCGCTCGGCCGTTGTTTGCGCGATTTGTCTTCAAGAGCCAAAGCTTCCGCTGTCCTTCGGCCAGCGGGTTACTTCTCTTTGCTCGTGCACTGCGCCGCAGGAGCGGCGCGAACAGCGGAGCTGGCCGCGAAGCGGCGCAGCGCAGGATGCCCGGAGTCAAGAGAAGTAGAACCTATCTCAAAATCATTGGCGGCGGCTGATTCGATGTCTACAATCGCGCCATGCTGCGATTGAGCGATGCGCATTGGGAACGGATTCGGGAACATTTTCCCGAGGAAAACCATCCCGATGATCGTCCCGGCCGCAAGCCGGTGCCGGCGCGCGAAGTGCTCGATGCAGTGCTGTGGGTGCTCAACACCAGTGCGCAGTGGCACATGCTTCCGCAGTGCTATCCGAACTACAAGACGGTGCACCGGCGCTTCCAGCAGTGGTGCCGGCAGGCAGTGCTGCGCCAGATTTTGGTCGACCTGGCCAATGACCTGCGCGAGCAGGGTGCGCTTGACGAACGCGAGAGTTTCATTGATGCGACCTTTGCCTTCGCCAAGGGCGGTGGCGCGGAAATCGGTCTGACCAAACGCGGCAAAGGCACGAAAATCCTGGCGATTGTGGATCGCCACGGTTTGCCGCTGTCGGTCAGCACACATGCAGCGAATCATCATGAAGTGACGCTGGTGCAGTTGAGTTTCGACTTCTACATGCTGGAAGCCAAGCCCGAATATCTGATCGGCGATCGCGCCTACGACAGTGATGGTTTGGATGCGCAGCTTGCCGAACAGCACGGTATAGCGCTGATCGCGCCGCATCGTCGCAACCGCAAGAAACGCAAGACCCAAGATGGCCGGTCATTACGCCGCTATGCCAGGCGCTGGTTGGTAGAACGGTTCTTTGCCTGGATGCAATGGAAGCGAAGGTTGCTCACGCGCTGGGAATACTACGCCGAGAATTTCCTGGGCTTCGTGCAGCTCGCGGCCATGACCATACTGCTCAGGCGAATTTGAGATAGGTTCGAGGAAGAACCGCGGTTCGTTGCGGTCAATGCCGAGTCCAGTCGAATAAAATCATGAGAGGGATACCCGACAGCAAGGAGGATCCATGAATTTCGTCGCCAAAAGAGTCGAAGGCTTCTGCCGGCGTATCGGTTTGCATGTGCCGATTCTCCTTGCGCCCATGGCTGGTGCCTGTCCGCCATCGCTGTCAATTTCAGTTATGAAAGCAGGGGGCGCGGGAGCATGCGGCGCGCTGCTCATGTCTCCTGGCGAAATCAAGCAGTGGGCCGCCGAGGTGCGCGCGCAAGGAAGCGGAGTCTTCCAGATCAACAACTGGATTCCCGATCCGCCTCCCGCAAGAAATGTCGAACATGAAGCACGGCTGCGCACATTTCTCGAACGGTGGGGGCCGCCCGTCCCCGCAGATGCGGGGGAACAGCGGCCACCGGATTTTGACGCGCAATGCGAAGCCATCTTGGAGGCTCGACCGCCTATTGTTTCATCGATCATGGGCTTGTATCCGCCAAGCTGGATTGGCCGATTCAAGGAGAACGAAACAGTGTGGTTCGCCACCGCGACCACGGTGGCCGAAGCGCGCGCGGCCGAGGCTGCGGGCGCGGATGTCATCGTCGCGCAAGGCTCGGAGGCCGGTGGCCATCGTGGATGTTTTGATGCCGAACAAGCGGAGCGGCTGCAGGTGGGGCTTTTTGCGTTGCTTCCCGCCATCGTGGATGCCGTGCGGCTTCCTGTCGTCGCCAGCGGCGGCATCGCAGATGCGCGCGGCATCGCGGCGGCGCTGATGTTGGGGGCAAGCGCCGTCCAGATCGGCACTGGTTTTCTGCGTTGCCCGGAGGCCAAAATCCCGGGGGCTTGGGCCGACGCTCTGGCACACGCCACTCCGGAGCGCACCGTCGTCAGCCGTGTATTCAGCGGTCGCGCCGGACGCAGCCTCGAGACCGACTATGTCCGCGCGGCGACGGCCCCTGACGCGCCGGCCGCCGCGCCCTATCCCGTCCAGCGCGGCCTGACCGCGGCAATGAGGAAGGACGCGCAGCAGACGAACGACGTGCAACGCATGCAGGCCTGGGCGGGACAGTCGGCCGCGCTGGCCAAGGCGGAAGCGGCCGAGACGTTGGCGCGGCATCTCTGGAACGAAGCTCGCTCGATGGTGATGTGATCCCGCGGCAGCCCCGATCACGTCACACGGACGAACCTGCATCCAACCATGAAACCCCGGATCATCGGACGCTCAAGTTCACATCATACGCGTGTGGCGCGGATCTTCGCTTCCGAGCTCGGAATCAAATATGCGTTCGGCATCGTGGAGAACCTGATGTCGCAAAACGTAGACGATTACGTCGGAAACCCGGCGCTCAAGCTGCCGGCATTGCAAACTGGCGACGATCTCTGGTTCGGGACGTTGCCCATCTGCCGCGTACTGTCGCGCATTGCGGAACGCCGATCGAAAATCATTTGGCCGGAAGCGCTTGTTTCCCCGCTGCTGTCCAACGCGCAGGAACTGACCACGCAGGCGATGGCAACCGAGGTGAGCTTGGTCATCTCGACTATCGCGGGACACACGGAAGATCTCGCTCGTGAGAAATTGCGAGCAAGCCTGACCAACACCATTTCCTGGCTCAATGCTCATATCCGCCCGATTCTGGAAGAACTGCCCCACGACCGTGATTTGAGCTATCTGGAAGTCACACTCTTCTGCCTTGTGACGCATCTCGAATTCAGGGAAGTTCTGCGGATGGATCCGTATCCGAATTTGAACCGCTTCTGTGAGCGCTACGGGGAACGCCCGGCGTGCCGCGACACGCCTTATGTATTCGATTCATGACGATCCGCGGATGTGCCATGCGCGCTTGTATTCTCGGCTACGCCGCCATTGGGCGCGAATGATTAGAACCTATCTCAAAATCTGCTGCGCTCGACGGCTCACGCGCCGGCGGTGCTCGGACTCCTCATTTACTACCAGTAAACTCCGGTTCCTGCGCTCCGGCGGCGCGCAATCCGTCCTCGCTCGCGACGATTTTGAGATAGGTTCTAACCAAGAGAAAGCACGTTCAAGCAGAGCATCCCTCGGAGGACCTGCACAAGGTTCCGCCAGCGGATGAATGTTCCGGTACAACTCGGTCGTTCAAGATGAAAGGTCTTTCGCTTGCACGAAAAGCAATCAAGCGAAGCGAACGACGTATCAGCCCGCGGCGGACGAGTCGTACACGGAGCTTTCATCCCCTCGCAAAATCTTCGTGCAGGTCCTCCGAGGGAGGCTCTGCTTTGGAGGTGTTTCTTGGTTACTTCTTTGCACCAGCAAAGAAGTGACCCGCTGGCCGAAGGACAGCGGAAGCTTTGCTCTGGCCAGCAAAGAAGTGACGCGCTCGGCCTGCGGCCGAGCGGAAGCATTGGCTGTCGAAAGTCACCCGCTCGCCGGACGCGAGCGGAAAACCGCAGGATGCGCATGAAGAGGAGCAGAGCTTCCCGAGACGACTCATCCGACCGTCGCCGCTCGGGAGCCCGCGTCGCGTTCGCGCCAGCGCGGCTTCGGCGCGCGCGCCAGCGCCCACACGTCGACGCGCGCCACGCCCGCGCGCCGCAGCGTGCGCGTGCATTCGGCGAGCGTCGCGCCGGTGGTCATGACATCGTCGACCAGCGCCACGTGCGCGGGCAAGGACGCATGCGCCGCCACGGCGAAGGCGCCGCGCAGATTCTTGCGCCGGGTCGGCGCATCCAGGTTCGACTGCGCCGGCGTGGCGCGCACGCGCAGCAGCCACTCGGGCCGCAGCGCGACGGCGAGCGCGCGTGCCAGCGGCCGCGCCAGTTCCAGCGCCTGGTTGTAGCCGCGTTCGCGCAGCCGGCCGGCGTGCAGCGGCACCGGCACGATCGCCGACGGCAAGGGCGGCGATGCATCGCGCCAGGCATCGAGCCACAGCTCCGCGAGGACGCGGCCGGCGGCGAGGCTGCCGCCGAACTTGAATCGCGCGAACAATTGATCGAGCGGGCTCGTGTACACGAACGGCGCGAACGCGGCGGCGAACGGCGGCGCGCGCGTCAGGCATTCGCCGCACAGCGGCGCCGGCGTCGCCAGCGGCAGGGCACAGCGCGGACAGCACACGCGATTGCGCACGAGGTCGCGCGCGCAGGCGGCACACAGATCGCGGTCGCCTGCGCCGTCACCGCCGCACAGCAGGCAATGCGGCGGCAGCAGGGCGAATTGCGCGCGCCACCCGCCGTCAACCAGAAGACGCACGATCGAGTTGACAGCCACGCCGCCGCTCTCCACACTCGCGCCAGCCGATTGCCTGCGAGTTTGCCATGACCGCCGCCGCCGTGCGTCACGACTACAGCCGCGCCGAGGTGCTGGCGCTGTTCGCCCTGCCGTTCAACGATCTGCTGGCGCGCGCCCACGCCGTGCACCGCGCGCACCACGACGCCAACGCCGTGCAAGTCTCGACCCTGCTGTCGATCAAGACCGGCGGCTGTCCCGAGGACTGCGCCTACTGCCCGCAGGCCGCGCGCTACCACACCGGCGTGGCCGCGACCAAGCTGATGCCGCTCGCCGAGGTGCTGGAGCGGGCGCGCGCGGCCAAGGCCGCCGGCGCGACCCGCTTCTGCATGGGCGCGGCCTGGCGCGCACCGAAGGATCGCGACGTGGACAAGGTGGCCGAGATGATCGCAGCGGTGAAGGCGCTCGGCATGGAAACCTGCGCCACGCTCGGCATGCTGAGCCAGCAACAAGCCGACCGCTTCAAGGCCGCCGGGCTCGACTACTACAACCACAACATCGACAGCGCCCCGGAGTTCTACGGCGAGATCATCCACACCCGCGAATTCCAGGATCGGCTCGACACGCTCGAATGCGTGCGCCGGGCGGGCCTCAAGACCTGCTGCGGCGGCATCGTCGGCATGGGCGAGACGCGCGAACAACGCGCCGGCCTGCTGCAGGCGCTCGCCAATCTGCCCGAGCATCCGCAGTCGGTGCCGATCAACCGCCTGGTGCAGGTGACCGGCACGCCGCTCGCCGGCACCGCGCTGCTCGATCCGTTCGAGTTCGTGCGCACGATCGCGGTGGCGCGCATCCTGATGCCGCACGCGATGGTGCGGCTGTCCGTCGGCCGCGCCGAGATGAGCGACGAATTGCAGGCGTTGTGCTTCTTCGCCGGCGCCAATTCGATCTTCTACGGCGACAAGCTGCTGACCACGGGCAATCCCGACGTCGCCCACGACCAGGCGCTGTTCGCGCGCCTCGGCCTGCGGCCGCTGCCGAGCGAGGCGCCGCCGGATTCGGCGTCCGTGGACATCGTCGCGGCGGCCTGAACGCCGCGTCGGTGCGGATCCGCGTCCGATCCCGACACGCTGCCGGCATGAAACGCGAAACCGGGTTCAGCGCCTCGCGCCGCCTGCGCCCGGCGCAAGCGGACGACGCCGCGCCGCGACCGGACCTGCTGCAACGCCTCGCCGCCGCGCACGCCGAGCGCGCGCAACAGCAGCTGCTGCGTCGCCTGCGCACGGTCGCCGAGGTCGCCGGCCCGCGCATCGTCGTCGCCGGCCGCACGCTGCTCCATTTCGCCAACAACGATTACCTCGGCCTTGCGCAGCATCCGGCGTTGCGCGAAGCCGCACTGCGCGCACTCGCGCGGGGCGGCGTCGGCGCCGGGGCCGCGCACCTGCTCGGCGGCCATCGCGAGGAGCACGCCGCGCTGGAGGAGACGTTGGCGCGCTGGACCGGACGCGAACGGGCGCTGCTGTTCTCCACCGGCTACATGGCCAATCTCGGCGTCATCGGCGCCCTGCTCGGCGCGGGCGACGTCTGCGTCCAGGATCGGCTCAACCACGCCTGCCTGATCGATGGCGCGCGGCTCGCCGGCTGCGAACTCAAGCGCTACCCGCACGCCGACGTCGCCGCCGCGGCGCGCCAGTTGCGGCAGCGTCCCGGCGCCGCGGCGCTGGTCGCCAGCGACGGCGTGTTCAGCATGGACGGCGACGTCGCGCCGCTCGCGGAACTTGCTGCATTGTGTACCAAGGAACACGCCACACTGCTGATCGACGATGCGCACGGTCTCGGCGTGCTCGGTCCCGACGGCGCCGGCAGCCTCGCCGAGGCGGGCCTCACGCCGAGCGACGCGCCGGTGTTGATGGCAACCCTCGGCAAGGCGCTCGGCACGTTCGGCGCGTTCGTCGCCGGCAGCGCCGCGCTGATCGAGGGTCTCGTCCAGTTCGCGCGCACCTACGTCTACACCACCGCGCTGCCGCCGGCGCTCGCGGCCGCCGCGCGGGCCGCGGTCGAGGTCGCGCGGCTGGAGTCGTGGCGCCGCGACAAGCTGCACCGGCTGATCGCGCACTTCCGCCACGGCGCGGCCGCACGCGGCATCGCGCTCGCCGCCGCGCGCACGCCGATCCAGCCGGTGCCGATCGGCGCGAGCGAAGCCGCGCTGCGCGCGGCGCAAGCGCTCGAGGACGCCGGTTTCTACGTGCCCGCGATCCGCCCGCCGACCGTGCCGCGCGGCGCGGCGCGGCTGCGCGTGACCTTGTCGGCCGCGCACGAGGAGCGCGACGTCGAGCGGCTGCTCGACGCGCTGGCGCGCGCGCTCGCCGCCGCGCGCGACGCGGAGGCGTGAGCGTGCACATCGAATCCCTCGGCACGGGTCCGGACCTCGTGCTGTTGCACGGCTGGGCGATGCACGGTGGTGTGTTCGCGCCGCTGACGCGGCGCCTGCAGCGCCGGTTCCGTCTGCACCTCGTCGATCTGCCGGGCCACGGCCGCAGCCGCGACGACGCGAGCGATCTCGCGCCCGCCGCCTGCGCCGCGCGGCTCGCCGAGCGCCTGCCGCGCGCGCTGTGGCTCGGTTGGTCGTTCGGCGGACTCGTCGCCCTGCACCTCGCGCTCGATCGCCCGGCATGCGCGCGCGGCCTCGTCGCCGTCGCCGCCTCGCCGCGGTTCGTGCTCGCGCCCGACTGGCCGCACGGCGTCGCGCACGCCTTGTTCGCCGAGTTCGGCGCCGGGCTCACGCGCGAT
Source organism: Rhodanobacteraceae bacterium (assembly GCA_021325475.1). Taxonomy (GTDB): domain Bacteria; phylum Pseudomonadota; class Gammaproteobacteria; order Xanthomonadales; family Rhodanobacteraceae; genus Rudaea. Next base: position 44,140 of record JAJPHA010000058.1, on the reverse strand, counting down.
TACCGCGCCACGATCGAGCGCTTCCTCGCGCTGGAGGCGCTCGGCTCGGATCACGCCCAGGCGGAACTGCGCGAACTGAAGACCCACGTGTTCGAGCGCGGCGAACCGGCGTTGGCGGCGCTGCAGGATGGGTTGCGCCTGCTCGAGGCGACCGACCTGCGCGCGCGCCTGCCGCAATTGACCGTGCCGAGCCTGTGGCTCGCCGGCCGACGCGACCGGCTGGTGCCGGCGCAGGCCATGCGCTGGGCGGCTGCGCAAAGTCCACAAGGTCGCTTTGTGGAATTTTCCTCCGGCCACGCCCCGTTCCCCGGCCACGCCGCGGACGTGGCCGACGCGATCGTCGAATTCGCCGCCACGCTGCCGCCATGACGCCGCCGATCGACACCCGCCACGTGCGGCACGCCTTTGGCCGCGCCGCGCCGGATTATCTGCGCCACGCCGCGTTGCAACGCGAAGTCGAGGACCGCCTGCTCGAGCGGCTCGACTACTACACCGCCACGCCGCGGCGCGTGCTCGACCTCGGCTGCGGGCCGGGCCGCGCAGCGGCGTTGCTGCGCCGGCGCTACGCGGGGGCGGAGGTGATCGCACTCGATCTCGCCGTGCCGATGCTGCGACAGGTGCGCACCGGCTGGCGCCGGCCGCTGCTGCGGGTGTGCGCGGACGCGCGCGCCCTGCCGCTGCCCGAGGCCAGTGTGGACGTGCTGTTCTCGAACCTGTGCATCCAGTGGCTCGACGACCTGCCGGCGCTGTTCGCCGAATTCCGCCGCGTGCTGCGCCCCGGCGGCTATGTCGCATTTTCCACTTTTGGCCCCGACACCCTGCGCGAGCTCCGCGCCGCCTGGGCGGCGGTCGACCGCACGCCGCACGTCGTCGGATTCGCCGACATCGCCGGCGTCGGCGACGCGCTGCTCGCCGCCGGCTTCCGCGATCCGGTGCTCGACACCGAGCACTTCACCGTCCACCATGCCGATGCGATCGAGCTGATGCGCGAACTCAAGGCGATCGGTGCGACCAACGCCGATGCCGCGCGCGCGCGCGGCCTCACCGGCCGGAGCCGGTTCCGCCGCATGCTCGATGCCTACGAGCGCTTCCGCCGCGACGGCCTGCTGCCCGCGACCTACGAGGTGATCGCCGCGCACGCCTTCGGCCCGGAGCCCGGCCAGCCGCGCCGCGGCCGCGGCGGCGAGATCGCGAGTTTTCCGCTCGAGCGGTTGCGCGGCTCGCGGCGTTGAGCCGTCACACCTCGCGGTGCCGGAAGCAGCCGACCAGGTGATCGTTGACCATCCCGGTCGCCTGCATGTGGGCGTAGACGATGGTCGAGCCGACGAAGCGGAAGCCGCGTTGCCGCAAGTCCTTGCTGAGCGCATCGGACAGCGCGGTGCGCGCCGGAACCTGGCCCGGCTCGCGCCAGCGGTTGACGATCGGCGTGCCATCGACGAAGCGCCAGAAATAGGCATCGAGGCTGCCGAACGTCTCGATCACGCGCAGCGCGGCACGCGCGTTGTCGCGCGCCGACCAGAGCTTCAGCCGATTGCGGATCAGCGCCGGATTCCGCAAGCGTTTTTCCAGCGCCGCGTCGGTCATGCGTGCGACACGCTCGATGGCAAAGCCGTGGAACGCCTCACGGTAGGCCGCGCGCTTGTCGAGCACGGTGCGCCAGCTCAGTCCCGCCTGGGCGCCTTCGAGCACCAGGAACTCGAACAACCGGGTATCGTCGTGCAGCGGCACGCCCCATTCGGTGTCGTGGTAGGCGCGCATCGCGGCGTGGGGACCGCTGGCCCAGGGACAGCGTGCGGGTTCTTGCGGCATGGCGGCGGCGGGACTTGGGCGAGGGAGCGCGTATGATACGCGGCTCGTCGTCGATCGATGCCTCCATGCAAGCCCCCGGCACGGCACCACGCAGCGCCCTCGTCGCGCTCGCCATCCTGAGCCTGATCTGGGGCGTCAACTGGGTGGTGATGAAGGCGGTGCTGGCCTATGTCGGGCCACTGACGTTCTCGGCGCTGCGCTACGTGTTCGGCACGGCCGTGCTGTTCGCCGTGCTTGGCCTGCGCGGCGAGTCGCTCGCGCCGACGCCGTGGCGCGACACGCTCGCCATCGGTCTCGCCCAGACCACCGGCTTCCAGGCGCTGGTGCAGCTCGCGCTGATCGCCGGCGGCGCGGGCAAGACGGCGCTGCTCGCCTACACCATGCCGTTCTGGGTGATTCCGCTGGCGTGGCTGCTGCTCGGCGAGCGGCCCGGTGCGCGCCAGTGGGCGTGCATCGCGCTCGCTGCGGCGGGTCTCGCACTGATCCTCGATCCCGGGCGCGCGCAGATGCACTGGACGAGCTCGCTGCTCGCGCTCGGCGGCGGCTGCGCCTGGGCCATCGGCACGGTACTGTCGAAGCGGCTGTTCCTGCGCACGCGCGTCTCGCCGCTGCGCCTGACCGCCTGGCAGATGGCGCTCGGCACGGCGTTGCTGGTACTGCTCGCGCTGGTCGTGCCGGAGCGGCCGACGCAGTGGTCGGCGCCGCTGGTCGGTGCGCTCGTCTACAACGGCGTGCTTTCCTCCGGCCTCGCCTGGGCGCTGTGGCTCTTCGTGGTGCAGCGGCTGCCGGCGAACGTGGCGGGTCTGGCGAGTCTGGTGACGCCGCTGGTCGGCGTGCTCGCCGCCTTCGTGCTGCTCGGCGAGCGGCCCGACGCGATGGAAACCGCCGGCATCGGCGTGGTCGCGCTGGCGCTGTTCGGCATCCTGCGGCCGACGCCGCGCTAGCCGGCGGGCGGGCGCGGCTGCCGGTACGGGGCGATGCGCGCGATCTTGCCCTGATGGATGGTGAAGAACGCGCCGCCGCCGAGCACGTAGCGTTCGGTCGATCCGTCCACGCCGTGCACGCGGAACTCGGCAGCCGCGCGCGTGCCGTCGTCGACGCTCATCACCACCACGTCGCGGACCTCCTCGCGGCCCGCCGCCTGCGCGCGCCGCACGAATTCGCGGAACGCCGCCTTGCCGGCCTCGCGCGCGCCGGTGTCGCGCTCGTGCACCACGTCGTCGGCGAGACAATCGAGCACGCCGTCGACGTCGCCGCGGTTGAGCGCGGCGAAGTAGCGCAGGATCAACGCCGCGGTGCGGTCGGCGGCGCGCGAACCGTCGATGATCATGAGTCACCGTGGGCCATGGGCCGACGAGTGTACTGCGCCGCGGTGTCGCGCACTACCCGGAAAGACCGATGCCGCGTGCCATCAGCGCGGCGAGCAACGGAATCGCCGCGACGAGGTGCAGTTCGATCAGCACGAGGCGGCGCGCGCACCGCCAGGCGTCGGGTGCGACGCGGAAATTCGCGTCCGCCGCCGCGGCGCGGCGCCAGCGCAGGAACGCGACTGTCGGCGCGATCGAGACCAGCCCGACCAGCACGAACAGGCCGAGCTTCAGGTGAAACCCCGGATTGCCGGCGTAGAACACCCACGGTTTCGCGCCGGCCAGGGCGCGCGCGAGGCCGCTCGCCAGCACCGCGATCGCGGCGATGAGATAGCCGAGATCGGCGCGCACCAGCCGGCGCGGATCGAGTCGCTCGACGCCGGCGCCGAGCAGGCTCCACTCGACCGCAAGGCAAGCGAACAATGTGAAAATTGCGACAAAGTGTATATACCCCAGCAACGCATCGCGCCACATGGTGTCTCCTTCGGGATTCAACTCTGCCAGGGCAGCCGGTCCGGATCGACGTTGCCGCCGGTGAGAATCACGCCCACCCGCAGACCGGCGAAGCGCGCGCGATGCCGCAGGATCGCGGCAAGCGCGATCGCGGAGGAGGGCTCCACCACGATCTTCAGCCGCTCGAAGACGAGCCGCATCGCCGCGACGGTTTCGACGTCGCTCGCGAGCAGCACCTCCACGCCGTGCGCGCGCAGCAGGGCGAAGTTGATCTCGCCGAGCGTGGCGCGCAGGCCGTCGCAAATCGTCTCCGGCACGAGATCGGCGACGCGCCGGCCGGCGGCGAGCGAGGCGTGCGCGTCGGCGGCGCCTTCCGGCTCCGCGGCGAACAGCCGGATTGCGGGCGCGAGCGCGCGTGCGGCGATCGCGCTGCCGCCGATCAGGCCGCCGCCGCCGATCGGTGCGATCAGCGCATCGAGCGGGCCGGCCTGCTCGAGCAGCTCGCGCGCTGCGGTGCCCTGGCCCGCGATCACGCGCGGATCGGTGAACGGGTGCACCAGGGTCGCGCCAGTGGTGCGCTCGAGCTCGGCCGCCATGGCATCGCGCGCGGCCAGGGTCGGCGCGCACTCGTGCACGGCGGCGCCGGCGCGCGCGATCGCCGCGAGTTTGGTCGCGACCGCGCCCGCCGGCACCACCACATGCGCCGGAATGCCGCGTGTCTTCGCTGCCAGCGCGAGCGCCGCGCCGTGGTTGCCGGACGAATGCGTGACCACGCCGCGCGCGGCGATCGCGTCCGGCAACGACCACACCGCATTGCAGGCGCCGCGGAACTTGAAGGCGCCGGCGCGCTGGAAGTTCTCGCACTTGAAGTGCAGCCGGCAGCCGGCGAGTTCGTCGAGCGAAGCCGCCGACAACACCGGCGTCACCCGCACGTGCGGCGCGATGCGCCGGGCGGCGGCCTCGATATCGGCGTAGACGGGAACGGCGGACATGGGGCGGCAATTGTCGCAGCCGCCGGCGGCCGGGAAAAGTTTGTCGAAGGCAATTCGATCAGCGCGACGTGTCAGATCAGCGGTGCCGCCAAGATGACGGCACTCAAGCTACTGGCCGAGGTCGGCCAAGCCTGCGCCGAGTATCAGGACAAAGCCCTACGCAACCTTAAGTGCCGCCGTATCCAGTGCGACGAGATTTGGGCGTTCGTCGGCGCGAAGAAAAAGAACGTACCGGCCGAACTCAAAGGCACCTTCGGCATCGGTGACGTTTGGACGTGGACGGCGCTTGATGCCGACACCAAGCTCATGTGATGGATGGTTGGCACGCGTGGCGCAAAGGCCGCTGAGGCTTTCCTTGCTGACCTGTATCCGCGACTGTCGCATCGCGTGCAACTGACCACAGACGGCCACAAGGTCTATGCCGATGCGGTCGAAGACGTGTTCGGCACGGACGTAGACTTCGCAATGCTTATTAAGGTGTACGGCGACGAAGAGCCGAACCGTGGTGCGGAGCGCAAGTACAGCCCGACCGAAATTGTCTGTGCGACCAAGACGCCGAAGATCGGCAACCCCGACCTCGCGCATGTTTCCACAAGCTACGTCGAGCGTTCAAACCTCACGTTGCGCATGTCTTGCCGCCGATTCACTCGTCTCACTAATGGATTCAGCAAGAAGGTCGAGAACCACGCACACGCCATCGCACTGCACTTCATGTACTACAACTTCGGGCGTATCCATAAGACGCTGCGCGTGACCCCGGCAATGGAAGCCGGTATCGCGGATCACGTCTAGAGTTTGGAGGAAATCGCCGCGCTAGTACCTGAGCCTGTTGCGAAAAAACGCGGTCAGTACAAGAAAAATATCGCAAAATCAGTAAGCTGCAATCAACATCAATAGCTTATTGACAGGTTGCCAGAGTGGCACCATCATTGCGAAGCACCCCCTACGGGGGTAACCGTGAGAACCGGCTGCCAGTGGGTGTCTATGTAAGAGCGGTCTCGTCCGCCACCCGCTGGCACGCCACTTTTCTCCGAGGGTTGTGTGCTTAAAGCCTGCTACGCAATCCTTATAGACGGCGGTTTCGCAAAATACGCCTTGAAGGTGAAGGCGAAAGACCCGCCCATCTCTGATAAGGAAGTCACGAAACTCATCGAAGCAATCGGCAAACTTCCATGCGTCGATGGCATGCGCCTTCATCGCGTTTACTTTTATGACGCTAAACCGCTCACAGGAAAGTATCGCCGTCCTGATGGGAAAGAATTCGATTTCTCCAAAAGCAAGATGGCTGCTATCAGTCAACAGCAGCACGCGACCATCGCGCGCGTTCCGTATGTTGCAATGCGCTATGGAGAATTAAGCTACCGAGGCTGGAGTATCCGAGAGCGATTGCTTCGAGGGGCGAAGGCCGTCACGCAGATTGTGCCTGACGACTTGGAGCCGAACGTACAACAAAAGGGCGTAGACATGCGCATTGGTCTAGACATAGCTGCGCTGGCCTTAAAGAAGCAGGTGCAAGTCATAGTTCTAGTTACCGGCGATAGCGACCTCATTCCTGCTATGAAATTTGCTCGCCGAGAGGGCGTACAAATGATTCTTGTTCGTCTCGCCCAGAATGTTAAGGACCAGATGCTAGATCACGCTGACGTCGTGATAGATCAAAAGGCTGCCGAACTCATCAAGTAGGGAATTTCAAACTAGACCACTACCGAAAAGTTCGACGATTTGACTGGCGCACCGGTCCGCGCTGAAATTTCCGCCACCGACTCGTGGTCTCAACGACGGCATGTTCGCGTTGTTCGCCATCGCCGCGCCGCTCGTCGCCGCCCTGCCGGCGCCGGAGGCGCACGCCGAGCATATCGACGTGGCGCTGCTCGCCGCCGAGACCGCGCTCGTGCCCGGACACATTGCGCCGCTCGGCATCCGGCTGCGGCACGCGCCGCACTGGCACACGTACTGGATCAATCCCGGCGATTCGGGCCTGCCGACCGAACTCGTCTGGCATCTGCCCGAAGGGTACCGCGCCGGCGCGATCGACTGGCCGGCGCCGCAGCGCTTCACGCTTGGCGACATCGCCAATTTCGGCTACGCCGGCGAGGTGCTGCTGCCGGTGTCGATCGAGGTGCCGCAGGACGCCGCGCTCGGCACGCGCGCGAGCCTCGCCGTCGAGGTGAAATGGCTGGTGTGCCGCGAGGAGTGCATCCCCGGCAAGGCCATGCTCGCGCTCGAACTGCCGGTGCGCGCCGCGGCCGAACCGGATGCGCGTCACGCCGCGGCGTTCGCCGCCGCACGCGCCGCGCTGCCGCGCGCGACGACGTGGACCGGCGCGGCCCGACTGGTCGACGATCGCGTCGAGGCGACGCTGCGCGGCGCCGATCTCCCCGCCGGCGAACTCGACGCTTTCGTCGCGCAGCGCAAGGTGGTCGCCGCGGCGCGGCCACGCGCGCGGCGCGAGGGCGACACGCTCACGCTCGCGTTCGACCGCAGCGAATACTTCGCGGCGGCGCCGGCGGCGCTCGATCTCGTCGTGCGTGCCGGTGCGCGCGCCTTCGCCGCGCACGTGCCGTTCGTCGACGCAGCGTCTTCCGTCCCGTCGTCTTCGAGGAACCGACCATGAAACTTCGTCCCCTGCTGCTCGCCGCCGTGTTCTCCAGCCTGTTCAGCGCGCCGCTGCGCGCCAAGGTCGCGATCGGCGAACCCGCGCCCGATTTCACCCTCACCGACAGCAACGGCAAGACTCACACGCTTGCCGAGTTCAAGGGCAAGCCGGTCGTGCTCGAATGGAACAATCCGGAATGCCCGTTCGTGAAGAAGCACTACCGCAGCGGCAACATCCCGAAACAGCAGGCCGAGGCCACCGCCGCGGGCGCGGTGTGGCTGGTCATCAATTCCGGCGCGCCGGGGAAGCAAGGCCATGTCGATGGCGCCGGCGCCAACGCCTTCCTCGCGCAGTACCACGCCCATCCGAGCGCGTACCTGCTCGATGCGGACGGCAAGGTGGGTCGCCTGTACGGCGCCAAGACCACGCCGCATCTGTTCGTGATCGACAAGGACGGCGTGCTCCGCTACCTGGGCGGCATCGACTCGATCGCCAGCACCGACGAGGCCGACATCGCCAAGGCGACGCAATACGTGCCGCAGGCGCTGCACGAGCTCGCCGCCGGCAAGGCCGTCAGCGCACCGACCTCCGAACCCTACGGCTGCAGCGTGAAGTACGGTTCGTGAGTGTGGCGCCCCGCCCGGAGTGGCAGAGGTTGGCGCCGTCACTTGGATGCGGCGCCAACCAACGGCTTTGCCTCGATTCACTCCACCGGGCCAAAGTCCCCAGGAATATACATTCCCGGCCCGACTCCCGCGGGCGCGCAGCCGGTCTCCCGCATACGCATAATATCGTGATCCTTATTCGAGGAGACCTTGGCAGCCGCCATGAACATGGCGACTCGGATTGAATCATTTCCTTCAAAATTCGTCATCAATTGACTGGCGCGAAAGTCTCCCAAGCTCATCGCCCATGCGAGACCTGCGATCACATCGGCATCCGCTTCAAGTGGATCCTTGGTGAGCAGCGATTCTTGCGCCTGCAAATAGCCTTTGAAGGGACTATTCGACTGGCGCAGCAATTGCCTGTAAAGATCGTCGTCTTGACGCATTTTTTCCGCCGCCGGGTCGTTCAGCCAAAAATCCGAGTCGGTGTTGCCTTGCGCGGCATAGGTTTGGAGCGCTGCACGCAGGGTTTCGATGTCCCGTTCCCGTAACAGAAAACCAGCCTTGTCGTTCCCGCCTTGCGCCAACCGTCGCAGGTCTTCATCCGTGAGCGCCTTGGCGGCGATCAGATCCTCCGGCATCGGATAGCCGTTCTGCGCCATCCAAGCGATCTGTTGCGGCGAGTTGATCGAATAGACGCCGAAGTGTTTGGCGTTGAAGTCCCGGATCGCCGCCTGATCGGCCTCGGGATAGAGGCCGATCCATTCCTGGAAACTCGCCGCCGTCCCGGCACGCACGCGCGGCACGCCGGGCAGTTGGAACCGCGCCGGGACCGGCACGGTGCCATCCTCGGCGATCGCAAAAGCGGGAGACTTCGACGGCGCAGCCTGCCGAGTCTCCTGCTGGCGGGACAAGGCGATTTTCTTCCCGGCATCGGAAAGCGTGGCGGATTTCTCCCGTAGCGCATCGGCGGGCCCGGTGCGCGAGTGCCACCAATACGCAATCGCCAGTGCGGCCATCGCCGCGGCCGCGAGGATCGCGTAGTTGCGCCTTCGCGAATTGGATCGCATGGATCAACCCCCTCACCCCCGCGCCGCGTCCTCGTCGATCGGCGGATCGAGGTCGCTCGCGCTGGCCAGCACTTCCGAGGTGACGATGGATTCGGCCGGCGGCGCGGCGACGGTCGCGGCCGGCGGCAGGTGCGCCACGGAGTACCAGGCGAGGAACAAGGCCGCGCCGACCATCGCGCCGGCGGCGAGGAACGCGGCACCGGCCCAGACATCGCGCAGCCCCGCCTCGGTCACCGCCGCGAAGATGCGCGTGAACAGGGTCGGCGCCAGGATGCCGGCGATGCTGGACAGGCTCGCCACCGCGCCCTGCAGACGACCCTGCTCGCGCGGATCGACGTGGTGGGTCATGATCGCCTGCGCGGCGGGACCGGCCACGCCCCACAGCGCGGCGATCGGCATCATCGCCCAGAACCAGTAGCCGGTCGGCGCGACCGCGTACAGGGCGAAGCCGAGCGTGCCGCAGCCGAGTCCGAACAGGAGCGTGCGCCGTTCACCGAGCGCGGCGACGATCTTTTTCACCAGCCCGCCCTGCACGATCGCCGCGAGCACGCCGACCAGGGCGAGCGTGTAGCCGACCATCTGCGGGCCCCAGTGGAAGCGGTAGTCGGCGTAGAGCACGAAGGTGGTCGGATAGACCATGTGCGCGAGCGCCATCAGGAACAGCACGCCGACCAGGCCCAGCACTTGCGGATAGCGACGCAGCAGGGCGAGCGCGCCGAACGGATTGGCGTGCTGCCAGTCGAAGCGCGGCGTGCGCTTCTCGCGCGGCAGCGATTCGGGCAGCACGAACAGGCCGTAGCAGAAGTTCGCCAGACACAGCACCACCGCGGCCCAGAACGGCAGGCGCAGGTTGATCTCGCCGAGGAAACCGCCGATCGCCGGCGCGACGACGAAGCCGATGCCGAAGGCCATGCCGAGCAGGCCGAAACTCGCCGCGCGCCGCTCCGGCGGAGTGACGTCGGCGACATAGGCGTTGGCGGTGGAGAAGCTCGCCGCGGTGATGCCGGAAATCACCCGGCCGATGAACAGCAGCGGCAGGGTGTTGACCAGCGCCATCAGCACGAAGTCGAGCCCGAGGCCGAGGTTGGACAGCAGGATCACCGGACGCCGGCCGAGCCAGTCCGACAACGCGCCCTGCACCGGCGTGAAGAAGAACTGCATGGCGAAGAACGCGGTCGAGAAATAGCCGTACCAGACCGCGGCGCGCGAGACGTCGCCGCTGAGGAAATGCTCGATCAGGTGCGGCAGCACCGGAATGATCAGCCCGAAGGCGAGAATGTCGATCAACACGGTGATGAAGATGAACGCCAGCGCGGCGCGGCGCGGCGGCGGGGCGGACGAAGGTTCGGACACGTCGGTTCCTTGGAGTCAGCGGATGGCGTGGATGTCGATGAAGCGCAGGAACTCGGCGCGGGTGCGGGCGTCCTCGCGGAAGCTGCCGAGCATCTGGCTGGTGATCATCGACACGCGGCGCTTGTGCACGCCGCGCGTGGTCATGCACTCGTGGGTGGCGTCGATGACCACGCCGACGCCGCGCGGTTTGAGCACCGCGTTGATGCACTGCGCGATTTCCGCAGTCATCTTCTCCTGCACCTGGAAGCGGCGCGCGTAGGCCTCGACCACGCGCGCGAGCTTGCTGATGCCGACCACCTTGTTGCGCGGCAGATAGCCGACGTGGGCGCGGCCGATGATCGGCGCCATGTGGTGCTCGCAGTGCGAGGCGAATTCGATGTCGCGCAGCACGATCATCTCGTCGTAGCCGGCGACTTCCTCGAAGGTGCGGCGCAGGTAGTCGGCCGGATCGACGGCGTAGCCGGCGAACCAGTCGCGGTAGGCCTCGACCACGCGCCGCGGCGTGTCGCGCAAGCCCTCGCGCGCCGGATCCTCGCCGGCCCAGGCGAGCAGGGTGCGCACCGCGGCTTCGGCCGCGGCCTGGGTGACGGCGACGCGGCGGCCGGTGGTCTTGGCGGTCTTCGGCATGGGCGACTCCTGCGACCGGCGGAGTGTAGCGCATGCGCCGCGCGCGGGCGCCGCCGCGTTCAGCCGTGCGTGCGTCCGCGCCGTGGCGTGGCGCGGCGCGCGGGCTTGGCATCCAGCGGGGCGAGCACCCAGGACAGGGCGACGAGTTTGGTCTTGCGCGGCGTGCGCGGCGCGAGCAGGAGCGCCGACAGCCGACCGAGCAGGCGGTTGATCTCGGCGAGTTCCGCCGGCCCGACCCAGCCCTTGCCGCGCGCCGCCCAGAGCTCGCGCCGCGGCCCCGCGACGACGCTCGCCGGATCCGCGAGCGCGCGCGCGAAGTCGCGCTGCGCGACGCGCGCGATGCTCGCGGCGACGCGCCGCACGGCGCGCGCATTGGTGGTCCGCCCCGGCCGGTAACGCAGGCTCAGGCGCCGGCCCGGACGCGTGCGCGTGCGGTAGCGGCGGCCGTCGGCGGCGAGCGTTTCCTCGATCAGACCGCCGTCGGCGAGCCGGCGCAGGTGGTAGTACAGGCCATCGGCGGGACGGCCGAGCGCGGCGGCCAGCTCCGCCACCGTGACCGCGCCGCCGAGTGCCTCGAGCGTGTCCATGATCTCGATCCGCGCCGGCGAGGCGAGCAGCGCGATCTCCTCGGCGCGTTCGACCCAGTGCCTCCGCTGTGCCATTGGTTGGGTTGCCTGTTTGAAATTTTCCAGTATTCTTCAATACGACCCTCCTGCGATGCAACCGCTCATGCGCGCTTCGAACCGGCTTCTCCCCGCCGCCCTGTTCCTGCTCGCCGCCGCCGCGCACGCCGACGGCGCGACGGACGTGCTCGCCCGCAGCAAGGCGGCGAGCGGCGGCCGCGCCTGGGACACGGCGACGAGCTGGCATGGCGACGGCACCATCGCCACCGGCGGTCTGTCCGGTGACTACCACGTCACCGTCGATCTCACGACCGGCCGCAGCGTCGACGCCTACCGGCTCGGTTCGGTGGAAGGCGGCGACGGCTACGACGGCAAGCTCGCCTGGGAGCGCGATCCGGGCGGCGAAGTGGCCGCGCTGGATACGCCGGCGGCGCTGCGCCGCGCCCGCAGCCAGGCCTGGCTGGACGCGCGCGCCTACTGGTTTCCGCCGCGCGGCGCGAGCACCTTCGGCGCGGTCGAGACGCGCCGCGAGGGCGGCAAGCGCTACGACGTGATCGTCGCCACGCCGCAGGGCGGCGAGCCGGTGACGCTGTGGTTCGATGCCGACAGCGCACTGCTCGCGCGCGTGGTGCAGCGCCAGGGCCAGGATACGGTCACCACCGTGTTCGACGACTACCGCGACGTCGGCGGTCTGCGGCTGCCGTTCCACAGCGTCACCGATCTCACCGACGCCGCCGGCCGCACCGATCCGCGCCGGCGCATCGAGGTGCGGCTGACGCAGGCGCGGCGCGACGTGGCGGTGCACGATGCCGATTTCGCCATGCCGAGGATGATCGCGACCGCGACCATCGACGACCCGCGCGGGGTGACCACGATCCCGTTCGAGCTCGTCAACAACCACATCTATGTCGCCGGCCGCATCGACGACCAGCCGGCGCAATGGCTGGTCGATACCGGCGGCGTGAACCTGCTCACGCCGGCCGCGGCGAAGAAGTTCGGGCTGTCCGGCGAAGGCCGGCTCGCGGCCGCCGGTGTCGGCAGCGAACGCGTCGATCTGTCCATCGCGCACGCCCGGGAACTCTGCGTCGGCGCCGCACGCCTGGCGCAGCCGGTGTTCTACATCGTCGAGCTCGGGCAGTTGGCCGAGATCGAAGGCGTCGCTGCCGATGGCCTGGTCGGTTACGAGATGTTCCGCCGCTTCGGCGTGCGCATCGACTACGCGCGGCGCGAGCTGGTCCTCTCCACGCCGGAGAAGTTCGTGCCGCCGCGCGACGCGACCGCGGTGCCGTTCGCGCTCGACGACCGCATCCCGATCATCGAGGCGACGCTCGACGGACTGCCGATCCGCCTGAGCGTGGATACCGGTTCGCGCTCCTCGCTCACGCTGCACGCGCCGTTCGTGCGCGCGCACGAGCTGATCGCACGCTACCACGCCGGGCCGGAGGCGGTGCTCGGCTGGGGCGTGGGCGGTCCCTCGCGCGCGCGGCCGGCGCGTTTCGGCACGCTCGAACTCGGCGGTCTCGCCATCGTCGGCGCGGCCGGCGAGCTGTTCACCGGCGACAAGGGCGGGTTCGCCAACCCCGATCTCGGCGGCAATCTCGGCGGCGGCGTGCTGCGCCGCTTCACCGTCGCGTTCGACTATGGCAACAAGACGATGTACCTCGCGCCCAACGCCGACTTCGCCAAACCGGATGCCTTCGACCGCAGCGGCCTGTGGCTGATCCGCGACGGCGACGCATTGAAAATCGTCGACGTGGCAGCCGACAGCGCCGCCGCGCGCGTCGGCCTGAAGTCGGACGATCGGCTCGTGGCGATCGGCGGCGAAGCCGTCGGCGCGCACCCGCTCGCGGAATGGCGCCGACGCCTGCGCGAATCGGCCGCGGGCACGCGGCTTGCGATCGACTTCGATCGCGCCGGCGCGCGCCGGCACGCCGAGCTCGTGCTCGCCGACCGCATTCCGCCGCGCTTCGCGCCGTGAGCCGGAACCAGTCTCGAGTTCGTCGCGAGCGAGGACGGATGGCGCGCCGCCGGAGCGCAGAACCCGGAGTGTGCCGGTAGTAAATCAGGAGTCCGAGCACCGCCGGCGCGTGAGCCGTCGAGCGCAGCAGAGCTTGCGACAGGTTCTACTCGACCCGGCAGAACGCCGCCTTGAGATAGCGCGATTCCGGCACGTGCGCGAGCCACGGGTGATCCGGACCGGCGCCGGACACCTTCAGCACCTGCAACGTGCGCCGCGCGTAGAACGCCGCGCGCCGCAGCATGTCGAGGAACTGCTCCTCGCCGACCAGGCCGGTGCAGGAGCAGGTGAGGAAGATTCCGCCGGGCTTGACCGCGGCCAGCGCGAGCTTGTTCATGTCGAGGTATTTCTTGAGCGCCGGGATCACCTGCTCGCGGTCGCGGGTCAGCTTGGCCGGATCGAGCACCACCACGTCGAACGGCTCGCGCCGGTGCGCCGCGGCGTGTCGCGCAAGCCCTCGCGCGCCGGGTCCTCGCCGGCCCAGGCGAGCAGGGTGCGCACCGCGTCCAGTGCCTGCCCGCGCGTGACCGCGGGCGAGACCGGCTTGACGGCGGCGCGCAGGGACAGCTTGCCGGATTCGGACATGGCGAAACTCGCGCAGACAAGGGCGCGACCGTTTAGCGCGTCGGCGAGGTCCGCACGCGATTATTCGAAGCCGTCGCTGAAGATCGGATCCGTGACCACGGCGTGCACGTTGCTCCACAGGCCGCGCAGGTCATTCTCGAGCAGGCTGTAGCTGCTGTTGACCAGAAAAACGGCGGCCACACCGGTCGAATTGTCGACCCAGGGCGAGGTGGCAAACTTGCCGGTGCTCGACACTTGCACGGCGACGCCCTGCGCGTCGACGGAATCGCGCCATTCGCCGTAGCCATAGCCGTAGGAGTACGAATCGGGCGTGTAGAGAACCGGCGCGGCGTTCGTGTGATCCTTCTGCATGTCGGCGATGTCGTTGGCGGAAAGGTACGGCGCGCCGCCCCACTGCCCGTGCTGGGCCACCATCTGCACGACGTTCGCGTAATCGAGCATGGTCGAGCGCACGCCGCCGGCGATCTGCGGATTCGGTACCGTGATATACGGCGGCTTGAGCGAAGTCGTCGCGAAATCGGTACTTGTCATGCCCAGCGGCGTGGTCACTTCGTCCTGGAAAATCTGGTCCCAGGTCTTGCCGGTCGCGAGCGTCGCCATGTAGCCGCCCACCTGCATGCCGTTGCCGGTATAGGCGAAGGCAGTTCCGGGAGGGTATTCCAGCGTCGTGTTCAGGATTTCCTGGGCGCAGGTCGCGAGCGTGTAGTTCGTCTCGTCGCCCAGGCAGGCATCGTCGTTCTGCGACAGGCCCGAGGTGTGACTGAACAGCTGACCCAGGGTGATGTTCTGCTTGTCGGCCGGCGCAGTCGGGATGTACTTGCCGACCGTGTCGCTCCAGCTCATCTGGTTCTTCTCCACCAGCCGCTCGATTGCCAGCGCCGAGAGCCATTTGCTCGCCGAAGCGATGGGAATGCGGGTCGCGGAGGTGTAGTTGCCGAAAAACTGCTCGTAGATGACGGCGCCGTTGCGAATGACGATCAGCGAGGCGCCGTGGAGCGAATAGGTCTGCATCATGCCGTCGATCTGCTGCGTAACCGGCGTGAAATCGTAAACCACGGCGGCGTGGCTTGATGCTGCGGCGAACGATCCAAGAAACATGGCTGGCAGGCGCACGAATGTTTCCTTGTCGAGAACCGAACCATCCACAACGCATCGCCCCGCCGGCGGTTGACGCGGCTACTCGACCCGGCAGAACGCCGCCTTGAGATAGCGCGATTCCGGCACGTGCGCGAGCCACGGGTGATCCGGGCCGGCGCCGGACACCTTCAGCACCTGCAACGTGCGCCGCGCGTAGAACGCCGCGCGCCGCAGCATGTCGAGGAACTGCTCCTCGCTGACCAGGCCGGTGCACGAGCAGGTGAGGAAGATTCCGCCGGGCTTGACCGCGGCCAGCGCGAGCTTGTTCATGTCGAGGTATTTCTTGAGCGCCGGGATCACTTGCTCGCGGTCGCGGGTCAGCTTGGCCGGATCGAGCACCACCACGTCGAACGGCTCGCGCCGGTGCGCCGCGGCGTCGCGCAGCCAGGCGAACAGGTCGGCCTGGACGAAGCGGATCTTCGCCTGGTTGAGCCGCGCGTTGCGCTCGGCCAGCGCCAGGATGTCCTCGTCGAGATCGAGCCCGACCACCTCGCGCGCACCGCCGAGCGTCGCGGCGTAGATGCCGAAGCCGCCGGAGTTGCAACACAGATCGAGCACGCGCGCGCCGGCGCAGAACTCCGCCAGCCAGCGCCGGTTGTCGCGCTGGTCGGCGAAGAAGCCGGTCTTGTGCTTGGCGCCCGGCGCGGCGTGAAAGCGCACACCGTGCTCCTGGATCCGGGTCGGCGCGGGCGCAGGCGGCGCGGCGAAGTCGAAGCTCTCCTGCTTCTGCACGTGGTCTTCGGCGAAGGCGTAGAGGCTGGCGCCGGGAAAGTGTTCGCGCAGGCAACGGGCGATGAGCTCGCGCTGGCGGAACATGCCGGCGGCGAAGTATTCGATCACCAGCGTGTCGGCGAAGCGGTCGACCACCAGACCGGACAGGCCGTCGCCTTCGGCGTGGATCACGCGATAGGCGTCGCTGACGGCGTCGAGCTTGAGCACCTCCCGGCGCAGGCGCACCGCCGCGGCGATGCGCCGCGCGAAGAACGCCTCGTCGATGGCTTCGTCCGGATCCTCGGTGAGCACGCGCAGGGCGATGCGCGAGTGGCCGTTGTAGAACCCGCGGCCGGCGAAGTTGCCGGCGCGATCGACGATGTCCACCACGCTGCCGGGCTTCGGCCGCACGGCGGGTTTCTCGACCATCTTCTGGAAGATCCAGGGATGGTTGGAGCGGCGTTCGATCGAGAGGCGGACGACGGGCGGCGCGACGTGGTTCATGCCCGCATCATAGCGGACACGCGCGCCGCGGCGCCGCGCTCAGCCGGCGAAATCGCCGGCGACCAGCACCGGCGTGCGCGGCAGATCGGAGGGTCCGCACACGCAATTGCGGCCGGCGCGCTTGGCGGCGTACATCGCCTGATCGGCGCGACGCAGCAGGTCGGCGAAGTCGTCGTGGTCGTCGATCACGGCGATGCCGATGGAGATGCGCAGCGGCACCCGGCGATGCTGCGCGGCGAATTCGGCTTGTTCGACCGCCGCGCGCAGGCGCTCGGCGCTGGCGCGCGCGGCGGCCTCGTCGGCCTCCGGCAGCACGACGACGAACTCCTCGCCGCCGAGCCGGCCGAACAGGTCCCCGGCGCGCAGCGAACACTGCAACACCGCGGCGAGCGTCTGCAACGCCTCGTCGCCGGCTTCGTGGCCGTGCACGTCGTTGATGCGCTTGAAGTGATCGGCGTCGATCAGCAGCACCGCGAGCGGCCGCTTGTGACGATGCGCCAGCGCGATGGCGCGCGCCGCCTGCTCGCCGAGCGTGCGCCGGTTGCAGACGCCGGTGAGGGCATCGAGCGCGGCCTGGCGTTCCAGTTCCTGGTTGAGCCGATCGCTCGCCATCAGCACGAAACCGATCGTGGCGACGATCGGGAAGCAGGCCGCGATCGCGAATACCGCGGACTGCATCCAGCTCGCGGCGAAGGCGTGCGGCAGCACATCCGGCCGCAGCCCCTCGTAGGCCACCCGCACCGCCAGCACCGCGGCCACGGCGAGAAACGCCGCGGCGGTGAGCAGGTGACTGCGCCGGCGCGGCGTGCGCCAGTCGAGCAGGGCGCTCGCCGCGCAGACCATCTGCAGGCCGATCACGGCCGACACGCTCACCACGCGCAGCCGCATGCTCGGCATCACGTAGGTGAACAGGATCTCGAACGCGACGATCGCCGCCACCGGCGCATGGCTCACCGCCAGCGGCAACGGCCGGCCGACGAACAGCCGCACGGCGCGACAGTGCAGGGCGTAGGCGTAGCCGAGCAGGGCGTTGGCGAGCACCATCGTCAGCCAGTCCGGCGCCTGGTCGCGCAGGCTGTAGCACATCCACGCGGTCGGCTGGATCAGCGTGCCGAGCAGCCACAGGCGGATGCTCGGGGCGAATTCGTCGGGATAATCGCGCAGCACATAGCGCAGACTGACGCCGATCAACAGCGCCAGCACCGCCGCAATCAGAATTGCGGTGCGAATGTCCATGACCTCATCGAGGCCCCCTGGCCGAGCCCCCAATCGCGGCGCGAGTCTGCCTCCGCCCGCGGCACTTGGCAAGAAGACAAGATCCGTGCCAGAGCACGCCTTGTCGCCGCCCGACCCCGGCCCCATGATGCGGAGATGGAGACGATCGCCTCGCCGACTCCCGAGCCGAGCACCGCCACGGTCGCGCGCGACCGCGCGCGGGTCCGCTACGCCGTGCTCGGTGCCGCCGGCCTGGTCGCCGGCATCTGGCTGGCCTGGCTCGGCGCCTGGCTGCTCGGCTGGGACCTGGACGATCTCGGCATCCGCCCGCGCGACGCGCACGGCCTGATCGGCATTCTGACCGCGCCGTTCGTGCACGCCTCGTTCGCGCACCTGATGTCGAACACCTTGCCGCTCGGCCTGCTCGCGGCGCTCACGCTGTACGCCTATCCGCGCGCCACGCGCCTGGCGCTGCCGTGCATCTGGCTCGTGTCCGGGCTCGGCGTGTGGCTGTGGGCGCGGCCGTCGGTGCACGTCGGCATCAGCGGCATCACCCACGGCTTGATGTTCTTCCTGTTCGTGATGGGTCTGCTGCGGCGCGACCGGCTCGGCGTGGCCATCGCCCTGCTCGTGTTCTTCCTGTACGGCGGCATGGTGCTGACGGTGCTGCCGCGCGAGCCGGAGGTATCGTTCGAGTATCACCTGTTCGGCGCGCTCGCCGGCCTCGCCTCGGCGCTGGCGGCGTTTCGTCTCGATCCGCTGCCGCCGCGCAAACGCTACAGTTGGGAAGAAGAAGAACAAGAAGAAAATGCACAGGCGAGCGCGGACTCCGTCGCGGACGACCTCGATGCACCGGCGCGCTGGCACGGTCCGCGGCCGCGCCGCTACGGCGGCGACAACATCGTGCCGTTCCCGCCGCGGCGCGAGGACGGGCCGACGCTGCATTGATCCGCGACCAATTCCGGCGCGGCGGCGCGGTGCTAGAATGGCGCCCACCGGGTGCGCCGCCGAGGCCGCCATGAACGCCCAACCGCGCCGCGTCGAACATCAGCAGACCGACAAGGGTACCGTGCCGATCTACACCACGGCGGTGGTCGAGCAGCCGTGGTCGAGCTACAGCCGCGAGGACCACGCGACCTGGGCGACGCTGTTCGAGCGCCAGCAGCGGATCCTCGTCGGCCGGGCCGCGCGCGAGTTCCTCGAGAACCAGCGCAAGTTCGGCATGACGCCGCACGCGATCCCGAAGTTCGACGAGCTCAACCGCCTGCTCACGCGGGCGACCGGCTGGACCCTGATCGGCGTCGAGGGCCTGCTGCCGGAACTGACATTCTTCGAGCATCTGGCCAACCGCCGCTTCCCGGTGACCTGGTGGATCCGCCGACCCGAGCAGATCGACTACATCAGCGAGCCCGATCTGTTCCACGATCTGTTCGGCCACGTGCCGCTGCTGCTCAACCCGGTGTTCGCCGACTACATGCAGGCCTACGGCCAGGGCGGAGTCAAGGCGCACGGCATCGGCGCGCAGGCCCTCACCAATCTCACCCGGTTGTACTGGTACACGGTCGAGTTCGGCCTGATCAAGGAGGACGCCGGCCTACGCATCTACGGGTCCGGCATCGTTTCCTCGAAGGGCGAGTCGATCCATTGCCTCGAATCGCCCGCGCCGAACCGCATCGCCTTCGATCTCAAGCGCATCATGCGCACGCGCTACCGCATCGACACCTACCAGAAAACCTACTTCGTCATCGACAGCTACGAGCAGTTGATGCGCGCCACCGCGCCCGATTTCACGCCGATCTACGCCGAACTCGCCGAGCTGGACTCGATTCCGGCCGGCGCCGTGCTGCCGACCGATGTGGTCTACCACCGCGGCACCGGCGAGGGCTGGGCGGCGGACGGCGACGTGTAGCCGAGCGGCAAAACCGCGTTTTGCTATGCTGGCCGACGCAGGCAGCGGAGACTTCGCATGATCGCTCGCATCTGGCGCGGAATCACGCTCAAGGAAAAGGCGGACGACTATCTCGCCTATCTGCGCGAAACCGGCATCCGCGACTACGCCCGCACGCCCGGCAACCGCGGCGTCACGGTGCTGCGCCGCGACCAGGGTGAGCACTGCGAGATCATGCTGATTTCGCTGTGGGATTCGATGGCCGCGGTGCGCGCCTTCGCCGGCGAGGATCCCGAGCGCTCGGTCTACTACCCCGAGGACGATCAGTACCTGCTGCAGATGGAGCCGCTGGTGCGGCACTACGAGGTGGCCGAGCAGATCGTGCCGGACGCCGCCGTCGCTGCCGCCGCCAAGCCGGCGACCAAGAAGCGCAAGTAGACGCCGCATGCGCCGCGCGGCGTCGAGGCTCAACGACGCTTCGGAATGTACAAATCGGTAATCGTACCTTCGTATACTTCCGCCGCCATGCCGACGGATTCGGCCAAGGTCGGATGCGGGTGCACGGTGAGGCCGATGTCGGCCGCTTCGCACCCCATCTCGATGGCGAGCGCGAGTTCGGAGATCAGCTCACCGGCGTTCGGGCAGGTGATGCCGGCGCCGAGGATGCGGTGCGTGGCCTCGTCGAACAGCAGCTTGGTGAAGCCTTCGGTGCGGGCGACGCCGACCGCGCGGCCCGAGGCGGCGTGCGGGAACTTGCCGACGCCGTAGGCGATGCCGGCCTGCTTCGCCTCGGCCTCGGTGAGGCCGACCCAGGCGACTTCGGGATCGGTGTAGGCCACGCTCGGGATCACCCGCGCGACGAATTCGCTCTTCTGCCCGGCCGCCACCTCGGCGGCGACCTTGGCTTCGTGCGTGGCCTTGTGCGCCAGCATCGGCGGACCGACGATGTCGCCGATGGCGAAGATGTGCGGCACGTTGGTGCGCAGTTGCCGGTCGACCGGAATGAAGCCGCGCTCGCTGACCGTCACCCCGGCGCGCTCGGCGCCGATGCGAGCGCCGTTCGGCACGCGGCCGACTGCCACCAGCACGCGGTCGTAGCGCTGCGGCGCGGGCGCCTGCTCGCCCTCGAACGTGGCAAGCAGACCGTCGGGCCGCGCCTCGATCTTCGCCACCTTGGTCTTGAGATGAATCCCGGCGTAGCGCTTGCCGAGCCGCTGCGCGAGCGGGCGCACCAGATCGGGATCGGCGCCGGGCATCAGTTGATCCAGCAGCTCGACGACCGTGACCTCGCTGCCGAGCGCGTCGTAGACGCAGGCCATCTCCAGACCGATGATGCCGCCGCCGACCACGAGCAGCGTCTTCGGCACGTCGGCGAGCGTGAGCGCGTCGGTCGAATCCATCAGCCGCGGGTCGCCCCACGGCAGGCCGGGCAGTTTCAGCGCCTGCGATCCGGCGGCGATGATGGCGTGCTCGAAGCGGACCAGCTTGGTGCCGTCGGCGCCGACCACCTCGATTTCGTGCGGCGAGACGAAGCTGCCGGTGCCGGTGACGACGGTGACCTTGCGCTGCTTGGCCATGCCGGCGAGGCCGCCGTTCATCTGCGCCACGACCTTGTCCTTGAACGCGCGCAACTTGGCGAGGTCGAGCCGCGGCGGGCCGAACGCGATGCCGATGTCGGCCGCGTGCGCGGCCTCGTCGATCACGCGCGCGGCGTGCAGCAGCGCCTTCGACGGAATGCAGCCGACGTTGAGACACACACCGCCGAGCGTCGGATAGCGCTCGATCAGCACGGTGTGCCGGCCGAGATCGGCGGCGCGGAACGCCGCGGTGTAGCCGCCGGGGCCGGAGCCGAGCACGCATACCTGGCATTCGATGTCGGCGCGGCGGCCCGAGGCCGCGGCCGGGCGCGGCGCCGCCTTGGCTGCCGCTGCCGGCGGCGCGGGCGACGGCGCGGCGGGCGCGGGTTTGGCGGCGGGCGCGGGTTTGGCGGCGCCCGCAGGCGCAGCGGGCGCGGTCGCGGCGGCGGCGCTTTCGCTCTCGATCACCGCGACGACCGTGCCCTCCGACACCTCGTCGCCGAGTTTCACACGCAGCTCGCGGACCACGCCGGCGACGGTGGACGGCACCTCCATCGTCGCCTTGTCCGATTCCAGCGTGACCAGGCCCTGATCCTTGGCGACGCGATCGCCGGGCTTCACCAGCAGCTCGATCACCGGCACGTTGGTGTAATTGCCGATGTCGGGAACCTTGACCTCAGTCTTCGACACGATCGGGCTCCTTGTTGACCGCGGCGAGCGCGGCGCGGAAGCGCGCGCGCCAGTCGTCGCGACGGGCGTTGAATTCGGCCGGATGCGCCTCCGCCGGTGCGGCGGCCGGCGGCGGCGAAGGCGGCGCGTCGGCCGGTGCGGCGCGGCCGGCGGCGCGGCGCACGCGCGCGCGCAGGCGTTCGAGCTCGCGCCGCTCGGCTTCGCTGGCCAGCCGCGCTTGCGCCAGCTCCTCTTCCTGGCGCGCGGCCAGTTCGCGGCATTTGCGATTGGCGTAGGCAACGGACTGACGGAAATCCGGCAGATGGTGCCGCTCGACGTCCGCCAGCAGACAATCGAACACCAAGTAGCCGTCCTCGATCCACAGGCCGTGACGCTTGAGCACGATGCGCGATTCGCGTTCCTCGTGGAAGCGGCGGATCCAGGCCACGTCCGGCGCGCGACTCAGGCGCAGATACAGCGTGCGCATGGACGAATGCGTGCGCGACCAGGTGGTCTTGCCGAGATCGAGATCGACGATCTCGATGTCCTCGAAGACGGCGGCGTTCATCGCGTTCGCCTCACAGCAGGCAGCGGCGCAGGTCGGCGAGCAATTGCGCGAGGTAGGCGGTGAAGCGCGCCGCCGCGGCGCCGTCGATGACGCGGTGGTCGTAGCTCAGGCTCAGCGGCAGCAGCAGCCGCGGCTGGAACGCCTTGCCGTCCCACACCGGCTGGATCGAGGACTTCGATACACCGAGGATGGCCACTTCCGGCGCATTGACGATCGGCGTGAACGCGGTGCCGCCGATGCCGCCGAGCGAGGAGATCGAGAAGCAGCCGCCGGACATCTCGCCCGGCGTGAGCTTGCCCTCGCGCGCCTTCGCCGCGAGCGCGGCGGTTTCCTGCGCGATCTCGACGATGCCCTTCTTGTCGGCGTCGCGCAGCACCGGCACGACCAGGCCGTTCGGCGTATCCGCGGCGAAGCCGATGTGGAAGTACTTCTTGAGAATCAGATTCTCGCCGGTGGCATCCAGCGAGGCGTTGAACTCCGGGTATTTCCTCAGCGCCGCGACCACCGCCTTGATCAGGAAGCCGAGCAGGGTGAACTTGATGCCGGCCTTCTCGTGCTCCTTGTTCAACGCCACGCGCAGCGCCTCGAGCTCGGTGATGTCGGCGAGGTCGTGCTGGGTGACGTGCGGGATCATCGCCCAGTTGCGCGCCAGATTCGCGCCCGAGACCTTCTTGATCTTGGACAGCGGCCTGGTTTCCACTTCTCCAAATTTGGAAAAATCCACACTCGGCCACGGCAGCAGGGTGAGCCCCCCCGCGGCCGGCGCGCGCGCCGGGGCGCTGCCGGCGAGCGCCTGTTTGACGAAGGCCTGCACGTCCTCGCGGCCGATGCGGCCCTTGCGGCCACTGCCGGTGACCTGGTGCAGATCGACGCCGAGCTCGCGCGCGAACCGGCGCACGGCCGGGCTCGCGTATGGCACCTTGTCCGGCCGCACGGCCTCCGCGCCGAAGGCGCGCGGCGGCGGCGCGGCGGCGGGCGCCGCGGCGGGTGTCGGCGCGGACGCCGCTGCCGGCGGTGACGGAACGGCCGCCCGCTCCGCTTGCGCCGGCGCGGGCGCGGGCGGCGACGCGGGTTGCGCCGGCGCGGTCGGCGCCGGCGGCGATGCGGCGGCGCCCTCGCCGACCTCGATCAGGGCGACGACGCTGCCTTCGGAGACCTCATCGCCGAGCTTGACCTTGACGTCCCGCACGACCCCGGCGACCGACGACGGCACCTCCATCGTCGCCTTGTCCGATTCCAGCGTGACCAGACCCTGATCCTTGGCGACGCGGTCGCCGGCCTTGACCAGCACCTCGATGACCGGGACGTTCGTGTAGTTGCCGATGTCCGGCACTTTGACTTCGCGAATGTCGGCCATGACTCCTCCCGGCGTTGCGGCGGCGCCGGCGATTGTGCCACGAGCCGGGAAATCCGCGCACGAGGCGCCGGCAAACGAAACGGGCGCCGTCCCGGCGCCCGTCGCGGTGCCTTCGGCGCTCCGGCTCAATTGCCGCGGGTGCGCTCGTTGTGCTTCTTGTCGTAGATGCGCTTGCTCTGGACGTTTTCCTTGCCCTGGATGCGCGCCTGTTCGCCCGCGCCGACGCGGCCGTTCGCGGCGGCGTTGGCTTCGGCGCGGTTGACGCGCGCCTGCCCGGCCTCGAGGTGCCCGGCCTCGCGGTTGGTCAACTGGCCGGACTCGACGCCGTTGGCGATGCGCTGCTGCTGATTGGCATTGCGCTGGACGTCGGCCTGCAGGCGCCGCGACGAAGCCGAGTTCGGATTGCCGGTAACGGCATTGTGCTTCTTGTTGTAGATCTCGCGGCTGACCTGGTTCTGTTCGCGGTTGATCTGCGCCTTCTCCTGCGGCGTCAGCGCGCCGCCCTGCTTGAGATCGCGCGCCTCCTGCTGGTCGATGTGCTGCTCCTGGCGTTCGAGCTTGCCGGCCTCGCGGGTCGAAAGCTCACCGGACTGCAAGCCCTGCTCGATGCGTTCCTGCTGATTGGCGTTGCGCTGGGTCTCCACCGCCGCACCCGACTCCTGGGCCTGGGCGGCGCCGAAGGCAAGGACCGCGGCAAGGGCGATCAGACTGCGTTTCATGATGGTCTCCTCGAGGGTTGACGAAAAATCACGGGGTTCGGGCGGCAACAACGCAACCCCCGGGCCGGCGTTGACAGGCGAGGATAAACGCACACTGACCGCGCCGCGCCTCGACTCCTACCGCGTCGGCGGCGCGTTCGCCGTCGGGTTGTCCTGGTTTTCCCGGAACCAGGTCATCGCCGCATGCACGCGCGCATAGCCGCTCGGATGGTCGTAGAACACGATCTCCTCGAGCGGCCCCGGATGGAGTTTGCGGTAGGCCGACAGCCGGATCGCCGCCATGGCGAAGCCGTGCGGCTCGCGCGCCGCGTTCAGGCCGAAGGCGTCGGCCTCGGCCTCGGCCTGGCGCACGATCGAATTGAGCAGCGGCGTGGCGAGCAACAGGAACGCCGAAAAGATCGCCACCGCCAGCGGCAGGGCCGCCGGATCGCCGCGGTTCTCGAGCCCGAGCCGCGGGCCGAGACGCGCGAGCGCGGCGTCGAGCAGACGATGCACGACCCAGAAACCGAGCGCGAACACCAGCGTGAGGTAGACCGTCAGACGCAAACCGTGGTTGAGCACGTAGTGCCCCATCTCGTGGCCGAGCACGGCCTTGATCTCGGGCAGCGAGGTCTTGTCGAGCAGATTGTCGTTGAGCGCGATGCGGGTCGTGCCGGCGAAGCCGGCGACGTTGGCGCTGATGCGCGTGGTCTGGCGCGAGGCGTCGAACTCGACCACGTGATCGGTCGGCACCCCGTTCGCCCGCGCCAGCGACAGCACCGCCTCGCGCACCGGTCCCTCGCGCAGCGGCCGGTAGGTGTTGAACAGCGGCTCGACATAGACCGGCGCCAGCATCAGCGCGATCAGCGCGAACACGAAGGCGAGCCCGCTGGCGACGATCCACCAGCGCGCGCCGGCGCGGCGCACCGCGGCATAGACCGCGACCAGCGCCGGCGGCACGACGATCGCGCTCACCAGGAGCGACTTCAGCGCGTCGCCGAACCAGCCGGCGAAGTCCTGCGTGGCGAGGCCGTACTGGTGCTCGCGCACGAAGTCGGCATAGATCGACCACGGCAGGTCGAGCACGAACCAGGCGAGCACGGCGAGCACCCCATACGCCCAGGTATACAGCCAGGGCCGCGCACTCAGACGACGCGCGAGCTCGCGCAAACGCCGCGAGATTCCGCCCCAGAGGAGCAGCGCGGCCACGCCGAGGCCGTAGAGGAAGCCGAACAGTTGCAGCCAGTAGCCGCCCTCGAAGTAGGCGTCCGACAGCCGGCGCTGCTCCGGCGAGAGCAGCTCGAGGTAGGCGGCGGTGGCGCGCTCGACGTCGAAGTCCGGTCCCGGCCGCGCCGCCTCGGGGATGACGAGACCGGGCGGCAGATCGCGCCCGGATGGGGCGGCGGCGAGCGCCGAGGCCGCGCCGGCGAGACCGAGACCGGCAAGGAACACCGCGAGGATGATGGCTTTCACAGAACCTCCGCGACCGCGCTTGGCAGACTGCGGCTAGGGTCGGGCGCGGCCGCGGCGGCCGTCAAGTGCCGCCGGTGCCGGGTCCCGCCGTCCGCGGTCGCGGGCCGGGCGCCACCGCTGCGGTTGACGCGATGGCGGGATTTGGCATTTATACTGCGGCCCATTGGAGGTGCGCCGATGCTGTGGGCTATCGTGGTACTGCTGCTCTGCGCCTGCGCTGCGCTCGGCTTTCTCTGGTTCCGGGAACGCCAGGGCAACGCCGCGCTGGTCGCACGCCAGCGCGACGCCGAGGAGGAAATCAAGCGCCTGCAGGCGACCCAGTCGCAGGTGATCCACACCACCAAGCTCGCCTCGCTCGGGCAGATGGTGGCCGGGGTGGCGCACGAGATCAACACGCCGCTCGGCTTCGTCAAGAGCAACGTCGAGGTGGTCGCCGACCTGCTCGACGACTACCGCAAGCTGGTCAAGCAATACGACGCCGCGGTGCAGTACTGCCTGCAGCCGGTGGATCTGATCTTCGGCGCCGACAAGGCGAGTCTCGACAAGCTGGTCAAGCACGTCGAGGAAGCGCGGCGCAAGCTGTTCGAGGCGCGCGCGACCCTCGAGAAGAGCCCGCTGCTCAGCGATGCCAAGGAGCTGCTCAAGGACGCCAGCGACGGCCTGACCCAGCTCGCCAGCCTGGTGCAGAACCTGAAGGGCTTCTCGCGGGTGGATCGCGACGGCATGGATCTGGTCGATCTCAACGAGGGCATCGAGAGCGCGCTCAGCATCGCCCAGCACCAGTTGCGCGATCGCGTGCGGGTGGTCAAGCACCTGCAACCGCTGCCGAAGGTGCGCTGCATGGCCTCGCAGATGAACCAGGTGTTCCTCAATCTCATCACCAACGCGGCGCAGGCGATCGACGGCGAGGGCACGCTCACCATCGAGAGCCGCGCCACGCCGAAGGAGGTCGAGATCAGCTTCGCCGACACCGGCTGCGGCATCCCCGATGACGTGCTGCCGAAGATCTTCGATCCGTTCTTCACCACCAAGCCGGTCGGCGAGGGCACCGGGCTCGGCCTGTCGATCGTGCACAAGATCGTCAAGGGCCACGGCGGCTCGATCAAAGTGCGAACGACACCAAGGAAAGGCTCGGTGTTCACCGTTAGCCTGCCGGTGGACGGTGCCGCCGCGACCGGCCCGGCCGCCGTCGCGGCCAACGCCGCCTGAGGGAGCGAGACCCCCGTGAGCGATCCGCTGCGCATCCTGCTGATCGACGACGAAGAGCGCATCCTGCGCGCGTTGCGGGCGCTGCTGCGCGAGCACGTCACCTTCGCGACCACCGATCCGCTGCAAGCCGTCGCGCTCGCCCGGCAGCACGACGTCGACGTGGTGATCTGCGACCAGCGCATGCCGGAGAAGCCCGGCATCGAGGTATTGCGCGAGATCAAGGAGAGCCATCCGCGCGCGCTGCGCATCCTGCTCACCGGCTACTCCGACCTCAAGGCCGTGCTCGGTTCGGTCAACGAAAG
The DNA here is from genome assembly GCA_021325475.1 of Rhodanobacteraceae bacterium. Lineage (GTDB taxonomy): Bacteria > Pseudomonadota > Gammaproteobacteria > Xanthomonadales > Rhodanobacteraceae > Rudaea. The sequence continues at coordinate 16,735 of JAJPHA010000058.1, read as the reverse complement.
CGAGGTGTTCCGCTTCGTCAACAAGCCGTGGAACAACGCCGAGCTGAAGGCGCTGGTCACCGAGGCCGGGCAGATCGCGCGCGAGGCGCCGGTGATCGCCCGCGACGCGCTGCCGCCGACCGAACACGATCGCGCGCGCAGCGCCGTCGGTGTGCTGGTGATCGAGAGCGACGCCGCCGTGCAGCAGCGGCTGCGCGAGATCCTGCAACCGTACTACAAGGTGAATTTCGCCAACTCCGCCGAGCGCGCCTTGCAGATCATGGAGCAGCAGGAGACCGCGGTGGTGATCTCCGAAACCCAGGCCGGGCGCAACGATCTGACCGGCCTGCTCAAGGCGCTCAAGCTGCACCATCCGCACATCGCCACGGTCGTGCTCACCGAGCGCGCCAACGCGCAGACCGCGATCGAGCTGATCAACGAAGGCCAGGTCTACCGCATGCTGCTCAAGCCGGTGCGCATGGGCACCTGCCGGTTGAGCGTGGATTCGGCGATCGGCCGCTACTGGCAGCTCAAGCAGAATCCGCAGGCGGCGCGCCGCTTCACCGCCGCACCGCCGTCGGAGCACAGCACGACCTCGCCGCTGCGCCTGCCGGCGGCGCTGCTCAACCGCATCCGCTCGCTGCCCGGCCGGCTGCTCGGCGCCGCGCGCGTGTAACCCGGCATGGCGACGCCGATCCTGCTCGCCTGGAGCGGCGGCAAGGATTCCGCGCTCGCGCTCGAACGCCTGCGCGCGGAGCCGCGCTGGCGCGTGGCCGGACTCGTCACCACCGTCACCGAAGGCTACGACCGCATCGCCATCCACGGCGTGCGGCGCGCGATCCTGCACCGCCAAGCCGCGGCGCTGGCGCTGCCGTTGATCGAGGCGACGATCCCGCCGCAAGCCACCAACGAGACCTACGAGGCCGCCTTCGCGCGGGCGCTCGCCGCCGCGCGCGAGCGCGAACCGGACCTCGCCGACATCGCCTTCGGCGACCTGTTCCTGGCCGACGTGCGCGCCTACCGCGACGCCCTGCTCGCGCGCCTCGGCTGGCGCGGCACGTATCCGCTGTGGGGCGAGGACACCGCACGGCTGGCGCGGCATTTCCTCGCGCGCGGTCATCGTGCGATCCTGAGCTGCGTGGACACCGAACAGCTCGACGCGCGCTTCTGCGGCCGCGACTACGACGCCGCGCTGCTCGCCGAACTGCCACCGAGCTGCGATCCCTGCGGCGAACGCGGCGAGTTCCACACCTGCGTACACGCCAGCCCGCTGTTCCGCGCGCCGATTCCGCTCCGCCGCGGCGCGCGCGTGCTGCGCGACGGACGTTTCCAGTACATCGACCTGATCGAAGCCGACCGCTGAGCCGCGACGCGTTGCATCGCTTGACGCGCCTCTGCACAATCGCTGCGCCATCGCCGTGGGGAGAGACCATGCTCGCACGCCGGCTGCTGCCCGCGCTGCTGCTGCTCGCCGGTTGCGCGGCGCAACCGCCGTCGCCGCCGACAGCCGCAGCGCCACGCGCACGAAATCCCGATGCGGAACAGGAGGAGCTGATCCGCGACGCGTATCTCGCGATCAAGGCCGGCATGCCGGAGCAAGCGATCGATCGCGCACTCGATCCGATCATCGCGACGTTCGAACGTCGCTGGGGCAACGGCCCGCGACGGGCATACAGCGCGCGCACGCCGATCGAAACGATCCACTACCTCACGGATGCAGCGGCGCGCCACGAGGACGCGATCGTGATCGGCCCGGTCTGGGCCGAAGCTTTCAAGCTCAAAGCATACGCGCTGTACGATCTCGGCCGGCTCGACGAGGCGCGTGCTACGCTCGACAAGGCGCTTGCGCTGTCGCCCGAGAACGCCACGTTCCTTGAAGAACTCGGCGCGCAGTACGAAAGCGTAAAGAACTGGCCCGAAGCAATGCGCGCGTTTGAGAAGGCCGAGGCGGCCGCGAAGACGTTCTCGCCGCCCGCGCTGCGCGACATCGAACTTGCGCGTGCCTGGCGCGGCGAGGCGTTCGTGGACGCCGAAACCGGCAAGCTCGACGACGCGGAACGGCTGTACCTGCGCTGCCTGGAGCTCGACAAGAACGATTCCCGCGCTGCCGCCGAGTTGGACTACGTGCGGCGCAAGCGCGCGGAGAACGCGAAGAAGTAAGCTCGTGCCGGTATAGGATGCGACGCCAAACCGTGCGGCCGCTCCGGGTACAGTCAGGGCGTGATGGGGTTTGTGGCACCCACCGCATCCGAGCAAAGGTCTTGCCGGTCACGCCGCCGCGCGCGCCGTGGCCGGTTTGCGCCAGGCCGCGAGCAGCGCTTCGCGCCGCGCCCGGGCCTGCTCGAGATGTGCTTCCTTGACGTGACCGAAGCCGCGGATCTGCTCGGGCACGCTCGCGATCTCGACCGCGAGCGCGTGATTGGCGCGATCGAGGCCGGCGAGAAGTTCCTCCACCGTGCCGAAGTACTCGTCGATCAGTGCGCGCTCGGCCTTGCGTTCGGCGGTGTAACCGAACACGTCGAACGGCCCGCCGCGCAGGAACTTGAGCTTCGCCAGCAGCCGGAACGCGGTGAACACCCACGGGCCGTATTCGCCCTTGCGCAGGCGGCCCGCGGCGTCGCGGCGCGCGAGCAGCGGCGGGGCGAGGTGGAAGTGCAGCCGGTAGTCGCCGGCGAAGGTCTCGCGGAGGCGGCGCTCGAACTCGCCGCTCGTGTACAGGCGCGCGACCTCGTACTCGTCCTTGTAGGCCATCAGCTTGAAGGCGTAGCGCGCCACCGCCTCGGTGAGCGCCTCGCTGCCGGGCACGCGGGCGCGCTCGGCGGCGCGGACGCGCTCGACGAGCTCGGTATACTTTGCCGCATAGCGCGCATTCTGGTAGCCGTGGAGGAATTCCGCGCGCCGGGCGATGCGCTCGTCGAGACTGGCGCTGATCGCGGCGTCGTCGAGCGCCGCGGCGCGACCGGCTGGCGCGGCGGCGAGGCCGGCGGCTGCGCGCACCCGCGCGAGGTCGTGCGCGGCGAGGCGGCCCCACTGGAACGCCGCCTGGTTCATCTCCACCGCCGCGCCGTTGAGCTCGATCGCGCGCAGCAACGCCGCGCGGCTCAGCGGCACCCAGCCCTTCTGCCAGGCGTAGCCGAGCAGGAACGGGTTGGCGGCGATCGAATCGCCGAGCAGCGCAGTGGCGAGCTCGGTCGCATCGATGCGCTCCGGCGCCTCGCCGCCGAGCGCGAGCGTGACCGCCTCGACGATCTGGCGCGCCGGAAAGGCGAGGTCCGGACGGGTCGTGAACGTGCCCGGCATCGCCTCGTAGGTGTTGAGCACCACGCGCGAGCGGCCGGCGCGGATCTTCGACAGCGACCAGTAGTCGTTGACCACCACCATGTCGCAGCCGAGTACGAGGTCGGCCTCGCCGGCGGCGATGCGCACGGCGTGGATGTCCTCCGGCCGGCGCGCGATGCGCAGGTGCGAGGTGACCGCGCCGCCCTTCTGCGCCAGGCCGGTCTGATCGAGCACGGTGGCGCCCTTGCCCTCGAGGTGTGCGGCCATGCCGACCAGCGCGCCGATGGTGACCACGCCGGTGCCGCCGATGCCGGTGACGAGGATGTTCCACGGCTGCGCCAGATCGGTGGCGAACGCCGGTTCCGGCAGAGTGGAAAAATCCACTTTTGCCGACGGCGCGCGCTTGCGCAGGCCGCCGCCGTGGACGGTGACGAAGCTCGGGCAGAAGCCCTTGACGCAGGAGAAGTCCTTGTTGCAGTTGCTCTGGTCGATCTCGCGCTTGCGGCCGTATTCGGTCTCCTTCGGCAGCACCGCGACGCAGAACGACTGCTCGCCGCAGTCGCCGCAGCCCTCGCACACCAGCGAGTTGATGAACGCGCGCTTCTTCGGGTCCTCGAGCAGGCCGCGCTTGCGCCGCCGGCGCTTCTCGGTGGCGCAGGTCTGGTCGTAGATCAGCACCGACACGCCCGCCACCTCGCGCAGCCGCCGCTGCACCGCGTCGAGCTCGTCGCGATGGACGAACTCCACGCCGTCCGGGAAGCGCGTCGAATCGGCCCACTTGTCGATGTCGTCGGACATCACGACGATGGTCTCTACGCCTTCGCCGCGCACCTGCCAGGCGATGTCCGGCACGGTGAGCACGCCGTCCGCCGGCTGGCCGCCGGTCATCGCCACGGCGTCGTTGTAGAGGATCTTGTAGGTGATGTTCACCTTCGCCGCGACCGCCTGGCGGATGGCGAGCGAGCCGGAGTGGAAATAGGTGCCGTCGCCGAGATTCTGGAACACGTGCCGGGTTTCGGTGAACGGCGCCTGGCCGCACCAGGTCACGCCTTCGCCGCCCATGTGGGTGAAGGTCTCGGTGCGGCGATCCATCCACGTCACCATGTAGTGGCAGCCGATGCCGGCGAGCGCGCGCGAACCTTCCGGCACCGCAGTCGAGGTGTTGTGCGGGCAGCCCGCGCAGTAGTGCGCGGCGCGCGGGAAATTGGCGCGCGGCAGGGCGAGCTCGGCCTCCTTCGCCGCGATCCACTTCAGCCGCTCGGCGATGGTGTCGCTGGTGAAGAAGCGCGCCAGCCGCCGGGCGATCACGCGGGCGATGCGCGCCGGGGTGAGTTCGCTGGTCGAGGGCAGGATCCACTCACCGGCCTCGTCGTACTTGCCGACGATCGACGGCCGCACGGCGTGGTCCCAGTTGTACATCGCCTCCTTCATCTGCGATTCGAGGAAGGCGCGCTTCTCCTCGACCACGATGATGTCCTCGAGGCCGCGCGCGAACTCGCGGATGCCGTTCGGCTCGAGCGGCCAGGTCATGCCGACCTTGTATACACGTATACCGATGTCGGCGGCGGCGCGCGCGTCGATGCCGAGGTACTCCAGCGCCTGCAGCACGTCGAGATGGCTCTTGCCGGTGGTGACGATGCCGAGCCGCGCGCGCGGCGAGTCGATCACCACACGATCGATGCGATTGGCGCGGGCGAAGGCGTGGCAGGCGGCGACCGCGTACTGGTGCAGGCGCAGCTCCTGCTCGAGCGGCGGATCCGGCCAGCGGATGTTGAGTCCGCCCGGCGGCAACGCGAAATCCTCCGGCACGACGATGTCGAGCTGGTGCGGATTGACGTTGACGCTGGCGCTCGACTCCACCGTCTCGGCGATGGTCTTGAACCCGACCCAGCGCCCGGTGAAGCGCGACAGCGCCCAGCCGAGCAGGCCGAGGTCGAGAATGTCCTGCACGCCGGCGGGATTGAGGATCGGCATCATCGCCGAGACGAATTCGAGCTCCGAGCCGTGCGGCAGCGTGGAGGAGCGACAGGCGTGATCGTCGGCGGCCAGACACAGCACGCCGCCGTGCTTGGCGGTGCCGGCGGCGTTGCCGTGCTTGAACACGTCGCCGCAGCGGTCCACGCCCGGCCCCTTGCCGTACCACATCGCGAACACGCCGTCGTGCTTGGCGCCCGGCCACAGCCCGACCTGCTGCGTGCCCCAGACCATGGTGGCGCCGAGATCCTCGTTGACGCCGGGGGTGAACTCGATGGCGGCGGCCTTGAGATGCTTCTTCGCCTTCCACAGCTCGAGATCGAGTCCGCCGAGCGGCGAGCCGCGATAGCCGGAGATGAAGCCCGCCGTGCGCAGCCCCGCGGCGCGGTCGCGCATCTGCTGCATCAGCGGCAGCCGCACCAGCGCCTGCACCCCGGACAGATACACGCGACCTTGGCTGCGCGTGTACTTGTCCTCGAGCGTGTAGTCGAGATCGATGCGCGGTGCGGGGACGGACATGGCGGGGCCCGGATCAGCGGAGACAGGCCCGCGATTTTAACAGCCCGGCGGCGCGGATACGTCTCGCCGCGCCGCCCGCCGGAGGCTCTACTCGAAACCGTTGGTGAACAGATCGTCGTTGTACGCCGGCCCGCCCTGGAACAGGATCGCGCCGGTGACGTCGGGTCGGTAGCTGCCGAACTGGCCGCGCTTGAGCGTGAGCTGCCAGGTGTGCGCATCGAGCCGCACGGCATTCGCCGAGAAGTCGTACCACTTGATGCTGGCGTCGTCGCCGGGCGTGGCCGGGCCGTAGAAGCGGAACGTCCAGCCCGCGCCGAACGTGGCGTGCGGATAGGTCACTTTCACGGTAGTCGCTGCGCAGTCAAGGATCTCGAACTGCACCAGATCCAGCGGATAGGCGAAATTCAGCCGCGCCGTCGCCGCATCCGGGCCGTTCGCACTCGCCGATTTCGCTCGTGATTTCAGCGCCTTGCCGGCTGCGCGCACGCCGCGGCGGCGCGCGCGGTGCGCTCACAACGCATCGGCATCGGTCTCGCCGGTGCGGATGCGGATCACCTGGTCGAGGTCGTAGACGAAGATCTTGCCGTCGCCGATCTTGCCGCTCTTGGCCGATTGGGTGATGGCCTCGACCACGCGCTCGACCATCGCATCGGTGACGGCGATCTCGATCTTGATCTTCGGCAGGAAGTCGACGACGTACTCGGCGCCACGGTAGAGCTCGGTGTGGCCCTTCTGCCGGCCGAAGCCCTTGACCTCGGTGACGGTGATGCCCTGTACGCCGGTCTCGGCCAGCGCTTCGCGCACGTCGTCGAGTTTGAACGGCTTGATGATCGCCATCACCATCTTCATGCCGGAGGCTCCCTCAGCGTTTGCGTCGAATATACCGGATTACAAGCTGTAGCCACGTTCGTCGTGCAGGCTGAGATCGAGCCCGTCGGTCTCCTCCTCCGCGCTCACGCGCAGGCCGAGCGTGGCGCCGATGAGTTTCAGCAGCGCGTAGCTCACCGCTGCGCTGTAGCCGAAGGTGACGACGACGCCGACGAGCTGCCGGCCGAGCTGGCCGAGCAGGGAATCCACGCCGTCGGCGAGACCGGCGCCGCCGAGGACGGGGCTCGCGAACACGCCGGTGAGCAGCGCGCCGACCATGCCGCCGACGCCGTGCACGCCGAAGGCATCGAGCGAATCGTCGTAGCCGAGCCGCCGCTTCAGGCGACTGGTGGACAGAAAGCAGGCCAGCCCGGCGAGCGCGCCGATCGCGAGCGCACCAAGCGGCCCGCAGGTGCCGGCCGCCGGCGTGATCGCGACCAGACCGGCCACCGCGCCCGAGGCGATGCCGAGCACGGACGGTTTCTTGTGCAACGCCCATTCCGCACTCATCCACGCCAGCGCCGCGGCGGCGGTGGCCAGATGCGTGACCAGCATCGCCATGCCGGCGGTGGTGTTGGCGGCGAGCGCGGAGCCGGCGTTGAAGCCGAACCAGCCGATCCACAGCAACGAGGCGCCGACCACCGTGTAGGTCAGATTGTGCGGCGGCATCGGCTGCTGCGGATAGCCGCGGCGCGGACCGACGACGAGGCAGGCGACGAGACCGGCCACGCCGGAGTTGATGTGCACCACCGTGCCGCCGGCGAAGTCGAGCACGCCGAGATCGCCGAGCCAGGCGCCCGGGCCGCCCCAGACCATGTGCGCGATCGGCAGATAGGCGAACGTGAACCAGCCGGCGACGAACGCGAGCAGCGCGGCGAAGCGCAGCCGCTCGGCGAACGCGCCGACGATCAGCGCCGGGGTGATGATGGCGAAGGTCAACTGGAACATCGCGTACACGCTTTCCGGAATCGTCTGCACCAGCGCGCCGCGCGCCACGCCGGCGAAACCGGCCTTGGCGAGACTGCCGATGAAGCTGTGCAGGCCGAGGCGATGCGCCTGCATGCCGGTGTTGTCGAAGGCGAGCGAATAGCCGTACAGCAGCCACAGCACGCTCACCAGCGCGGTGATCGCGAAGCATTGCATCATCACCGACAGCACGTTCTTCGAGCGCACCAGCCCCGCATAGAACAAGGTGAGGCCGGGCAGGGTCATGAACAGCACCAGCGCGCTCGCCACCAGCATCCAGGCGGTGTCGCCGCTGTTCGGCACGGCCGTGCCGCCGTCGGCCCGCGCGGCGTTGGCGACGAAGCACAGCGCGATCGTCCAGACGCGGCGATGCGGCATCGGCAATTCCTCTTCGGGTCCGGGAAGCGAAGCGAATGGCGCGATGGCAACGCGAAGCCCTGGCTTGAGTGCTCCAGACGGCCATGCTTTACTTCCGCGGCTCGGCCAACGCCATCCGCTCCGAGCGTAGGAAATTTCCTACCCGCGTTTCCGCACTTGGCCGACTGCGCTCGCGCCGCCACCGGCGTAGCTTGGCACTGCCGTAACCGCCGAGAGGACCTGCCGTGATCCATCTCACCGCCATCGACGAACTGGCCCGGCGCCTGGCCGAACTGGTGCCGCCCGGCGCACGCGCCGCGCGCGAGGAGCTGACCGAGAACTTCCGCGACGCCTTGCGCTCCGGTCTGCGCCGGCTCGACCTCGTCACCCGCGAGGAGTTCGACGTACAGCGCTGCGTGCTGCTGCGCACGCGCGAGAAACTCGAGGCGCTGGAAGCACGCGTGCTCGAGCTCGAAGCCGAACTCGGCCAGCGCGCGCCGCCGCACTGAGCCGGCGTTCCCGATTCGCTTTGCCGCGGACGGTCGCGCCGCCCCGCCGCTCACCCCGGCGCCGGCGGCCCGGCGGTTACGGCCCGCCGTTGCCGGATGCCATCCCTCTCGGCCACGACAGCACGGCAGGATGCCCTGCTGCCGGCAAGGCCGTCCGCGGTGCTTTTTTTTTTCGAGCCCACGCCATGAGTCTCGCCATCGTCCACAGCCGTGCCCAGGAGGGCGTCGCCGCACCGCCAGTGACGGTCGAGGTGCACCTGTCCGGCGGTCTGCCGGGCACCTCGATCGTCGGCCTGCCGGAAACCGCGGTGAAGGAAGCGCGCGATCGCGTGCGCGTGGCGATCCAGAACGCGCAACTCGAATTCCCGAGTCGGCGGATCACGGTCAGCCTGGCGCCGGCCGATCTGCCGAAGGACGGCGGCCGCTTCGATCTGCCGATCGCGCTCGGCATCCTCGCCGCGAGCGGCCATCTGCCGAAGGAGCGGCTCGCTGCCTACGAATTCCTCGGCGAACTCGCGCTGTCCGGCGAACTGCGCGCGGTGACCGGCGTGCTGCCCGCGGCGCTCAAGGCGGCGCATGCCGGCCGCGCCCTGATCGTGCCGCGCGACAACGGTGCCGAGGCCGCGCTCGCCGGCGGCGGGGTCGCGCACGGCGCGGGCTCGCTGCTCGAGGTGTGCGCGTTCCTGCGCGGCGCGGCCGAACTGCCGCCGGCGACCGCACCGGCGAGCGGCGGCGACGAGATCGCACCGCCGGACCTCGCCGAGGTGCGCGGCCAGCCGCAGGCACGCCGCGCGCTCGAGATCGCCGCCGCCGGCCAGCATCACTTGTTGTTCGTCGGTCCGCCCGGCACCGGCAAGACCATGCTGGCAAGCCGCCTGCCCGGCATCCTGCCGCCGCTCGGCGAAGACGAGGCGCTGGAGGCGGCGGCGATCCGCTCGGTCGCCGGCTGCGGGATCGATTTCCACAAGTGGAAAATGCGGCCTTTTCGCGCACCGCACCACACCGCCTCGGCGGTGGCACTGGTCGGCGGCGGCTCGCTGCCGCGGCCCGGCGAGATCTCGCTCGCCCACCACGGCGTGCTGTTCCTCGACGAGCTGCCCGAGTTCGACCGGCGCGTGCTCGAGGTGCTGCGCGAGCCGCTCGAATCCGGCCACATCGTCATCTCGCGCGCCGCGCGCCAGGCGGAATTCCCCGCCGCGTTCCAGCTCGTCGCGGCGATGAATCCCTGCCCGTGCGGCTACGCCGGCGATCCCTCCGGCCGCTGCACCTGCACGCCCGAGGCGGTGCGCCGCTACCGCGCGCGCGTTTCCGGGCCGCTGCTCGACCGCATCGACCTCACCGTCGCGGTGCCGCGCGTGGCGCTCGCCGAACTCGGCGGCGCTGCGGCGCCGGGCGAGGCGAGCGCGGTGGTGCGTGCGCGCGTGGTCGCCGCGCGCGCGCGCCAGCTCGCCCGCGCCGGCAAGCCGAACGCGGCGCTCAGCAACCGCGAGGTGCTGCGCGACTGCGCGCTCGCTCCCGCCGATCGCACCCTGCTCGAACGCGCGCTCGAGCGGCTCGGCCTGTCGGCGCGGGCCTATCACCGCGTGCTGCGCGTGGCGCGCACGATCGCCGATCTCGCCGGCAGCGAAGCCGTGTCCGGTGCGCATCTGCTCGAGGCGATCCAGTACCGCCGCGCGCTGGGCGGCGGCTGAGGCGCGCCGCGCTAGGCCGAGATCGCCAGGCGTTCGCTCCGGTAGATGCGCGCGGTCACGACGCAGGCGAGCAGTGCGGCGAGCGCGGTGCAGGCGAAGCTCGCCAGCAGACCCGGCGCCGGCACCAGATCGCCGCGCAGCAGGCGCGTGATCACCACCTGCTGGCTCATCAGCGGCACCGCGTACATCCACGGTTGCGTCTTCAGCGGCAGGATCGAGAGCAGCAGGGTCGGGATCACCGGCACGAACATCAGCAGCGACACATAGGTCTGCGCCTCGCGGTAGCTCTTGGCGAACGCGGCGACCAGGGTCTGCAATGCCGCCAGCAGCACGGCGAGCGGCAGCATCGCGAACAACGTCGTGGCGACGAAGCGCGGGCCGATTTCGAGGCTCATGCCGATCTTCTCGGTCGGCAGCAACTGGCCGACCAGGGAGAACGCCAGGATGCTGAGCAGCACCGCGGTGAGGGCGAACACGGTGGTGGCGCCGAGCTTGCCGACCAGCACCTGCCAGCGCGGCACCGGATTGGCGAGCAGCGGCTCGAGCGACTGGCGCTCGCGCTCGCCGGCGGTGGTGTCGATGGCGAGCGCCATGCCGCCGATGAAACCGCCGAGGATGAAGAAATACGGCAACATCGCGAACAGATTGCCGGATCGGCTCTGCGGGGTGGATTGGTCGCGCGCGGCGATCGTGAGCGGCTTGATCACGTTCGGCGACAGGCCGCGGGCGAGCAGGCGCAGCGCGCCGCCGCGTTCGCCGTAGTGCTCGAGCAGCGCGCGCAGCCGGCCGACCGAACCGCCGGCCTCGCGCTGCGATTCGTCGTAGACGAGCTCGACCTCGGCCGGCTCGCCCCTGGCCCACGCCTCGGCGAAGCGCGGTGGAATGCGCAGCACCACGTCGGCGTCCTGCTCGCGCACGGCACGCTCCGGATCGGCCGGGCCCGGCTTGATCTCGACGTTCTGCTGGCGCAGCGCCTCGACCAGGTTCGGCGCATGCTCGGCGCCCACCACCGGCAGCGGCAGCGGCCGCTCGGCCTTTTCCAGCTCGCGCGTGACCAGGGCGTTGATCAGCAACACGAACATCAGCGGCGCGAACAGCGGTCCGGTGACGAGGGTATTGATCACGGTGCGGCGGTCGCGCAGGTTCTCGCGCACCTCCTTGAGAAACACGACGACGGCGGCGTTCATGCGGCGAGTCCTTCCTCGGAGCCGATCAGTTGCACGAAGGCGTCCTCGAGATTCGCCGCGCCGGTCTGCGCGCGCAGCGCCTCGGGCGATTCGTCGGCGACCACGCGGCCCTTGGCGATCACGACGATGCGATCGCACAGCGCCGCCACCTCCTGCATGATGTGGCTGGAGAACAGCACGCAGCGGCCCTCGGCTTTCAGGCGCTTGAGGAAGCCGCGCATGGCGCGCGTGGCCATCACGTCGAGGCCGTTGGTCGGCTCGTCCAGGATCACGTTGGTCGGATCGTGCACCAGCGCACGCGCGATCGCGGTCTTGACGCGCTGGCCTTGCGAGAATCCTTCCGCGCGGCGGTCGGCGAACTCGGCCATGTCGAGCGCGGCGATCGCGGCGTCGCTGCGGGCGCGGATCGTCGCCTCGTCGAGCCCGTGCAGGCGGCCGAAGTAGGCGATGTTCTCGCGCGCAGTCAGGCGCTTGTACAGGCCGCGCGCATCCGGCAGCACGCCGAGCCGGCGCCGCACCGCGACCGGATCGACCGCGGCGTCGATGCCGTCGACCCGCACCTCGCCGCGGTCGAGCCGCATCAGCGTGTACAGGCAGCGCAGCGTGGTGGTCTTGCCGGCGCCGTTCGGGCCGAGCAGGCCGGTGATCTCGCCGTCGCGAGCGCGGAAGCTCACGCCATCGACGGCGATCACCCGGCCGAAGGTCTTGTGCAAGTCGGTCACTTCGATCACGGCGCGGCTCCGTTGAAATCGATGAACGCCGGGGTCGGGCCGAGCGCATCGACGCACGCCGCGTCCAGCATCTTCGGCTGCAAGCGGTCGACGAATTCGGCCACCAGCTTCGGCAGGCAACCGCGGCCGATCACGTTGTGGCCCTGGCCCCTGGCCACGATCAGACGCGCGTTGGTCAGCGTCTGCACCACCTGCTCGCCGTAGCGCGGCGGCGTCACCGGATCGAGTTCGCCTTCGAGCACCAGCACCGGCACGTCGGTCTTGAGCGGCGCGTGGAAGTCGGGCGGGCGCGCGCCGTGCGGCCAGATCTCGCAGGCGGCGCGCAGGCCGTCGATGATCGCGGTGCCGAGGACGAGGTCCGCATCCTGCGGGCGCGGCGCGAGCCGATCGGCGTCCTCGCTGCACACGACCGAGAGCTGCACGCCGTTCTCGGCGAGATCGGACAGATCGCCGGCGATCACCTGGCTCTGGCCGAGCAGCGGCGCGTAGTGGCCCTTGCGCCCCTCGGCGATCGACAGCGGCAGCAACGCCGCGGTTTCCGGCGTGTAGGCGAACATGCGCACGAGTCCGGCGACGACGCGATCGTCGAGCCGCCGCGTGATCGGCTGGAACGTCAGCGGGTCGCGCAGTTCGACCGTGCGCGGCGCCGCGCGCAGGGTCGCGCGCAGCGCGCCGAGGCTGGCGTAGGGATCGCCGAACGCGCGGGCGCACGCCGGCGTCGCCCGGCAGCGCGCGAACTGCGCCTTCAGCGCATCCTCGAGGTTGATCGCGAACTCCGCGCCGAGCGCGATCGCGTTCGGCACCACGCTGTCGAGCACGACGCTGCGCACGCCGTCCGGATGGCGCATCGCGTACTGCTGCGCCACGCGCGTGCCGTAGGACACGCCGACCAGATCGAAGCGCGGCGCGCCGAGTGCCTGGCGCAGCGCCTCCAGATCCTCCACCGCGTCGGTCGTGGTGTAGTAGCGCGGATCGGCGTGCTCGCGCACCGCGGTGAGGCAGCGTTGCGCGGAGGCGCGGACCTGCGCCGGGTCGAAGTCTTCGCCGACGTCGGCGGTCGGCGCCGCCTCGGCGTCGTCGCGGCCGGGACAGCGCAGGGCGTTGGAACCGCCGGTGCCGCGCTGGTCGAGCAGCAACACGTGATGATGCCGGCGCAGCGGCGCGAACGCCGCGGCGATCTGCGGCCAGGTATCGATCGCGGATTGGCCGGGACCGCCGGCGAGGAAGACCACGAGATCGCGATCCGCCGCGGCCGCGTCGCTGCGGATCAGCGCCAGGCGCAGATCGAGCCGGCGCGCGTCCGGCTCGGCTCGGTTCTCCGGCACCGAGAACGGCGCGCAGAATGCGCTGGTGGTCGCGCCGGAATGTTTCTGCGGCAATTCGCAGGCGGAAAATTCGAGCGCGCCCAGCCGGAAGTGCTTGGCGTCGGCGGGGATCGGTGCGGCGGGTGCATCGCGGCCCGCGGCGCCCGTTCCGGGCTGGTGCCAGTGCGTGTAGCCGAGCCACCCGAGCGCGGCCACGGCGGCGGCGATTCGCAGCAGAGTTCGATGGGTCACGATTCAATCCTTGCCGGGTTCAAACAGGAATTCGATGGGCTGCCGGAACACCTTCGCGAGCCGGAACGCGAGCGGCAGGCTCGGGTCGTACTTGCCAGTCTCGATCGCGTTCACGGTCTGGCGGGAGACGTCGAGTTTCTCGGCGAGATCGCCCTGCGACCAGCCGCGTTGCTCGCGCAATTCCCGGATGTGGTTCTTCATTCGTCGCGCGCGCGCCGGCGCAGGCGCTGGCGCAGAGCGAGGAACGCGGCGCAGCCGAGCATGACGACGGCCATGCCCGCAGCCAGTCCGGCATCGCCCGCGTCGCCGTGGCGCAGATGCACCCAGGCGGCGATCGCGGCGAAGATCGCCGCCAAATACAGGAAGCGCAGGGCCGCCGACGCGTCCGCATCCGCGCAGGCACCGCCGTAGCGCCGCGCGGCATGGGCGCGCGCCGCGGCGTAGACGACGACCAGCAGCGGAAAGATCCAGACCAGGGCGGCCGCGCTCGCCTCCGGCGTGAGCACATGCGCCGCCGCGAGGAAGCCGCCGACGATACCGTAGATCGAAACCGCCGCCGCGGCCACGCCCAGACCGATCAGGTGGGTGCGCTGTTCCAGCTCGTCGCCGGCGAGCACGCGCCGCGCCATCAGCCAGATCACGTACAGCAGCGGCGGCACCGGCGTCAGCGCATAGGCGGTCTTCGGCAACGCCGCCTCCGCCGCGCGCGCCAGTGGCCAGACCCACAGGAGAACGGCCACGTACACCGCCATCGCGATCATGACGCGGCGTTGATGCGCTTGCGGGCTCAGTCGGATCATCGGGCGCTCCACATCGGGTTCGCGAGATGTCAAGTTTCCTTGACAGCACGCACTCTAGGCCGGCGCGCCGCACTTGTCAAGTATGCTTTACAACTCTCCCGCCCCCGGGGAGGCGTTCAGCGCGACGAGACGTATTTCTCGCGCCGGATGTGCGGAATCGGCAGCCCGGCCTCCTTGAGCAGGGCGAAGGTCTGATCGACCATGTCCGGATTGCCGCACAGATAGGCGATGTCGTGTGCCGGATCCGGCTTGACCTCGGCCAGCGCCACCTGCACCCGGCCGCGGCGGTCGTGCGGACGCGGCGGCGAACGCGGCACCCGGCTGAAGCAGGCGTAAAAGTGGAAATGTGGATGAGTCCGCGCGAACGCCTCGAATTCGTCGCCGTACAGCAGTTCCGGTTCGTTGCGCGCGCCGTAGATCAGCACGACCTCGGCGCCGCGCGCGTCGAGCCGGGCGAGTTGCGGCAGCATCGCCCGGTACGGCGTCACGCCGGTGCCGGTGGCGACCAGCAGGTAGCGGCGGTTGACGTCGGCGTCGGCAAGGCAGAAGCGTCCGTACGGCCCGCTGCCGTCGATGGCCTCACCGTGCCGGAGGTTGCTGAGCAGCTTGGTCGCGGCGCCGCCTTCGACGTAGGACACCGCGATCTCGATCGTCGCCACCGGGCTGCCGTCGCCGGCGCCGACCGTCGCCACCGAATAGCTGCGCTTGGTCGGCTTGCCGTCGTCGTAGTGGAAATGGATCTGCACGAACTGGCCGGGCACGAACGCGAACGGCTTGCCGTCGCCGCGCTCGAATACCATGTGGCGCACGCTCGGCGCGAGCATGCGGCTGTCGATGAGACGCAGGGGGAAATGTTCGGCCATGCCAGTGCGATGCGTCGGCGAAGGGGCGGCGGCGGCGGACAGAGGCGGACAAAGGCCCGCTATACTACGCGGCCATGAGCGATTCCCCAAGCGCCCCCCCGGCCCTCGAGATCCGCGACCTGCGCAAGACCTACCCGAACGGTGTCGAGGCGCTGAAAGGCGTTTCGCTCACCGTGCCGCCGGGCGATTTCTACGCCCTGCTCGGCCCGAACGGCGCCGGCAAGTCCACCCTGATCGGCGTGGTCTCCTCGCTGGTCAATCCCACCGCGGGCGAGGCGCGCGTGTTCGGCGCGAGCGTGCGCACGCGGCGCAGCGAGGCGATGCAGTTGCTCGGCCTGGTGCCGCAGGAAATCAACTTCAACCTGTTCGAGCAGCCGTTCCAGATCTGCGTGAATCAGGCCGGCTTCTACGGCGTGCCGCGCCGCGTCGCCGCCGAGCGCGCGGAGAAGTACCTGAAGCAATTGGCGCTGTGGGACAAGGCGTTCGAGGTGTCGCGCACGCTGTCCGGCGGCATGAAGCGGCGGCTGATGATCGCGCGCGCGATGATGAACGAGCCGAAGCTGCTGATCCTGGACGAACCCACCGCCGGCGTCGACATCGAGATCCGCCGCTCGATGTGGAAATTCATCCAGGGGATCAACGCCGCCGGCACCACGGTGATCCTGACCACGCACTATCTCGAGGAAGCCGAACAACTGTGCCGCAACATCGCCATCATCGACCACGGCCGCATCATCGAGAACACGGCGATGAAGCACCTGCTCGCCAAGCTCGACGTCGAGACCTTCGTGCTCGATCTCGCCGCGCCGTGCGGCGAGCTGCCGGCGGTCGACGGCGTGCGCCTCAGCCGCATCGATGCGCACACGCTCGAGGCGGAGATGTCGCGCAAGCATGATCTCAACTCCCTGTTTGCCGCACTGTCCGCGCGGGACATCACCGTGACCTCGATGCGCAACAAGGCCAATCGCCTGGAGGAGCTGTTCGTGCGCCTGATCGAGAACAAACCGGGCAACGGCGCGCGGGAGGTCGCATGAACGCCGAAGCCACGCTGGTCGCGCTCGGCACCATCGTGCGCCGCGAGGTGACGCGCATCCTGCGCATCTGGAGCCAGACCCTGCTGCCGCCGGCGATCACGATGACGCTGTACTTCATCATCTTCGGCAGCCTGATCGGCCGGCGCATCGGCGACATGGCGCCGGGCATCTCCTATCCCGAATACATCGCCCCCGGCCTGGTGATGATGAGCGTGATCCAGAACGCCTACGGCAACATCTCGAGCTCGTTCTTCGGCGCCAAGTTCCAGCGCTTCGTCGAAGAGATGCTGGTCGCGCCGATGCCGCCGTGGACCATTCTCGCCGGCTACGTCGCCGGCGCGGTGCTGCGCGGCCTGATGGTCGGCGTCATCGTGCTCGGGATCTCGCTGTTCTTCACTCGCATCCACCTGTATCACCCGCTGG
>JAJPHA010000051.1 GCA_021325475.1 Rhodanobacteraceae bacterium | reverse complement strand
GACGATCTGCGTTTCAGTGAATCGGGACTTCTTCATGGAACCTCCTGGCTGTGAAAGATGCCAGAAAGTTCTACTTATCGGGTGTCTACTAAGCGGGGGAGCTTACGCCCTACGTTTATTTTCTATTCGTGTGTGGCATCCTCTTTTTAGTGGGACCTTGGGCGCTCACATTGGCAACTCGAAGGGATACGCATGTCCCCGTAGCATTCCCATGGGTAACGTCATTACCGTGCTTCTTTTCCTTTGCATGGGCCAAACGTTATCGCGCAACTCTGATGCCAGAAAGAATCCGAATCGGGTCTTTCTTTTTCCGAGAAATTCGGTATACAGATATCACTCACGTCAGATATTACGGCTTCTCCTTAAAAGGGAAATACAGAATTTACTCCGCGCTATCTCGTTGGCCTATAACTGTGTACAGCGAAATTAGCGACTTCGCTTCGTTTGTGTCGGAAATGAAAACGATATATATTGGGCCGGTCGCAGGTGGTGGAGGTACTCAGATGTACATACCGAGCTCTAAGAAGAAGGGTGTACGACTCATTAATGTGCAACCGCTGCCACAGAATGGATTTTAGCAATGCAACCCTTCTTGGCATATATAGACTTGCTCGCTGCATTAAGTAAGTTATTGAGTTCGGTGGGAGAGCGGTTTTGGTCCGGTCAACTTGATAAGTGGACTAGGGAAGCGGAGCAGCTTGTTCAAAAGCGGAACAAAGACTTGCTAAAGGAACACCTGCGTCGGACAAAGAGATCGCTTGTGGGGATGGGGTCGATAGGCGACATTACGATATCCTGTCAAGCCGGCCTAGCTAAAACATATTCTGTGGACGAGGCCAGAAAGATCGATGAACAAATAGAGGAGCTAACGGACTCGTTATATAAAACAACGATCGAACTTCTTACAAGCATTGATAGTCCTGATTAGCAGGTTGCTGAAAAACCCGGCATCGGCTACGCCGGCCAATATGCCGATGCTACCGGTCTCGTGTACATGCACGCGCGATACTACAGCCCAACACTGCATCGGTTCTTGAGTCCCGATCCGGTCTATGTCAACGCAAACACCGCGCTGAACTTCAATCGGTACAGCTACGCGCTCAACAGTCCCTATGCCAACTATGATCCGAGTGGGCGTGACTCGGCATGCTTCTACGATGGCAAGACGTACCCTTGCGATTATCACGATCCGAATGCGCCTCAAGAGGCCGCTGCGATTCTTGGCGTTGCTTCCGCATTCTTTGGTGTCGAGGCCCTTTATGCTGGCCTTGTGCTTGAAGACACATTTGCGGCAGCCTTATACGGTCAGGCATCAAGTGCTCTAGCCACTGCTGGCTACTTCGTCAACCCAAGTCCTTCCGCCGCTGGCAATCTTATGATCGACAATCAAGTGGCAACGCTTCAAGCCAACGGACTGGGCCGGTTACCAATTGGAGGTCTGGTGGATGTCGCAAACTACGTCTATCAAGTCGCTCAGTCGGTTGGGTTGTTTGACACCGAGCAAGTGACCAGCGGTCCGATTCTTTCGCCCCCGACGAGTTCGGATGTTCCAACTGCGTCTGGAAGCCAGGATGTATCACAATCCGCTGATCCTTTCTACTCAGTACCCAACTACGATACTTCAAGCGACAACGGCGGCAATTAGGAAAAAACTGGTGAAGCCAATGTTTAAAGCACCACCGCTTAGACACATCGCGCCGTTCGCAGGCGTGATTTTCGGACTTTCGGTAGCGATAACGCTATACAAATTCTTGCCACACTATTCGGACGCGATGGCAGTTATACGCATGGCGATTACTGTTGCCCTGCTCAATACGGCCGTCCCATGCGTTGCGCTTTGGTTGAGCCTTGGGTTCAGTCACCGTGAGCCGATTGGAAGTCAAACGGCGTGGTTCGGAGTGTCCTGCTTTTTCCTTTCGCTCATTGCCCTATCTTTCTTAGGTTCGGTTGTGTCGTTGTGCCTATTTGTGCTTTTGCCAGTGCTATATGGTGCAATGTGCGCTCAAGCCCGCAATGTCCCCCAGCCGCAGGATTCAAGTTCCGAATCTGGCTAGCAATGTCGCCACGCGCTGACCTGGAGGTCCGAGGTCGAGGAGATAGCGGACACACCCGACGCATCGTTGATGGCAGCCAAAGGGGCGCAGTGAGCGCCCCTTTGTAAGCGTCCGGTGACGCCACCTTCCATTTTCTAATCGTGGTGCTGCACGCTCTCGCTTCTTGAAGAAGGAGTGCGGCGATGCAGGCGAAGCAGGACGAGGCGAAGGCGCGGCTGTGGGCGGAACGGATCGCGGCGTTCGAGCGCAGCGGCTTGGTTGGCGGGCGTGGTGTCGGCAGGCGGGGTTGAATCCGAACACGCTGGATTGCTGGCGGGCGCGGTTGCGGCCGAAGCCCGGGCGGGGGCTGGTGCCGATCGTGGTGTCGGGCGATGCTGCGGCGGAGGTCGAGATGGCGGTGGACGTCCTGCGCTACTGACCCAATTACTCGCCCGGGGTGCGAAGCAATCGCTGCCGCCTTATTGCGTGAAACTGGATGTCGCTGGACCCGACCCGCAAGCCGCGGCCGTGGCGCGCGATCACCGCAGCGGCGCGCGCCGCTTGCCACTTCCTTGTCGCCGTCGCGTAGAATCCGGCGCATGTCTGTGGAGGCTCCGTCCATCGCCTTTGTCGCCGCGCGCACCGCGGAGGCGCAGGCCGCGCTCGCGGAGCTGCGCGGGCGCTACGCGGAGGTGCCGCTGGAGCAGGCGCAGGTGATCGTGGCGCTGGGTGGCGACGGGTTCATGCTGCGCACGCTGCACCGGCATCTGGCGTTGAACAAGCCGGTGTACGGCATGAAGCTCGGCACGGTGGGATTCCTGATGAACCAGTACCGCGCCGAGGGATTGATGGAGCGCATCGCGCGCGCCCAGCCGACCCTGCTCAAGCCGCTGGTGATGGAGGCGGTGGGCGAGTCGGGCACGACCACCAGCGCGCTCGCCTTCAACGAGGTGTCGCTGCTGCGCCAGACCAAGCAGGCGGCGCACATCCGCGTGTCGCTCAACGGCGTGGTCAAGATCGACGAGCTGATGTGCGATGGCGTGCTGGTGTGCACTTCGGCCGGCTCGACGGCGTACAACCTGTCCGCGCACGGGCCGATCCTGCCGCTCGGCGCCGACGTGTTGGCGATGACGCCGATCAGCCCGTTCCGGCCGCGCCGCTGGCGCGGTGCGATCCTGCGCGCCGGCACCGAGGTGAAGTTCGAGATCCTCGATCCGTACAAGCGCCCGGTCAGTGCCACGGCGGATTCCAACGAAGTGCGCGACGTGGTCGAAGTGACCGTGCGCGAATCGCGCGACAAGACGGTGACGCTCCTGTTCGATCCGGAGCACAATCTGGAGGACCGCATCCTCAACGAGCAGTTTGCGAGTTGAGGTTCGGAGCGGGTCTTGCGATTTGTATCCATACGGATACAATTGACCAATGACGTATCGGGTCCGGCAGACCGAGGCGTTCGCGCGCTGGCATGCCGGGCTGCGCGATCTGCGCGCGCGGGTGGCGATCGCGCGCCGGATCGAGCGCATCACCGCTGGAACGCTGGGCGATATTCGATCCGTCGGCGCGGGCGTCAGTGAACCCCGTGTCGATATCGGTCCCGGCTATCGGGTGTACTTCGTCGTGCGGCGCAGCGCGGAAATCGTGTTGCTCGCGGGCGGCGACAAGCGCACGCAGCAAGCGGACATACGACGCGCCCGCAGACTGGCGAAAGAGGTGTAACGCATGGCCAAGAAACTCCTGCCGTTCGACATGGCCGATCATTTGCGCAGTGACGCGGCGATCGCCGAGTATCTCAGCCAAGTGTTGGCCGACGGCGATGACGAAGAGCTGGTTCGCGCGGTGGGGCACATCGCCAAGGCGCGGGGAATCGCGCAAATCGCCAAGGACGCCGGGCTCGGCCGCGAGAGCCTGTACAAGGCGTTGGCGCCCGGCGCGAAACCTCGCTACGACACGCTGTTGAAAGTGTTGCGCGCACTCGGTATTCGCTTGCAGGCTAAGGCAGCATGAGCTTGCGCGAGCCAGCCATGGCCGACCGCCTAGTGGTGGCGATCTCCTCGCGCGCGCTGTTCGATCTCTCGGAAAGTCACGCGCTGTTCGAGCGCGACGGGCTGGAGGCTTATCGCGAGTACCAGATGGCGCGCGAGAACGAGCTGCTGGCGCCGGGCATCGCCTTTCCGCTGGTGCGCAAGCTCTTGCGCCTCAACGGTCTGCCGCCGGCGGCGGCGCGGGTGGAGGTGATCCTGCTGTCGCGCAATTCCGCCGACACCGGTCTGCGCATCTTCAACTCGATCGAGCACTACGGTCTCGACATCGCCCGTGCGGTGTTCACCGGCGGCGCCTCGACCACGCCCTACGTCCATTCGTTCGGCGCGCACCTGTTTCTCTCGGCGAATCCGGAAAGCGTCGCGGCGGCGCTGGCGGCCGGCATCGCCGCGGCGACGATCCTGCCGTCAAAGGCGCCGCAGATGGCGAGCGATCAGTTGCGCATTGCCTTCGACGGCGATGCGGTGATCTTCGGCGACGAATCCGAGCGCGTGTCGCAGGAGCAGGGCATCGATGCGTTCCACCGCAACGAAGTGGAAAACGTCGACAAACCACTGTCCGGCGGGCCGTTCCGCGGCTTCATCGCCGCGCTGCACCGGCTGCAGGCGGCGTTTCCCGCGGGCGACGATTCGCCGATCCGCACCGCGCTCGTCACCGCGCGCTCGGCGCCGGCGCACAAGCGCGTGATCCTCACCCTGCGCAGTTGGGGCGTGCGCCTCGACGAGGCGCTGTTCCTGGGCGGACGCGACAAGGGTCCGTTCCTCGAGGCGTTCGGCGCCGACATCTTCTTCGACGATTCGCACGTCAACGTCGAATCCGCGCGCCGGCACGTGGCGACGGGGCATGTGCCACGCCCGATGCGTTGACTGAATGGGTTTGAGGCTTGCCGATGCGCGACATCGATCAGTTCATCGTCATCACCGAAATCGATCGCGGCGTGGAATTCGCCGAACCGATCTTCCAGCGCAAGTACCGCACCCACGCGCCGGATTTTCCGTACCATGTCGTCTCGTTCTGGAAGCGCGGTGACGGCTCATTCGTGCCGATCAGCTATGTGCACTTCTGGCAGCGCGACCGGATGATGCTGATCGGCGGCGCCTGCACGGACGGCAACGTATTGCGCCGCATGAGCGATGCAGAACGCGCGGCGATCGACGCGGCCGGCGGCGTGAATCTCCTGGCAACCCGCTATGCACTGCGGCGTTACGGGCCGCTGTGCGATGTCGTGTTCGGCCACTGCGGCGACGCGCGATCGTTCGGCATTCTCATGCGCTGCGGATTTCAACCGGCGAAAGCGCCCTACCTGATCGCGTATTGGCCGCGTCTGCTCGATGAGCGGCGACGCCAGGCGCTGATCGCGGAGGCGGATGCGATCGGACCCTTCTGAGCCGCGGAGGTGAGCCGGACTTGGCTGTTCACGCGGTGCCATCGCGCAGAATCGCGCGCAGTTGCTCCGGCGATTTCCAGTGATGGCCGCAGATGTAGCGCGGCAGGTTCCAGCGGTCGCTGGTCGGGGTGACCGGCTCGGCGCCGTCGCCGAACGCGGCGCGCATGCCGTGTTCGGCGAGGTGGTTCGGAAAATACTCGCGGCAGAGATACTCGTTGGTCTGGCTGAACGGGTAGCAGAACAGCGTCGTGCGGTGCGGCGCGATCACGGCGTCGATGGCGCGCGCGGCGGCGGCGATTTCCGCGTCGGCGCGTTCGTGGTTGTCGACCGCGGCGAACGAGCCGCGCGGCATGCCGCCGATGCCGGGCAGCGGAATCGCGGCGTGATTGTGGTCGAAGCTGTGATTCTCGATCGCCATGCGCGCCGACGCGAGCGCCGGCCGCCACCAACTGTCGCGCATCCAGTCGCGGCCGACGAGGCAGGCCCGGTCGAGCGCGGCGCGCGCCTCGGCCGAGGCGATGACGAACGCCGTCAGGTGCAGCGCGGGCTGTGCCTCGAAACCGCGTTCGTAGGCGAAATCCATCAGGCAGTTGAACAGGCTGCGCTGCGGCCCGTGGACCGGATGCTCGAGGTCGAAATAGTCGAAATCCGAACCGTCGTCGCAGGTCAGCGCGACGCAGCGCGACAGATCGCGATCGGCGGTGCCGAGCAACTGGTCCACCACCCAGTGCAGCGGCACGATGCGCAGACCGAGCTCGTCGATCAGCCGCAGATCGGCGGCGAAGGCGACGTGGTCGTTGTTCGCGTAGTCGTTGCCGGCGATGTTGACGGCGTGGTAGGTGAGAATCGGTATGCGCATCGGTCGGGTGGGAGCTGGCCGGCCAAGTCGTCGAGGAGGGCTGGGTGCTTCTCCCGGCTCTCGGCCCTCGGCCCTCGCGCAAAGCGCGCGCCGAGCCGCTAGAATACGCGGCCCCGCTCGTCGAGTGCAAAGCCCTCCGGAGTTGCCATGCCCGCCGTGCCGCTCAACCCGACCGATCTGTTCGACGTCCGCTCGCTGCTCTCCGAAGAGGAGCGCCTGGTGCAGGACAGCGTGGCGCGTTTCACCGACGAGCGCGTGCTGCCGATCATCGGCGATTGTTTCGATCGGGGCCGCTTTCCGACCGAGCTGATCCCCGAAATGGCCGAGCTCGGCCTGCTCGGCTCCTCGCTGCCGACCGAATACGGCTGCGCCGGCATGAACGCGGTGAGCTACGGCCTGATCTGCCAGGAGCTCGAGCGCGGCGATTCCGGCATCCGCAGCTTCGCCAGCGTGCAATCGTCGCTGTGCATGTATCCGATCTACGCCTACGGCAGCGAGGAGCAGCGCCGGCGCTGGTTGCCGGACATGGCCCGCGGCCAGGTGATCGGCTGCTTCGGCCTGACCGAACCGCACGGCGGCTCCGATCCCGGCAACATGAAGACGCACGCGCGGCGCGACGGCGGCGACTGGGTCATCAACGGCGCCAAGATGTGGATCACGAACGGCAACCTGGCCCACATCGCCATCGTCTGGGCGCAGACCGACGATGGTATACAAGGCTTCATTGTGGAAAAAGGAACACCGGGCTTCGCCGCCCAGGAGGTGCACAAGAAGATGAGCCTGCGCGCCTCGGTGACCAGCGCGCTGTTCCTCGACAACGTGCGCGTGCCGGAGGCGAACCGCCTGCCGAACGTCAAGGGTTTGAAGGGTCCGCTCGGCTGCCTGACCCAGGCGCGCTACGGCATCACCTGGGGGCCGATCGGCGCGGCCATCGCCTGCTACGGCGAGGCACTCGGCTACGCCCGCGAGCGCCGGCTGTTTCAGCGTCCGATCGCGGCCACGCAGAGCGTGCAGATCAAGCTCGCCGACATGGCGCGACGGATCACGCTGGCGCAGCTGCTGTCGCTGCAGCTCGGTCGCCTCAAGGACGCCGGCCGGATGCAGCCGACCCAGGTCAGTCTGGCGAAGTGGAACAATGTGCGCATGGCGCTCGACATCGCGCGCGAGGCGCGCGACATCCTCGGCGGCGCCGGCATCACCGTCGAGCATTGCCCGATCCGGCATGCGCTCAACCTCGAATCGGTGATCACCTACGAAGGGACCGAAACCGTGCATCAGCTCGTGGTCGGCCGCGAGATCACCGGCATCAGCGCGTTTTGATCGTGTTTCCTTCTCCCTCGGGAGAAGGCGGCTTGATGCGCCGGATGAGGGTGCGACACCGGGCTCTCAGTCCAATCCATCCGTCGGCGGGAGAGGGGCCAGGAGCAGCAACGTGCAGCTCATCGACAGTCCGCGAATCGAAACGTCCCGCCTGATCCTGCGCCTGCCCAGCGCCGAGGATTTCGAAAGCTACGCCGCGCTGCATGCCGACGAGCCGGCCGCGCGCTACATCGGCGGCGTGCTGCCGCGCGCGGCGGCGTGGCGCAAGTTCCTGCAACTGCCGGGAGCGTGGCTGATCCAGGGCTACGCCATGTTTTCAGTGATCGACAAGGCCAGCGGCGCGTGGCTCGGGCAATGCGGACCGTGGCAACCGGAAGGCTGGCCGGGCACCGAGGTCGGCTGGGCGTTCCAGCGCGCGGCCTGGGGCAGGGGTTACGCCAGCGAAGCGGCGTGCGCGGCGATCGACTGGGCCTTCGCCGAGCTCGGCTGGAGCGAGGTGATCCATTCGATCGACCCGCAGAACACCGCCTCGCAGGCGCTGGCGCGGCGGCTCGGTGCGCGCATCCTGCGGCGCACCAACCTGCCGGCGCCGTACGAGAGCGTCGTCGTCGATGTCTGGGGTCAGACGCGGGACGAGTGGCAGCGCCGGCGCGCGGGAGCGACGACATGATCACGGTGTACGGCTATTCGGTTTCGGGCAACTGCCACAAGGTGCGGCTGCTGCTCGAGCAGCTCGGCCGGGCGTACCGCTGGATCGAGGTGGATTCGAGCCGCGGCGAGACGCGCACGCCGGAATTCCTGGCGCGCAACCCGAACGGCAAGGTGCCGGTGCTCGAGCGCGACGACGGCCGCATCCTCACCGAGTCGAACGCCATGCTGTACTGGCTCGCCGAGGACACGCCGTATTTCGTCGGTGATGCCTGGCAGCGCGCGCAGACGCTGTCGTGGATGTTCTTCGAGCAGTACAGCCACGAACCCTGCGTCGCGGTGGCGCGTTTCGTCTGCGGCTGGACGCCGCTCGATTCGCCGCGCCGCGCGGAGCTGCCGCGGCTGCGCGAGCGCGGCCATCAGGCGCTGGCGGTGATGGAACGGCATCTGCGCGCCCATGCCTGGTTCAGCGGCGCCGACTACGGCATCGCCGACATCGCCCTGTTCGCCTACACCGACGTCGCCGATCACGGCGGCATCGCGCTCGATACGTACCCGGCGATCCGCGCCTGGCTCGCGCGGGTGCGTGCCACGCCACGCTTCGTGCCGATGCCGCCGCCGCCGGCCGAGGCTGCCGCGCGCATCGCGCAGTCGGCCTAGCGCCGCGCGCCGATGGTACGGACCGCTTCCGGCTTGCTATCCTCGCGCCCATGAACGCCATCCCGACTTCGATTCCGGCACGTCACAAGAACGTCAATCGCGCCGAGGTCTGCGACCAGAATTTCATCGAGTTCGTGCGCGACTGGAGCGGCGAGCCGCGGTCTGCGCCGTCGCCCGACGCGCCGGTAGTGCCCGGCAGCCTGTGCACGGTGCGCGACTTCATCGAGCTGTTCGATTCGCAACTGATCAGCCGGCATCTCGATCTGATGGCGCGCGTGCTGCGCGTGAAGAACAAGGTGTTCTACACCATCGGTTCGAGCGGCCACGAAGGCAACGCGATGATCGCGCGTCTGACCCGCCACACCGATCCGGCGTTCCTGCACTACCGCAGCGGCGGCTTCATGGCCGAGCGGTTCCGCAAGCTGCCGGGCATGGATCCGATCATGGATTCGGCGCTGTCGTTCGCCGCCAGCAAGGACGATCCGGCCTCGGGTGGACGCCACAAGGTCTGGGGCAGCAAGCCGCTGTGGGTGCTGCCGCAGACCTCGACGATCGCCTCGCATCTGCCGAAGGCGCTCGGCACGGCGATCGCCATCGAGCAGGCCAAGCGCGTCGGTCACACGCTGCCGATTCCGGCGGATTCGATCGTGGTGTGTTCCTTCGGCGACGCTTCGGCCAATCACGCCACCGCGCAGACCGCGTTCAACGCCGCGGCCTGGACCGCCTACCAGAAGCTGCCCGCGCCGATCCTGTTCGTGTGCGAGGACAACGGCATCGGCATCTCGGTGAAGACACCGATGGACTGGATCCGCGCCAGTTTCCGCGAACGCCGCGATCTCGATTACTTCCACGCCGACGGGCTGGATCTCGCCGCCGGCTACGAGCAGGTGGCGCACGCCGTGTACCACTGCCGTACCACGCGCCGGCCGACGTTCCTGCACCTGGCGACCACGCGCATCATGGGCCATGCCGGCACCGACTTCGAGATCGAATGGCGGCCGATCGAGGAACTGATGGCGGTCGAGGCCACCGATCCACTGCTGCGCTCGGCCGCGATCGCGCTCGAGGCCGGCATCTACACGAAGGAACAGTTGCTCACCCGCTACGAGGACTTCCGTGCGCGCTGCTTCGCCGCCGCCGAGGAGGCGGATCGCCGGCCGAAACTGACCACGCTCGCGGAAGTGATCGAGCCGCTCGCGCCGTATCACCCCGACGCGGTGCTGCGCGAGGCGCGCCGCGCCGACCATGCCGAGCGGCGCGCCGCCGTGTTCGGCGGTGCCGACAAGCTGCCGGAGAAACTGCCGCCGCGGCATCTGGCGATCCAGATCAACCAGGCGTTGCACGATCTGCTGTGCAAGTACCCCGAGGCGCTGGTGTTCGGCGAGGACGTGGCGCAGAAGGGCGGCGTCTACACCGTCACCAAGGGCCTGTTCCGCACCTTCAAGGGCGCGCGGGTGTTCAACACCCTGCTCGACGAGACCATGATCCTCGGCCTGGCGCAGGGTTTCGCCAATCTCGGCCTGTTGCCGATTCCGGAGATCCAGTATCTCGCCTACTTCCACAACGCCTGCGATCAGATCCGCGGCGAGGCGTGTTCGCTGCAGTTCTTTTCCAACGGCCAGTACCGCAATCCGATGGTGGTGCGCATCGCCAGCCTCGGCTATCAGCGCGGTTTCGGCGGGCATTTCCACAACGACAACTCGATCACCGCATTGCGCGACATCCCGGGCTTGATCGTCGGCTGCCCCTCGCGCGGCGACGATGCGGCGATGATGCTGCGCACGCTCGCCGCGCTCGCCAGGGTCGACGGCCGCGTCTGCGCCTTCCTCGAACCGATCGCGCTGTACATGACCAAGGACCTGTATGCCGCCGGCGACGGTCAGTGGCAATTTGCGTACCCCGCGCCGGATCAGGCGCTGGTGCCGGGCGAGGAGCGGGTGTACGCGCCCGACGCGCGCGATCTCGTCATCTTCACCTTCGGCAACGGCGTGCCGATGAGCCTGCGCGCCGCGCGCGAAATCGAGGCGAGGCGCGGCTGGAAGGTGCGCGTGGTGGACTTGCGCTGGCTGGTGCCGCTCAACGAGGCGGCGATCGCCCGGCACGCCGGCGAGTGCGCGCGGGTGCTGGTCGTCGACGAGGGGCGGCGCGCGGCCGGCGTCGGCGAGGGCGTCATCACCGCGATCGTCGAGGCGGGCCACGGCGCCAAGCCGCTCAAGCGCGTGGTCGGCGCCGACACCTACACGCCGCTCGCGGGCGCGGCCTTGCTGGTGCTGCCGAGCGAGGCCGACATCGTGGCGGTGGCCGCGGCGCTGGCCTGACCTCGCCGCGGCCGCGGGCCGGCGGCGCTGGAGCTTGGGCGGGGGAATCGCCTATCATGCAGTTCCCATGAGCGAAAGCCAGTCCCTGACCATCCTGTTCGCCGACGTCAGCGGCAGCACCAAGCTGTTCGAGACGCGCGGCGACGTGGAGGCACGCCGGCTGGTGGCGGCGATCCTGATGGCGCTCGCCGAGGTCACCGCCCGGCACGGCGGCCGGGTGATCAAGACCATCGGCGACGAGATCATGTGCACCTTCCCCGGCCCGATGCAGGGCCTGCTCGGCGCGGTGGACATGCAGAAGCGGATCGCGCTCGATCCGGGGTTCGCCAAGGACCGCCTCGCCATCCGCATCGGCCTGCACCACGGCGACGCGCTGGTGGAGGACAACGACGTCTATGGCGATGCGGTCAATACCGCCGCACGCATGGCCTCGCTCGCCAAGCGCGAACAGATCATCGCCACGGCGAGCACGCTCAAGATGCTCACCAACGCCGGCATGCTGCGCACGCGCTCGGTCGGCCAGGCGCGCGTGGCCGGCAAGCTGCAACCGATCGACATCGTCGATGTGCTGTGGCAGGAGGACACCTCCAACGTCACCATGGTGCAGCGCGCGATCCGGCTCGACGCCGGCCCCGGCGACAAGACCCGGCTGCTGCTGCGCTACCGCGCGCAGGTGCTGGAGCTCGATCCGCTGTCGCCGCCGTTCACGCTCGGGCGCGACAGCAACAGCAGTCTGGTGGTGGACGCCGAATGGGTATCGCGCAACCACGCCCTGATCGAGTACAAGCGCGGCTATTTCGTCATTTCCGACCGCTCGACCAACGGCACCTACGTCAAGTTCGGCGAGGACGACGAGCTGCGCCTGCACCGCGACGAAGTGCTGCTGCGCAAGAGCGGCGCGATCAGCCTGGGCCAGACCATCGCCCTCAATCCGGACCACGTGCTGTATTTTCAGTGTGGGGAGTAGGGAGTGGGGAGTGGAAAGAGCTTTGCAGCCCTCAGCCCTCAGCCCTCAGCCCTCGGCCCTCAGCCCTCAGCCCTCAGCCCTCAGCCAACTCACACCACCACCGGCTCCGGTTCCAGGCGCACGCCGAAACGACGTTCCACCGCCTCGCGCACGCGCTCGGCCAGTGCCCAGATCTGCGCACCGGTCGCCTGGCCGTGATTGACCAGAACCAGCGCGTGCTGGCTCGAAACGCCCGCATCTCCTTCGCGCAAGCCCTTGAAGCCGCAGGCTTCGATCAGCCAGGCGGCGGACAGTTTGCAGCGCCCGTCGGCGAGCTCCCAGGCGACCAGCGCCGGGTGTTCGCGGCGCAATGCCTCCGCTTGCGCGGGTGAGACTGCGGGATTCTTGAAGAAACTGCCGGCGTTGCCGATCAGCGCCGGATTCGGCAGTTTGCGCGTGCGCAGCCGCATCACCGCCTCGGCCACGGTGACCGGCGTGGGCGCGGTCACGCCCATCGTCGCCAGTTCGTCGCGCACGCCGGCGTAGTCGAGGCGCGGCTGCCGCACGCGCGGCAGCAGGAATTCCACCGCGCCGACGACGAGCCGTCCCGGCTCGCGCTTGAAGATCGAATCGCGGTAGGCGAATCCGCAGTCGGCATTGGCCAGCCGCAGGCCGCGCCCGAGCTGCCGATCGTAGACATCCACCGCCTGGATGAACTCGCTCGCTTCCGCACCGTAGGCGCCGATGTTCTGGATCGGCGCGGCGCCCACCGTGCCCGGGATCAGGGCGAGATTCTCGAGGCCGGCGTAGCCGCGCGCGAGCGACCACAGCACGAAGTCGTGCCAGTTCTCGCCGGCCGCGACGCGGACCCGCGCGCCTTCCGGTCCGTCCTCGAGCATCTGGATGCCGCGCACGCCGACCGCCAGCACCACGCCCGGCCAGTCGCGCGTGAACAGCACATTGCTGCCTTCGCCGAGAATGAATGGCGGCCGCTGCCGCAGCGCCGCCAGGCCGAATACCTCGGGCAGGACGTCGCTGCGGGTGACTTCGATCAGCAGGGCCGCGCGCGCCGGCACGCGGAACGTGTTGCGGCCCGCGAGCGAGGCGTTCTCGACCACGGTGTAGCCGGGCTCGCGGGCGATGCCGGTGACGCGCGCGCTCATGCCGCCGCCTGCCGGCGGGAGCGCAGCGCCTCGACGCATTCGCCGATCAGCGCCGGGCCGCGGTAGATCAGGCCGGTGTAGAACTGCACCAGGCTGGCGCCGGCGGCCGCCTTGGCCGCGGCGTCGGCGCCGGCCAGAATGCCGCCGACACCGATCAGCGGGATCGCGCCGCCGAGCCGCTCGGCCATCCCGCGCAGCACGGCCGTTGCTTTCGCGAACAAGGGCTTGCCGGACAAACCTCCGGCTTCTTCTGCGTGCGGCGCGCCGGTCACCGCGCTGCGATCGACGGTGGTGTTGGTGAGAATCAGGCCATCGACGCCGGCCGCACAAAGCTGCGCCGCGAGGCCGTCCAGTTCGGCCTCGGACAGATCCGGCGCAAGCTTGAGCAGCAGCGGCTTGCGCGCGCCGTGGCGGGCGGCGAGGCGCTCCCGGGCCTCGCCCAGCGTGCCGAGCAGGCGACGCAGCGCTTCTTCCTGTTGCAAGTCGCGCAAGCCCTGCGTGTTCGGCGAGGAGATGTTCACGACGACGTAGCTCGCGCGCGGGTAGACGCGCTCGAGGCAATACCGGTAATCGTCGGCCGCGCGCTCGTTCGGCGTGTCCCGGTTCTTGCCGATGTTGATGCCGAGCACCCCGGAAAATGTCGCCTTTTCCACATTGCGCACCAGCGCCTCGACACCGTCGTTGTTGAAGCCGAGCCGGTTGATCACCGCCGCGTGCCCGGGCAGCCGCCACATGCGCGGCTTCGGATTGCCGGGCTGCGGGCGCGGCGTGGTGGTGCCGATCTCGACGAAGCCGAAGCCGAGCGTGGCGAGCGCATCGACGTGCGCGCCGTTCTTGTCGAGCCCGGCGGCGAGGCCGACCGGATTGGGGAAGTCGAGGCCGAACACGCGCGTCGGCAGCGGCGCCGGACGCGGCGCCAGCAGCGGGCTCAAGCCCGCGCGATGGGCCGCCTCGATCCCGCGCAGGCCGAGATCGTGCGCGCGCTCGGCATCGAGGCAGAACAGGAACGGGCGGACGAACGAGTACAAGCGCTACGGCGACTTCTTCGGCAGGCGGGCGGGATGGGTCGCGCGCTTGGCGGCGGCGATCTCCACCATCGTCTCGATGCGGATCAGGCGGCGGTCGAGGTCATCGGCGACGGCGGCGAGTTTGTCCACGTTCCGGGTCAGGCGATCGAGGTCGCCGCGCATGGCGAGCACGTCCTTGAGCACGGCGATGGCGTCCGCCAGCGCGCCCATCAGCGCTCGCTCCGGCGCGCTTCGATGTTCGCCAGGGCGCGGTTGGTCGCGGCCAGCGCGGCACGCACGCTGCGGCGCATGCCGGGAATGGCCTGGCGCAGCTCGCGGGTGAGCGCGGCGAGCTCGCGCGTCTCGTGGATCGCGCTGACGTTGTAGGCGTCCACCGCCTGGCGCACCAACTCGCTCATGCTGACGCCGCGATCCTCGGCAAGCTCCTTGAAGCGGCGCTTGTCCTCCTTGCTGACCAGCAGGGTGACACGTTGCGTCTTCATGCAGCCCTCAGCCCTTGCTCTTTCTATATACGCATTATCATACCATGTGCATGCGACCGGCGCGCCGGCGCCCGCGCGCGCCGGGCCTTGCCGCGCCCGGTCAGAGCTCGAATTTGATGCCCTGCGCGAGCGGCAGCGCGTCCGACCAGTTGATGGTGTTGGTCTGCCGGCGCATGTAGGCCTTCCAGGCATCGGAGCCGGACTCGCGACCGCCGCCGGTCTCCTTCTCGCCGCCGAACGCACCGCCGATCTCGGCGCCCGAGGTGCCGATGTTGACATTGGCGATGCCGCAGTCGGAGCCGGCCGCCGACAGGAACGCCTCGGCCGCCTTGAGATTCTGGGTGAAGATCGCCGAGGACAGACCTTGCGGCACGGCGTTGTGCATGGCGATGGCCTCGTCCAGCGTGCGGTAGGGCATCACGTACAGGATCGGCGCGAAGGTTTCCGTCTGCACCACCTCGTCGGAGTTTTTGAGCCCGGCGATGATCGTCGGCAGCACGAAATTGCCGGGCCGGTCGGCGAGCGCGGCGCCGCCGGTCAGCACCTTGCCGCCGGCGGCCTTGGCTTTCTCGATCGCGTCGAGGTAGCGGCGCACCGCGTCGCGGCTGTTGAGCGGGCCCATCAGCGTGGTCGGCAGGGTGGGGTCGCCGATCTTCTTCTCGACTTGCTTGTAGGCATGCACCAGCTTGGCGACGACGTCGTCGAAGATCGACTCGTGCACGATCAGGCGGCGCGTCGTGGTGCAGCGCTGGCCGGCGGTACCGACCGCGCCGAACACGATCGCCGGAATCGCGAGTTTGAGGTCCGCGCTCGGCTCGACGATGATCGCGTTGTTGCCGCCGAGTTCGAGCAGGCTGCGGCCCATGCGCCGCGCCACGCGCTCGCCGACTTGGCGGCCGACCGCAGTGGAGCCGGTGAAGCTGATCAGCGGAATCCGGTGGTCGTCGACGAACTTGGTCGCCAGCGTCGTGCCGGCATCGTTGATGAGGAAGAACAGATCCGGGAAGCCGCCGGCTTCCAGCGCGGCGTTGCAGATCCGGAGCGCGGCGATCGCCGACAGCGGCGTGCGCGGCGAGGGTTTCCAGATCGAGATGTCGCCGCACACCGCGGCGATGAACGAATTCCATGCCCACACCGCGACCGGGAAATTGAACGCGCTGATGATCCCGACCAGGCCGAGCGGATGCCATTGCTCGTACATGCGGTGGCCGGGACGTTCCGAGTGCATGCTCAGGCCGTACAGCATGCGGCTCTGGCCGACGGCGAAATCGGCGATGTCGATCATCTCCTGCACTTCGCCGTCGCCTTCCGGCTTGATCTTGCCCATCTCCAGCGCGACCAGGCTGCCGAGCGCGTCCTTGTGCCGGCGCAGCGCCTCGCCGCACAGGCGAATCGCCTCGCCGCGCTTCGGCGCGGGTGTCGTGCGCCAGCGCCGGAATGCTTCCTCGGCGCGCCGCACCACGGTTTCGTAGTCGGCCTCGGAACTGGCGTGGACACGGCCGATGAGCGCGTCGTTGCTCGGATTGACGACTTCGATCGTGCCGGCGTCGGTGGTCTTCGACCACTCGCCGTTGCCGAGATAGGTGCCGGATTCGGTCTCGGCCAGGCCGAGCGCCTTGAGGATTGCAGCGGACATGGAAACTCCGAACGGATGCGAAAAAGCGAGCGCGCCGAACGGCGCAAAGGGGGCGCAATTGTAACAAAGTGCGAGGTGGCGGCCCCGACACGATTCGAACGTGCGACCTTCCCCTTAGGAGGGGGATGCTCTATCCAACTGAGCTACGGGGCCGGTAGCGAAAGTGTCGCACGGAACCGTCCCTGGTGCGATCTCCAGTCGGCATCCATGCCTCCTCCTCGGCTCGCGCGCGCGATGCGCT
>JAJPHA010000134.1 GCA_021325475.1 Rhodanobacteraceae bacterium | reverse complement strand
TGCTCTGGTGAGCAAAGAGAAGTGACCCGCTCGCCGGACGCGAGCGGAAAACCGCAGGATGCGCCTGGAGAAAAGAACAAGATCACGGCCGTGCCACCCTCACCCGCGCCTTCGGCGCGGCCGAAGTCAGGCACACGAGGACTCGATCGGACCTCCCTCGACCGAAGCTAGGCGAGGAAGCCGCCGTCGACGACAAAGCTCGCGCCGGTGACATAGCTCGCCGCGGGCGCGCACAGGAACAGGATCGCCGGGGCGATCTCCTCCGGCCGCGCCACGCGCCCGAGCGGAATCATGCGGAGCAGCGGCCGGAGCATCTCCGGATTCTGGATCAGCGCACCGGCGAACTTGGTGTCGGTGAGTCCCGGCAACACGGCGTTGACGCGAATGCCGAACGGGGCGAGTTCCTTGGCGAAGCCTTCGGTCAACGACAGGATGCCGGCCTTGGTCATCGAATACACACCCTGCCCGGCCGCGGCACGGCGGCCGTTGACCGAGGCGACGTTGACGATCGCCCCGCCGCCGCGCTCGCGCATGGCCCGCGCCGCCTGCTGCGTGACGTGGAAGTAGCCGCGCAGATTGACCGCCACGGTCTTGTCGAACGCGGCGAGGTCCATGTCCAGCATCGGCCCGAAGTACGGATTCGTGGCGGCGTTGTTGACGAGGATGTCCGGCAGCCACCCGCGCGCGGCGAGTGCGGCGAACAGCGCGTCGATGGATTCGCGCTCGCCGATGTGGGCGGCGAGCGCGTCGGCCGCACCGCCGGCGGCGCGGATCGCGGCGGCCACGTCCTCGCAGGCTTCCGCCTTGCGGCTGGAGACGATCACGTGCGCGCCGTGCGCGGCGAGCAGCTTGGCCGTCGCCGCGCCGATACCGCGACTGGCGCCGGTGACGAGCGCGGTCTTGCCGGCGAGATCGAACAGGGATTCCGGTTTCATGCGGCGCGGCTCGCGGCTGGCATACAATCACGTCGAGCATAGCAAAGCGGGGAGATCGCATGGACCAACGTCGCGTGCTGATCACCGGCGCCGGCAGCGGCCTCGGCCGCGCGCTCGCGTTCTGCTTCGCCGAGAACGGCTGGCGCGTGGCCTGCGCCGACGTGCGCCTTGACCGCGCGCAGGACACGGTGCGCCTGATCACCGAGTTCGGCGTCGGCGCGATGGCGCTCAAGGTCGATGTCGGCGACGATGCCGCGGTGGAGGCGATGCGCGACGAGATTCTCGCCGCCTGGGACGGCGTCGATGTGGTCATCAACAATGCCGGCGTGGCCGCGGCCGGCACGCTGGCGCAGACGCCGTTCGAGGATTGGCGCTGGATTCTCAACATCAACCTGCTGGGCGTGGTGCGTGGCTGTCGCGCCTTCCTGCCGGTGCTGCTCGAGCAGGGCGCTGGACACATCGTCAACATCGCCTCGTTCGCCGGCATCGCCAACGCGCCGCGCATGGGCGCCTACTCGGCGAGCAAGGCGGCGGTGATCTCGCTGTCGGAGACGCTGCGCGGCGAACTGGCGCTCGCCAACAGCGCGGTCCGGGTGTCGGTGGTGTGCCCGGCGTTCTTCCCGACCCACCTGATGGAGACCGCGCGCGCGCCGGAGGCCGACAAGGCGATGGCGAAGAAGCTGATGGCGAAGGCCCGCGAGAGCGCAGACCAAGTGGCCGAGCGCATCTACCGCGGCGTGCAACGCGGCGAGTTCCTGATCCTGCCGACCGCGGCGGAACCGGCGCGCTGGCGGCTCAAGCGATACTTCCCGGAGTGGTTCTTCCGCAAGCTGATCGCGGTGCTGCGCCGCGGAGCCGCGGCATGAGCCGGCTGCTGATCTACGGCGCGAACGGCTACACCGGCGCGTTGATCGCGCGCGAGGCCGCGCGCCGGGGGCTGAAACCCATGCTCGCCGGGCGCAACCGCGACGCGATCGACGCGCTGGCGCGCGAGCTCAACCTGCCGCGGCGCGTGTTCGCGCTCGATCCGGCCGACGAGCTGCGCCGCAACCTCGACGGCATCCGCGTGGTATTGCATTGCGCGGGACCCTTTTCGCGCACCGCGGCGCCGATGCTCGAGGCCTGTCTCGACGTCAACGCCCACTATCTCGACATCACCGGCGAAATCGACGTGTTCGCGCGCTGCCACCAGGCGCACGTGCGCGCGCGCCACCAGGGTGTGGTCGTGCTGCCGGGCGCGGGCTTCGACGTGGTGCCGACCGATTGCCTGGCCGCCCTGCTCAAGCGCCGGCTGCCGGATGCGACCTCGCTGGTGCTCGCCTTCGAGGCCGGCGGCGGACCGAGTCCGGGCACCGCCCGGACCAGTGTCGAGGGCCTCGCCAAGGGCGGCCGCGCGCGCATCGACGGCGAACTCGTGAACGTGCCGCTGGCGTGGAAGACGCGCGCGTTCGTGCGCGACGGCCAGTCGCGCACGGCGGTGACGATTCCGTGGGGCGACGTCTACACCGCCTACCTCTCCACCGGCATTCCCAACATCGAGACCTACATGGTGGTGCCGCCGAGGACGATCCGGCGTCTGGTCTGGCTGCGGCGGCTGACGCCGCTGCTCCGGCTCGGCTTCGTGCAAGGCGCGCTGCAACGGCGCGTGGCCCGCGCCACTCCCGGCCCGTCGCCGCAGCGCCGCCGCGAGACCGGCTGCCACGTCTGGGGCGAGGCGCGCAACGCCGCCGGGCGCGAGGCGAAGCTCGCGCTGGTCACGCCGAACGGCTACGACCTCACCGTGACCGCCGCGCTCGGCATCGCCGAACGCCTGCTCGCGCAGACGCACGCGCCGACCGGCGGCTACTTCACGCCCTCGCAATTGATGGGCGCCGACTACGTGCTCAGCCTGCCGGGTGTGCGGCTGGTCGAAGCGTAGGCACTGCACTCACGGCGCGGACCGCGTCGGCAGGATCGCCTCGCGCACCGCCGCGTCCGGCGCGGCGTCGTCGAAGCGCAATCCCGCCGCGTCGGCACGGATGCCGAGGTCCCGGTATACATTTTCCCAATCCGGAAATTGCCGCAGCGCGGCGAATTCGCGATAGCGCGCGCTGACCACCGACACGCCGAGCAGCGCATCGAGACGGGCGACGAATTCCTCCGGCGTCCACTCGCGGCGTGCCGGCAGGCAGCAGTCGCGGAACCGCGCCAGGGCGCGGTCGAGGCTCGTGCTGGCGCGGCGCAGATCGCGGTCGACCGTGAGCCAGTACGCCGCGCCGCTCCAGTAGACGCGCCGGTAGTCGTGGCGGCGATGCATCTCCGCGGCGGCTTGTGCGAGCGTGCTCGCGTAGTGCCGGCCGGTGTTCGCGGCGAAGCCTTCGCGCAGCCGATCCCAGGCCTGGGTCGGACGCAGCAGCCCGGCGCGGCCGCGCAGCACGTTCTGGTAGTACGTCGCCAGACCCTCGGCCAGCCAACTGCCGCGCTCGCCGAGATACGGGTGCAGCAGGTGACTGAGCTCGTGCACGGCGATCCAGTCGTCGGCGAACTCGGCGGCGGGCCGGGTCGGATCGACCAGCAGTTCGAGCGCGTTGCCCTGGCCGCGGATCGACTGGCCGAACAGCACCGCACGGCCGCGTCCGGGCAGCGGAATCATCAGCACCTGCACGTCCGCCAGCGGCAGCCGGCCATAGGCCGCCAGCACCGCACGTGCGACGTGCGCCAGCCAGTCGCGCAACACGGCGCGCTGCTCGGCATCGACGCCGTGCAGGACGACCAGGCGCAGCGCGCCGCCGGGCAGCTCGATGCGCTCCTCGGCGAAGCGGCCGATGGCGACCGCCGCGGCCCAGTCCGGCGGCGTGTTCGGGATGGTGAATTGTATACTTTGCCCCGAAGCGTCCGCCGCCGCGTCCGCGTGCCACGGCGCCGACACCGCCCAACCGGCGGGCAGCGCCAGTTGCAGGTGCGCGTCGGCGTCCTGCGGCACGTCCGGGCGCAGCAGCCAGAGCTGCGGCGCGGTGACCAGATCCTCGCCCAGGCGCCAGCCGACATCGGCGCGTTGCGCGGCGGCGATGGCGGCGAGGTCGGCGCGATAGGCGAGGCACTCGCCGGCGCGCCAGTCGGCGGCGCGCCAGGCGCCGTCATCCGCGACGAGCTCGTCGTCACGGTCGCGACGCAGGTCGTGGACGAAGCGCATCGCCCAGGCCGAATCGGCGGCGAACGTCACCGCGTCGTGGGCCTGCGCCAGACACAGCCGCACCGCGGCCTGACCGGTCGTCGCATCGAACCTGACCGCGTAGTGCGGCACGTCCGCGGCCGCGGCGGAACCGATCAGCAACGGCAGCAGCAGGAGCGAACGGAATCGCGACATCGACGGCCTCCGATGGTCGTGTATCAGAATCCGCGCTCGGAAAAAAGTTGCACGCCCCGCCCGCGCCGCGTCGGTACAATTCCGCAATGGACGTCTCGCATCTGCTCGACGAGCTCAATCCGGCGCAACGCGCCGCGGTCAGCGTGCCGCCCGGCCACTATCTGGTGCTCGCCGGCGCCGGCTCCGGCAAGACGCGCGTGCTCACGCATCGCATCGCCTGGCTGCTCGAGGTCGAGCATGCCTCGCCGTGGTCGATCCTCGCCGTCACCTTCACCAACAAGGCCGCCGGCGAGATGCGCGCGCGCTGCGAACCGTTGATCCGCCAGGGCACGCGCGGCCTCACCGTCGGCACCTTCCACGGCATCGCCCACCGCCTGCTGCGCCAGCACTGGCGCGAGGCCGGGCTGCCGGAGACGTTCCAGATCCTCGACGCCGACGACCAGCAGCGCCTGCTCAAGCGCGTGATCCAGGGGCTCGGCCTCGACGAGGCGCGATTTCCGCCGCGCCAGGCGGCATGGTTCATCAACGCCGCCAAGGACGAGGGCAAGCGCGCGGAGGCGTTCCGCAGCGAGAGCAATCCGCTCACCCGTACCCTGCTCGACATCTACCGCGCCTACGAGGACGCCTGCCGGCGCGCCGGGCTGGTCGATTTCGCCGAACTGCTGCTGCGCGCGCACGAGCTGTGGCTCGGCGACGCGGCGCTGCTCGCGCATTACCGCGCGCGCTACCGGCACCTGCTGATCGACGAGTTCCAGGACACCAACACGATCCAGTACGCCTGGGTGCGCGTGCTCGCCGGCGACACCGGCCGGGTGTTCGTGGTCGGCGACGACGATCAGGCGATCTACGGCTGGCGCGGCGCGCGGGTCGAGAACGTACAGCATTTCCTGCGCGACTTCCCCGGCGCGACGGTGCTGCGCCTGGAACAGAACTACCGCTCGACCGCGAACATCCTCCACGCCGCCAACGCGATCATCGCCCACAATCCGCAGCGCCTCGGCAAGCAATTGTGGACCGCCGGACAGGCCGGTGCGCCGATCGAGCTGTATGCCGCCTACAACGAACAGGACGAGGCGCGCTTCGTCGTCGAGCGCATCCGCGAACATTTGCAACAAGGTGGAAAAGCGAGCGAATGCGCGGTTTTATACCGATCCAACGCGCAGTCGCGGAACTTCGAGGAGCAACTGATCCAGCACGACATCCGCTACCGGGTCTACGGCGGCCTGCGCTTCTTCGACCGCGCCGAGATCAAGGATGCGCTCGCCTATCTGCGCCTGGTCGCCAACCGCGACGACGATGCCGCGTTCGAGCGCGCGGTCAACACGCCGCCGCGCGGAATCGGCGAACGCACGCTCGATACGGTGCGCCAGCGCGCCCGCGCCGAGCGCGTCTCGCTGTGGCAGGCGGCGCGCGCGGAACTCGCCGGCCACGCCCTGGCCGGTCGGGCGAAGAACGCGCTGCACGGCTTCGTGCGGTTGATCGACGAACTCGCGGCGGCGTGCGCGGGAGGCGAACCGCTGTCGCTGGCCGAGCAGATCGAACAGGCCATCGCCCGCAGCGGCTTGCGCGAGTACTACGAGGCCGATGCGCGCGGCAGCGCCGAGTCGCGGGTCGAGAACCTCGACGAGCTCGGCAACGTCGCCGCGCGCTTCGAGCGCACGCCCGAGGACCTCGAGGCCGGTTTCTCCGAACTCACCGCGTTCCTCGCCCATGCCGCGCTCGAGGCCGGCGAAGCCCAGGGCGAGCCGTGGGAGGACTGCGTGCAGTTGATGACGCTGCACTCGGCCAAGGGACTCGAATTTCCGCTGGTGTTCCTGGTCGGTCTCGAGGACGGATTGTTCCCGAGCCAGAAATCGCTCGACGAGCCCGGCCGTCTGGAGGAGGAGCGCCGGCTCGCCTACGTCGGCATCACCCGCGCGCAGCGCAGCCTGATCCTGTCCTACGCCGAGTCGCGCCGGCTGCACGGCGCCGAAACCTACAACCGTCCGTCGCGCTTCCTCAACGAACTGCCGCGCGAGCTGCTGCACGAAGTGCGGCCGCGCGTGCAGGTGTCGCGGCCGCTCTACGCCGGTCGCTACGTCGACGACGGCGGCGACGCCGCGCCGCTCAAGCTCGGCCAGCGCGTGCGTCATGCCAGCTTCGGCGAAGGCGTGGTGGTCGACGCCGAAGGCGCCGGCGCCCACGCCCGCGTGCAGGTCAACTTCGAGCACGCCGGCGCCAAATGGCTGGTGGTCGCCTACGCGAATCTGACGCCGGTTTGACGTCCCCGGCACGCCGACTGCGCACCTTCTTGCACGCGGCCATCCTCGTTCGAGCGGCCGCCGCGCATTCGACCCGATTCGACGTGGGCGGAAGTGCCGCGCCCGAAACGCTATACTCCGCGCACACCCAACTCGGGAGCATCATGCGTCCGCTTTCCGTCGCCATTCTCGCGTTTTCTGCACTTCTGCTCGCCGCCTGCGGCAACAAGGGCCCGCTGGTGCTGCCCGATCAAGCCGCGCCGGCGGCGAAGCCGCCGGCGCCGGCCACGCCGCCGCCCGCCGCGAACGACCGCAAGGATACCGGCGGCGGCACGCCGTAGGCGGCGATGCGTCTGCGCTTCAGCAAGATGCACGGAATCGGCAACGATTTCGTGATCGTCGATTGCCGCGCGCGGCCGCTCGGTCTCGACGCCGCACGAATCGCGCGACTCGGCGACCGCCACCGCGGTATCGGTTTCGACCAATTGCTCACCATCGAACCGGCGCGCGATCCGGGCTGCGCGTTCCGTTACGCCATCCACAACGCCGACGGTTCGCCGGCCGGCCAGTGCGGCAACGGCGTGCGCTGCGTCGCGGCGTGGCTGCGCCGCGCCGGCGCGCTCGGCGCGGGCACGACGCGGCTGGAGAGTCCGGCCGGGCCGGTCGCCGTCGAACTGCTCGACGACGGCCGCGTGCGCGTGGCCATGGGCGAACCGGTGTTCGCGCCGCGCGCGATCCCGCTCGCGGTCGCCGCCGAGGCCGACGCCTATCGCGTCGCGATCGACGGCGCGGAGCTCGAATTCGGCGCGGTGTCGATGGGCAATCCGCACGCGCTGATCGAGGTCGCCGACGTCGCCGCCGCGCCGGTGGCGACGCGCGGTGCCGCATTGTCCACGAATCCACTTTTTCCGGAAGGCGCCAACGTCGGCTTCGCCGAACGCCGCGACCGCGGCCACGTGCGCCTGCGGGTGTGGGAACGCGGCGTCGGCGAGACGCTCGCCTGCGGCAGCGGCGCCTGCGCCGCGGTTGCGATCCTGCGCCGGCGTGGCAAACTCGACGCCGAGGTCGCGGTGGAACTGCCCGGCGGCATGCTCAGCGTCCGCTGGGACGGCGCCGGCACGCCGGTGTGGATGACCGGCCCGGCCGAATTCGTTTTCGAGGGAGAATGCGAGGCATGAGCGAAACCGGCGTGAAGGACGGCCCGAGCGCGCTGGAGGTGGCGAGCTACCTGCGCCGGCATCCGGACTTCCTGGGCGAATTTCCCGACATCGCGCTGTCGCTGAGCGTGCCGCGCGACCAGGGCGCGACGACGTCGCTCGCGAGCTACCAGCTCGAGGTGCTGCGCGACCAGAACCGCGAGCTCAATCGCCGCCTGCGCGAGCTGATCGAGACCGCGAGCGACAACGAGCAGCTCATGCTGCGCGTGCATGCGTTCACCGTCGCGCTGATGCGCGAGCGCAGCCTCGGCGACAGCGTGCGCCGCGTCGTCGCCGCGCTCACCGAGGACTTCCCCGGCGCCGGTGCGCGCCGCAGCCGCCCGGCGGAGCCGGACGGTGCCGGCACGGACGACGGCGTGCTGGTGCGGCTGGTGCTGTTCCGCGCCGCGAGCGCCGAGCTGCCCGCCACGGACTGGCTGATCCTGGCGCCGAACGGCGCGCGCGATCTGCCGGCGTTCGGCGAATTCCTCGCCCGCGGCGAGCCGTTGTGTGGACGCCTGCAGCCGGACAAGCTCGCCGCGCTGTTCGGCGCGCGCGCGGACGAGGTGCGCTCGGCGGCGCTGCTGCCGGTCGATCGCATCGGCATGCTCGCGATCGGCAGCCACGACGCGCACCGCTTCCACCCCGGCATGGGCACGGTGTTCCTGCGCCTGATCGCCGAGGCGATCGCCGCCGCGGTCGCGCGGTTCGACTGACGCGCATGGTCGCCGCGCCGCTCGACGACGCGATCGCGCGGTTCCTCGCTCATCTGCGCGACCAACGCCGCTACTCGCCGGCGACCGTGCGCAATTACGCGCGCACGCTCGAGCGGCTGCGCGCGACGGTCGCGGCGGCGGGCGTGACGCGCTGGCGCGAGGTGCGCGCCGAGCAGATCCAGGCCTTCGTCGCCGCCGCGCACCGCGCCGGCCTCGCGCCCGGCACGCTGCGCGACATGCTGTCGGCGGTGCGCAGCTTCTACCGCCATCTCGCGCGCGCGGGCGAGGCCGCGGCGAATCCGGCGCTCGGCGTGCGCGCGCCGAAGGCGCCGCGCAAGCTGCCGCAGGTGCTGGACGTGGACGAGGTGGCGGCACTGCTCGAGTTTCCGGCGGACGATGCGGACGCCATCCGGGATCGCGCACTTTTTGAACTTTTATACTCGAGCGGCCTGCGCGTGGCGGAACTGACCGCGCTGTGCTGGCGCGATCTCGACCTCGACGAGGGTCTGGTGCGGGTGACCGGCAAGGGCCGCAAGACGCGCATCGTGCCGGTGGGCAGCCAGGCGCGCGCCGCGCTCGCCGCGCTCGCCGCCCAGGACCGCCCCGGCGTGGACGATCCGCTGGTGCGCGGGCGCCTCGGCCGGCCGCTGTCGCCCGCCGCGGTGCGGCGGCGCCTCAAGCGGCGCGCCAAGGACCAGGGGGTGTGGAAGCGCGTGTACCCGCACCTGCTGCGCCATTCCTGCGCCAGCCACGTGCTCGAGTCCTCCGGCGACCTGCGCGCCGTGCAGGAGCTGCTCGGCCACGCCGACATCGGCACCACGCAGATCTACACGCACCTCGACTTCCAGCACCTCGCGCGGGTCTACGATGCGGCGCATCCGCGCGCGAAACGCCGGAAGGCTTGACCGGTCGGAATTCGGTGCGATTCGCGCAGCAGCGGGCACCTGCGGTATTGCGTTCGCCGCGCGCGGCAAGCGTGGCGACGGCAAACCCGCGTGCATGCGCTCGCTCCGTTTTGGCGGTATCGTTCCGGGCCGGGCGACGGCGGTCAGGCGCGCGGCTTGGATTCCGCTCGGCCGCCCTTATCTCCGATGCTTCCCACCTCGGCGAGCGCCATGTCCGCAGCCTTTCACGCCACCACCATCGTCTCCGTGCGTCGCGACGGCCGGGTCGTGATCGGCGGCGACGGCCAGGTCACGCTCGGCACCACCGTGGTCAAGGCGAACGCGCGCAAGGTGCGGCGCCTCGGCAACGGCGCCGTGCTCGCCGGCTTCGCCGGCGCCACCGCGGACGCCTTCACCCTGTTCGAGCTGTTCGAGGACAAGCTCACCAAGCACGGCCACCAGCTCACCCGCGCCGCGGTGGAACTCGCCAAGGACTGGCGCACCGACCGGCGCCTCGGCCGGCTCGAGGCGATGCTCGCGGTGGCCGACAAGGACACCAGCCTGCTCATCTCCGGCAACGGCGACGTGCTCGAACCGGAGCACGGCCTGATCGCGATCGGCTCCGGCGGACCCTACGCGCAGTCGGCGGCCCGGGCGCTGCTCGAGAACACCGCACTGTCGGCGCGCGAGATCGTCGAGAAGGCGCTCCACATCGCCGGCGAGGTGTGCATTTATACGAATCACAACATTACGATTGAAGAACTTTGAAGGAGGGCCGAGGGCTGAGGGCCGAAAAGCCGCAGCCCCGACTCTTGGCCCTTCGCCCTCAGCCCTGCTCCCCATGTCCGCCCTCACCCCCCGCGAAATCGTCAACGAACTCGACCGCTACATCATCGGCCAGAATGCGGCCAAGCGCGCGGTCGCGATCGCGCTGCGCAACCGCTGGCGGCGCATGCAGCTCGAGCCGCAACTGCGCGAGGAGATCACGCCGAAGAACATCCTCATGATCGGCCCGACCGGGGTCGGCAAGACCGAGATCGCGCGCCGGCTCGCGCATCTGGCGAACGCGCCGTTCCTCAAGGTCGAGGCGACCAAGTTCACCGAGGTCGGCTACGTCGGCAAGGACGTCGAGCAGATCGTGCGCGACCTCGCCGACGTCGCGGTGAAGATGGCGCGCGATGAGGCCAAGGCGCGGGTGCGTTCGCAGGCGGAGGACCGTGCCGAGGAACGCCTGCTCGACGCCCTGCTGCCGCGCCGCCAACCGCTCGGCTTCGCCGGCGAACCGGCGCCGAATGCGGCCGACGGCGAGACGCGGCAGAAACTCAGGCGGCAATTGCGCGAGGGCAGGCTCGACGACCGCGAGATCGAGATCGAGACGGCGATCAACGTCGGCGTGGACATCGTCGCCCCGCCCGGCATGGAGGAGATGACGCAGCAATTGCGCGGCATGTTCTCCTCGCTCGCCGGGGAGCGCCGGCAGCGGCGCAAGCTCACCGTCGCCGCGGCGCGGCCGCTGCTGATCGACGAGGAGGCCGCCGGCCTGATCAACGACGAGGAAATCAAGGCGCGCGCGCTCACCGCCTGCGAGCAGAACGGCATCGTCTTCATCGACGAGATCGACAAGATCGCGCAGCGCGGCGACTGGCACGGCGCCGGGGTGAGCCGCGAAGGCGTGCAGCGCGATCTGCTGCCGCTGGTGGAAGGCTCGGCGGTATCGACCAAGTACGGCATCGTCCGCACCGATCACATCTTGTTCATCGCCTCCGGCGCGTTCTCGCTGGCGAAGCCCTCGGACCTGATCCCCGAGCTGCAGGGCCGCTTCCCGATCCGCGTGGAACTCGCCGCGCTCAGCGCCGCCGATTTCGAGCGCATCCTGACCGAGCCGCACAGCGCGCTGACCAAGCAGTATCGCGCGCTGCTCGCCACCGAAGGTGTCGCGCTCGACTTCACGCCCGACGGCGTGCGCCGATTGGCCGAGATCGCGCACA
The DNA here is from genome assembly GCA_021325475.1 of Rhodanobacteraceae bacterium. Taxonomy (GTDB): domain Bacteria; phylum Pseudomonadota; class Gammaproteobacteria; order Xanthomonadales; family Rhodanobacteraceae; genus Rudaea. The sequence continues at coordinate 347 of JAJPHA010000134.1, read as the reverse complement.
CGGTGAACGAGCGCACCGAGAACATCGGCGCGCGCCGGCTCGCCACCGTGCTCGAGCGCCTGCTCGACACGATCTCCTACGAGGCCCCGGACCACGGCGGCAAACGCTATACTATCGACGCGGCCTACGTGGACGCGCATCTCGCTGCGCTGGTGCAGGACCAGGACTTGAGTCGCTATATTTTGTAGGAGGGTCTGGTCAAATCCGCATGTTGCCGTCTTCGGCTGTGCCGCCGCACCTCCACAACCCCCATCAAACCCTTGCGCAGCAAGGGTTTGATTGCCCCCTTGACTCAAGGGGGCTCGAAAAGCCGGAGCGGTACATTCCCGATCGTTCAGGACTTGAGT
>JAJPHA010000085.1 GCA_021325475.1 Rhodanobacteraceae bacterium | reverse complement strand
CTGACCTGCGCGCCCGGCGCGACGTGCTGCCATTCGCACAGGAAGCGCAGGAAGTCGCGCGGCGCCACCGGCTCGATCTCGCGGCGCAGGCGATGCACGGTGTAGCGGTGGATGCGGGCGAGCAGGTGCCGCTCGCACCATTCGATTTCGTCGGCGGCTTCGTCCGCGACGGTTCGACCGTCGGCGGCCGGACGGCGCGAGAACGCATCGGCGGTGAAGCGGCCGCGCAGCACGTAACCTTCCGTTTCGAGCGCCAGCAGCGCGGCGTCGATCTCGTTCCGCGGCAGGTTCAGCGACGCGGCCAGCGCCGTCGCCGTGGTCGGGCCGAGCCCGGTCAGACGCGCGCGCACGAGATCGACCAGCGCGGTCTCGCGCGTCCATGGCATCGCCGCGTAGTCCGCCGGCGCGATCAGCTCGGGCGGATACGTTGCGTCGGGGAACAGTCGCTCGAACTGCGGGCGGCGCTCGGCCGCGATCCACAGACCGCCCGGCGTCGTGCGGGGCGGGCCCAACCGGGCGGCGCGCCGTTGCTGCGCGAGTTCCGCGAGCAGATTCGGCCAGGCGGCCTCGGCGTGCGCCTCGGCGTCGGTTAGGAAGCCGAGCGTCATCAGTGCATCGTGCAGCTCGTCGGCGGTCTGCGCCTGCGGCCAGGCTTCTTCGCACACCGCGGCGATGGCCTGCGCGTCGAGGCGGCCGAAGTCGTCGGTCGAGGCGAGATCGCCGAAGCGGCGACCGATCACCGCCTGGGTGCGGCGCTCCTCCAGCGGCGCATCGTCGAGGAAGGCGTAGGGGCGCGCGCTCAGCACTTCGCTGGCCAGCGGTGACGGTGCGGTCAGGTCGCGGCAGACAAAGTGGATTTGTCCACTTTGCAGCTTGGCGAGCAGACGTTCGAGACCGGCGACATCCATCGCCTCGTGCAGGCAGTCGTCGAGGGTCTGCGCCACCAGCGGGTGGTCGGGGATTTGGCGTTCGCCGACAATGTTCTCGAGACAGGCCACCTGATCCGGAAACACGCTGGCGAGCAGGTCCTCGGCCTTCATGCGTTGCAGTTGCGGCGCCACTTTCGCGCCGCCGACGAAGCGCGGCAGGGCGAGCGCGGTGGTCGCGTTCCAGCGCCAGCGCACGCCGAACATCGGCGCATCGAGCAACGCCTGGATCAGCACGTGGCGCACCGTGTCGGCGTGCAGATAGCGCGTGACCTCGGCGAGCGGGAAGCTGTGGCTGGTCGAAAGCGACAGCACGATCGCGTCCTCGGTCGCCGCCGCCTGCAGCTCGAAGTTGAAGGTGCGGCAGAAGCGCTTGCGCAGCGCCAGGCCCCAGGCGCGATTGAGCCGGCTGCCGTAGGGCGAGTGGATGACGAGCTGCATGCCGCCGGATTCGTCGAAGAAACGCTCCAGCGCGAGCGCCGTCTGCGTCGGCAGCATGCCGAAGGCGGCCTGCGCGGCGCCGAGATAGTCGACCAGCTGCCGCGCGGCGGATTCGTCGAGGCCGACCTCCTCGATCAGCCAGGCTCGCGCCGCGGCCGCGCCGGTTTCGAGTCGCGCGGCGATCTCCGCGCGCAGGCGCGACACCGCGCACGACAACTCGTCGCTGCGACCCGGTGCCTCGCCGAGCCAGAACGGAATCGTCGGCGGCGCGCCGTGCGCGTCCTCCACGCGCACGCGGCCGCGTTCCACGCGCAGGATGCGGTAGGAAACGTTGCCGAGCTGGAAGATGTCGCCGGCGATGCTCTCGACGGCGAAGTCCTCGTGCACCGTGCCGACGCGCAGACCCTGCGGCTCCAGCACCACCTCGTAGTCGGCGGTGTCGGGAATCGCGCCGCCGGAGGTGAGCGCGGTCAGGCGCGCGCCGCGCCGGGCGCGCAGCACGCCGTGCACCGCGTCGCGATGCAGATACGCCGCACGCGGCCCGCGCCGCGTGGTGAAGCCTTCGGCGAGCATGCGCACGATCGCGCCGAACGCATCCCTGGTCAGCGCCGCGAACGGGTAGGCGCGGCGCACCAGGGCAAAGAGCTCGTCCTCGCGCCACTCGCGGCAGGCGACTTCGGCGACGATCTGCTGCGCCAGCACGTCGCGCGCGTTGCGTGCGACATGCAGGGTGTCGAGCTCGCCGCGGCGCACCGCATCGAGCAGCGCGGTGCATTCGACCAGGTCGTCGCGCGACAACGGAAACAGCCGCGCCTTCGGTGTGCCGCCGACGGCGTGGTTGGCGCGTCCGGCGCGTTGCAGGAACGCCGCGATCGAGCGCGGCGAGGCGAGCTGGCAGACCAGATCGACCTCGCCGATGTCGATGCCGAGCTCCAGCGAGGCGGTGGCGACCAGCGCGCGCAGCTCGCCGCGTTTCAGGCGCTGCTCGGCGGCGAGCCGTTGTTCGCGCGCCAGGCTGCCGTGGTGCGAAGTCACCGCATCCTTGCCGAGCCGCTCGGACAGATGCCGCGCCACGCGCTCGGCCAGGCGGCGGGTGTTGACGAAGATCAGGGTGGTGCGGTGGCTCTCGATCAACTCGGCGAGGCGCGCGTAGACGAGTTCCCAGACGTCGCCCGACATCACCGCGGCCAGCGGCGCCGGCGGCAGCTCGAGCGCGAGATCGCGTGCGCGTGTGTAGCCGACATCGACGATTTCGATGTCGGGGCTGGAGGGCCGAGGGCCGAGGGCCGAGGGTTCGGCATCGGTGTAACACCTCATGGTTCCCGAACCCTCATCCGGCCCGGCTTGTTCCGAAGCCGGGCCACCTTCTCCCGGCGGGAGAAGGGAAGAGCCGAGCAGGAACCTCGCCACCTCCGCGATCGGTTTCTGCGTGGCGGAAAGGCCGATGCGGATCAGGCGGCGCTCGCACAGCGCCTCCAACCGTTCCAGCGACAACGCGAGATGCGCGCCGCGCTTGTTCGGTGCCAGCGCGTGGATCTCGTCGACGATCACCGTGCGCGTACTCGCGAGCATGCGCCGGCCGGAGGCCGAACCGAGCAGGATGTACAGCGACTCGGGCGTGGTCACGACGATGTGCGGCGGCCGTCGCCGCATCGCCTCGCGTTCGGCCTGCGGCGTGTCGCCGGTGCGCACGCTCACGCGGATCGCGACGTCCGGCAAGCCCATCTCCAGCAGCTTGTCGCGGATGCCGCACAGCGGCGCCTCGAGGTTGATGCGTACATCGTTCGACAGCGCCTTGAGCGGCGAGACGTAGACGATGCCGGTTTCGTCGGCGAGTTCCCCGGCGAGGCCGCGCCGCACGAGCTCGTCGATCGCGGCGAGGAACGCGGCCAGCGTCTTGCCGGAACCGGTCGGCGCCGCGATCAGCGCGTGCCGGCCGGACTGGAGCGCACGCCACGCCCGGCTCTGCGCCGGTGTCGGTGCCGGGAACGCGCCGCGGAACCAGGCGGCGACGGCGGGATGGAAATGCTCGAGCGCCATGGGCGAATTCTGCGCCTGCATGACTGACCACGCTATGGCAGCAGCGTCTCAGCCGCCGCGACGCGGCGACTTTGCGCGCGCCTCGCGTCGCGCCGCAAGGCGAACGCCGCACGAATCTGGCAAAATTCGCCCCCCAATTTTCCAACGCCGGAACCATCCATGAACCACGACATCCGTTCGGCCAAGCGACCGGAGCCCGATCCGCCGATTGTCGACATCGCCAACTACGTTGCCGACTACCGCATCGATTCGGCCGAGGCCTACCAGACTGCGCGCTACATGCTGCTCGATTCGCTCGGCTGCGCGATGCTGGCGATGAAGTTTCCGGAATGCGTCAAGCACCTCGGGCCGCTGGTGCCCGGCGCGACGCTGCCGGGCGGCGCGCGCGTGCCGGGCACGGCGTGGGAACTCGATCCGGCGCAGGCGGCGTACAACATCGGCGTGCAGGTGCGCTGGCTCGATTTCAACGACACCTGGCTCGCCGCCGAGTGGGGCCATCCCTCGGACAACCTCGGCACGATCCTCGCCGTGGCCGACTATGTTTCGCGCCGGAATCTGCGTGTGGGCGACGCGCCGCTCACCGTGCGTGATGTGCTCGGCTACGCGATCAAGGCGCACGAGATCCAGGGCGGGTATGCGCTCAGGAATTCGTTCAACCGCGTCGGTCTCGATCACGTGATCCTGGTGCGGCTCGCCTCCACCGCGGTGGCCACGCACATGCTCGGCGGCAGCAAGCAGGACATCATCAACGCCGTATCGCACAGCTGGATCGACAACGGCGTGCTGCGCACCTATCGCCACGCGCCGAACACCGGTCCGCGCAAGAGCTGGGCCGCGGGCGATGCCTGCCGGCGCGCGGTGATCCACGCGCTCAACGCGGTCAAGGGCTGCGTCGGTTATCCCTCGGCGCTGACGGCGAAGACCTGGGGTTTCTACGACGTGGCGTTCAAGGGCAAGGCGTTCGAGTTCGAGCGTCCGTTCGGCAGCTACGTGATGGAGAACGTGCTGTTCAAGATTTCCTACCCGGCCGAGTTCCACGCCCAGACCGCGGTCGAGTGCGCGATGAAGCTGCATCCGCAGGTGAAGGATCGGCTCGAGACGATCGAGCGCATCGAGATCGAGACCCAGGAAGCCGGCGTGCGCATCATCGACAAGACCGGGCCGCTCGCCAATTACGCCGATCGCGACCATTGCCTGCAGTACATGGTCGCGGTGCCGCTGATCTTCGGCCGTCTGACCGCGGAGGACTACACCGACGCGGTCGCCGCCGATCCGCGCATCGACGCGTTGCGCGAGAAGATGACGGTGAAGGAGAACCCGCAATTCACCAAGGACTATTTCGATCCGGACAAGCGCTACATCGGCAATGCCGTGCAGGTGTTCTTCCGCGACGGCAGCAAGACCGAGAAGGTGTCGATCGACTATCCGATCGGCCATCGCAAGCGGCGTCACGAAGGCATTCCGGTGCTGATGCGCAAATTCGAGGATGCCATCGCCGGACATTTGCCGGCGCGGCAGGTCGCGCGCATCCTGGAGGTCGTAGGCAACCCGGAGCGGCTGGCCGCCCTGCCCGTGCCGCAATGGCTCGATCTCTGGACGCTCTAGCCACCTCGGAACAAGTGGAGTAGCAGTTCTGGCGCCTTGAGCCCCATCCTGATTGGCGCTGAAATTCAGTGTGCCGCCTCTCCCGTTGGCGGGAGAGGCCGCGCCGAAGGCGCGGGTGAGGGCAGCACGGAAGTGATCTTGTTCTTTGTTTCAAGCGCATCCTGGGGTTTTCCGCTCGCGCCCGGCGAGCGGGTCACAAAGCTCTGCAAGCGGATGCATGTTCCAGGACAATTCGGTCGTTCCGGCCGAAAGCGCCAGTCGCTTCGCATGCAGGTCTTCTGTCGCAAGCGAAGCGAACGGCGTATCAGTCTGCCACGGACGAGTTGTATACGGAGTCTTCATCCCTTCGCGGATTCCTTGTGCAGGTCCTCCTAGGGAGGCTCTGCTTTCGAGGTGTTTCTTGGTTACTTCTTTGCACCAGCAAAGAAGTGACCCGCTCGGCCTGCGGCCGAGCGGAAGCTTTGGCTGTCGAGGGGAATCGAACTCTCGCACGGCAAGGGTGTGATGGAGGTTGTGGAGGCGCGGCGCGGCGGCCGAAGCCGGGACCATCTAGACGCGACCAGACCCTCCCATGGCCGAAAGTCCAGTGCCAACAGTCACTTGCGCCAACCGGCGGGCCAGCAGGGCCGGGCGGCTTCGCGAGCGCGGCGTGCTGGAGGTAAAAAATTGATTTTGCTAGACTGGCTGGACTCGCGTTAGCATCGTGATAACATATAATTAACGCGACACGGATTCGCCGGATGTGGCGATATGCGTATGCGTGCCGCATGGGTGGAGCGGACGCCCACAAGAACCAAAGCAGAGGAGACTCCGATGAAACGTAACACCTTGTTTGCGCTGATCGCCCTCGGATTGGGCGGGGTAGGCGTGGCGCAAGCCCAAGACTACAGCAGTTGGTACCTTGCCCCGCGCATCGGTGCCGACGTGCCGGACAGCGCGCGTACCACGAAGACCTCGCTGTATGCCGGCATCGGTATCGGCACGTGGATCAATCCGAACCTGGCCCTCGATTTCGAGTACGGCATCAATAACGCGGATTTCAAGAACAGCTCGCCGCGCAACGGCCATCAGTGGGAGAGCGTGCAGCTCGACGTCGCCGGCCGGTATTTCTTCGGCGAGATCGGCTCGGGCTGGCGTCCGTACGTGATGGGCGCGGTCGGCGCCGTGCGCCACAAGGCGTACTCCGGCTCGTTCCTCGCCGATTCCTTCGAGTCGCGCAGCGGCGGTTGGGATCCGATGGCCGCGCTCGGCATCGGCGTGCAGTACAACATCTCCGATCGGCTGTCGTTCCGCGGTGAAGTCGCCGCGCGTTACGACCACGACAACAATTCTCTCAATGTGGACTACATCGGCCAGAACGGCTCGACGCCGACGCCGGCGGCCCGCGCCGGCTTCACGCACAGCAAGAGCGGCTTCACCGACGGCATCATCACCGTCGGCCTGACCTACAGCTTCGGTGGCGGCCACGCCGCGCCGGCGCCCGCCGCGCGTCAGGAGAATCCGCCGCCGGCCCCGCCGCCGGCCCCCACGCGTGAAACGCCCACGCCGCCGCCGTCGGTCGCCATCGACCTGCGCGGTGTCGAATTCAAGTTCGACCATCCGAAGCCGGGCGAGAAGCTGATCCCGTCGCTGAAGGCGCCGACCGCCGATTCCGTCGCCATCCTCGACCAGGCCGTGGATACGTTGAAGCGCTATCCGAACGTCCGCGTCGAAGTGGCCGGTCACACCGACGCGATCGGCAGCGATGCCTACAACCAGAAGCTGTCCGAGCGCCGCGCCAAGGGCGTGTACGACTATCTGGTCGAGCACGGCATCGATCGCAGCCGTCTCGACGGTCCGAAGGGCTACGGCAAGACCCAGCCGATCGACACCAACGCCACGGCGGCCGGTCGTCAGCGCAACCGCCGCGTGGAGTTCAAGGTCGAGAACTGATCGACCCCTCGGTCGCTCACGCAAGACGAAAAAGCCCGGCGCAAGCCGGGCTTTTTCCATTCGGGCTTGCCGAAGCGGCGCCTGGCGCGATTGCGGCGCACCGTCGTCGGGTCACGGCTTGGCGAAGCGGTAGTGCGCGACCAGCCACTCGTTGCCGCCGCGGTAGCCGAACAGCTCCGCGCAGGCCATCCAGAACATGCGCCAGCGCCGGAACCAGAGCGGCGCCTGCGCGCCGTGGACGCCGCGCAGCACGGCCAGCACTTCGTCGCGATGCGCGTCCTGATTGGCGAGCCAGGCGTTCGCGGTGTTCTGATAGTGCGTGCCGGGCAGGCGCCACTGCCGCTCGATCGCCAGATCGCGCTGGAACCACAAGAGCGTGTCCGCCGCCGGCATCAGCCCGCCGGTGAAGAAGTGCCGTCCCATCCAGTCGTCTTCGTCTTCGGTTTCGAAGAAATAGAGCAGCTCGCGGTGGCAGAAGATGTGCACGAACAGTTTGCCGCCGGGCGCGAGCCAGCGCGCGATGCGGGCGAGCAGCGTCGCGTAATTGCGCATGTGCTCGAACATCTCGATCGACAGCACGCGGTCGAACCGTGCCGCCGGCAAGTCCAGACGATTGACGTCCTCGGTGAGCACGCGCACGTTGGCGAGCGCGCGCTCGCGGCAACGCGCCTCGATGAAATCGCGTTGCGGCCGCGAGTTCGACACCGCGGTGATGCGCGCATGAGGGTAGCGCTCGGCGAGCCACAAGGTGAGCGAGCCCCAGCCGCAGCCGAGCTCGAGGATCTCCTGGCCGTCGGCCAGCTCGGCGCGCTCGCCGTACAGCGCGAGCATCGCGTCCTCGGCCGCGGCGAGCGTCGCGCCGCCGTTGGCGAAGTAGCCACACGAGTACTTCAGGCGCGGGCCGAGACACAGCTCGAAGAAGCGCGGCGGCAACTCGTAGTGCTGGGCGTTGGCGGCATCCGTGTGGATCGCGACCGGACTCGTGCGGAGTTCGTCGATGCGCTGTTGGCGGCGCGCCCACGCGCGCGCGACATCGCCCGCGCCCTCCTCGCGCAGCCGTTGCGCGCACAGCCGGCGGATGCCGAAGCGGATCAGCGTGTCCGGCAAAACGCCGCGCTCGGCGAGCCGGAGAGGGCTGAGGGCTGAGCGGCGAGGGCTGGTGGAGTTCGATATTGCGCCTTCGGCCGAGTCGTCCGTCCTGTGCGTGCCGATGGGCTCGACCCGAACGGAGGGCGAGCGTCCCGCTGTGCTCACCGCCGACCGCGCACCATTCGCTTCTTCCGATTTCCGATTGTCCATGGTCGTTTCCGAGCCTCAGCCCTCAGCTCTCCCCTTGGGAAACCATGGAATCAGCATACTGGTCGTGCGCTGGTACTCGCGGTAGTCCTCGCCGCGCGACCGCAGCGCCTGCGCCTCGGTGAACGGAATGCCGGTGATCCACACCAGCGAGGCCAGCATCAGCGTCGGCCCGAGCAGGCTGAGCAGCCAGGCCGGGAATGGCGCGCCGACGGCGAGGAACACGTAGGCGAACCAGTGCAACCACTCGAAGAAGTAGTTGGGATGACGCGAATAGCGCCACAGCCCGACGCGGCAGGTCCTGCCGCGATTTTGTGGATTTTTGCGAAAACTGGACAATTGCGCATCGGCCACCGATTCGCCGATCACGCTCACCAGCCAGGTGGCGAATCCCAGTGCGCAGGGCAGCGTCAGCGTATCCTTGGGGTTTTCCGCCACCGCGTAGAACGGCAGCGAGAACAGCGCGGTGAGCAGCGCCTGGGCCTGGAAGAACACGAAGAACTTGCCCTGATGGTCGTTCCAGTACGCGCGCAGATACTGGTAGCGGCCGTCCTCCGGCTCGCTCAGCACGCGGGCCAGAATGTGCAGGCACAGGCGGAATCCCCAGATGCTGCCGAGCGTGGCGACGGCGACGCGCGACGCCAGCCCACCGCTGCCGACCGAGGCGTAGAACAGGGCGCTCGTGCCCATGCCCGCCGCCCAGATCGCGTCGACGATGCCGGCATTGCGCGTGCGCAGCTGGATCAGCCAACCGATCAGCATCGCGATCGCGGCGGCGAGCCAGACCTCGAAGATGGGCCACGGCGTCATGGCAGGATTCGGCCGAAGACGGCGTCGGCCCGGCGATGATCTGGCGCAGTTCTATACAAATTCACAGGGCGTCATCCAGATCCGGCAGATACTGCGGACGGTGGCAGCCGGGCTTGATCAGCAGCATCTGCACGTCGCCGAGCGAACGTTCGCGGAAGCCGCCTTCGCAATAGGCCAGGTAGAAATCCCACAGCCGCACGAAGCGCTCGTCGTAGCCGAGCGCGCGCACCGCCGGCAGGCAGCGCTGGAAGCGGCGGCGCCAGGCGGCGAGCGTGCAGGCGTAGCTGTCGCCGATGTCCTCGAGATGAAACAGCTTGAGATCGCTCGCGCGCGCCGCCGCGCCGAGCATCGCGCTGATCGACGGGATGAAGCTGCCCGGAAAGACATGACGCTTGATGAAGTCGACCGCCCGCAGCGCCTTCGCGTAGCGGTGGTCCTCGATCGTGATCGCCTGGATCAAGGCCATGCCGTCGGCGCGGAGCAGGTCGCCGACCTTGCAAAAATAGTCCTCGAGGTAGTGATGGCCGATCGCCTCGATCATCTCGATCGAGACCAGCTTGTCGTAGCGGCCGGTGAGGTCGCGGTAGTCCTCGCACAGCACCGTGATCCGGTCCTCGAGCCCGGCCGCGCGTACGCGCGCGCAGGCGAGCTCGTGCTGCTCGCGCGAGATCGTCGTGGTGGTCACGTGGCAGCCGTAGCGCCGCGCCGCGTACAAGGCGAAACCGCCCCAGCCGCCGCCGAGCTCGATCACGCGATCGCGTGGCGCCAGCGCCAGCTTGCGACAGATGCGCTCGAGCTTGCGCGCCGAGGCGGTCTCCAGGGGCTCGTCCGGATCGGCGAAGATCGCGGCGGAGTACATCAGGTTGTCGTCGAGGAACAGCGCGAAGAAGTCGTTGCCGAGATCGTAGTGCGCGGCGATGTTGCGCCGGCTGCCGCGGTGCGTGTTGCGCCGGAGCGCATGCCAGGCGCGCAGCGCGAGGCCGCCGAGCCGGGCGAGTCCGGTGTCGAGCGCGTCCAGATGCGCGCGGTTGCGCACCAGCATGCGCACCAGCGCCACCAGATCGTCGCAGCGCCAGGCGCCGTCCAGATACGCCTCGCCGGCGCCGACGCTGCCGTGCCCGGCGAGGCGACGATAAAATGCGGCATCGTATACTTCGATCGTGGCGTGCAGCGTCTCGGCCGGGTCCGCCGCCGGCACGCCGAGCACGCACTCGCCGAGCGCATCGACCAGACGCAATTGGCACTCCCGCAAGTCGGCCATCTGTCGCCGCAGGCGCGCGCGCAGCAGGCGATCCAGCGCGTCGTAGCCGGCGGCAGCCGGCAGCGCGGCGGAGGGGGCGGTGTGCTCGTTCATGGCGGGCTCGCGTCGGATTTCGGATGATCGTACACGGGGTTGCGTCGAAGAAAGATCAAGAGCGCCTGCCAGTGGATCGCGGCGATCACGCGCAGGGTCATCGCCGGGTAGCGGGCGAGCGCGCGCGCCAGATTCGCGCCGCTCGCCGCGCGGCGTTCCAGCACCAGCGTGGCGTCGAAGTCGCGCCGTGTGCCGTCGAGCACGTCCATGTGCACGCGCAGCGTCTCGCCCGGTGTGGTGAAGCGCCAGGCGTAGTCGCGCTGCATCGGCAGGAACGGCGAAACGTGGAATTCCTTGCGGAAGCCGAAGTGCCAGGCGCTGCCGTGGCGTTCGGCGTCGGCCACTGACAGCACGTAACTGTGCCGTTCCCGCCACGGCGTGTTGGTGATTTCGGCGACGATCGTGTCGAGGGTCGCGCCATCCGCGGCGAAGCAGTAATAGAAACTCACCGGATTGAAGCAATGGCCGAAGGTGCGCAGGTGCGTGAGCAGGCGGATCGGGCCCGCCGGCGCGCGGCCGGTCGCCTCGCGCACACGCGCGCGCACCGCGGCGTCGAGCGGAACGCGCGGGTCGCCGAGGTAGTCGCTGCGGCGGAATTCGGCGAGATTGCGCCGGTTCACCGACCACAGCCAGCGCCCGGCGAAGACCCGGTCGAGTTCGGCGAGATCGAGATACATCAGGTACAGGCGATAGCGGAACGCGTGCGGATGCGGCGCGTGGCGGCGATGCCGCACCCAGCCCTCGTAGATCGCGCTGGCGAGCGGTACGTTCATGGCCAGGACACGCCGAGGGCGCGCGCGACGTCCACCGCGCTCTGCATGCCGTCCTCGTGGAAGCCGAAGCCCCAGTAGGCGCCGGCGAACCAGGTGCGGTTCGCGCCCTGGATCTCGGCCTTGCGCGCCTGCGCGGCCACGCTCGCGGCGGTGTGGACGGGGTGTTGATAGCGCATGCGCCGCAGGATCCGGTCCGCGGCGATGTCCGCGGTGCGGTTGAGCGTGACGATCAGCGGTTCCGGCGTCGTCAGCGATTGCAGCAGATTCATGCAATAGCTCACCGTGCACGGCGCGCCGGCGTCCCCCGGCACGAGCGCGTTCCACGCGGCCCAGGCCCTGCGCCGCCGCGGCAGCAGACGGATGTCGGTATGCAGCACGGCGTCGTTCTCCTGGTACGCAATCGCGCCGAGGATATCGCGTTCGCGCGCACTCGCGTCGGCGAGCAGCGCGAGCGCCTGATCGCTGTGGCAGGCGAGTACGACCTGGTCGTAACGCTCGCCTCCGGCGGCGCTGTCGATCGCCACGCTCTCGCCGTCGCGGCGCACGCGCCGCACCGCGCAGCCGATGCGCTCGCGCACGGTCCAGCGCCGGCGCAGCGCGCGCACGTAGCTCTGCGAGCCGCCGGCGACCACGCGCCACGGCGGCCGGCCGTGCACCTGCAACATGCGATGGTTGGCCAGGAACCGCACCAGGTATTGCGCGGGAAATTCGAGGATCCGCGCCGAGGGCGCCGACCACAGCGCGGATGCCATCGGTACCAGGTGATCGTCGCGGAACGCTGCGGAATAGCGCTGCGCGGCCAGGTACTCGCCGAGCGTGGGGCCGGCATCGGGCTGCTGCAGCAGCGCCGGCGCCTCGCGGTAGAAGCGCAGGATGTCGCCGAGCATGCGCCAGAAGCGCGGCGAAACCAGATTGGCGCCGCGGCAGAACAGCCCGCCGAGATCGCTGGCGTTGTATTCGAGTCCGCTCGTCTCGTTCTTCACCGCAAAGCTCATCGTCGTCGGCTGGGTGGCGACGCCGAGTTCGGCCAGCAGCCGGTCGAACAGCGGATAGTGCATCGGATTGAACACGATGAAACCGGTATCGACGGCGACGCGGGCGCCGCCAAGCTCGATCTCGTGCGTGTGCACATGACCGCCGAGGTAGTCGTTCGCCTCGTACAGCGTCACCTCGTGGGCGCGCGCGAGCAGCCAGGCGCTCGCCAAACCCGAGATGCCGGCGCCGACCACGGCGATGCGCATGCGCTCAGCGCGCCCGCCGCAGGCCCGCCGGCACGGGCTTCAGGTCCCACACCAGACCGCAGGCCGCCAGTGCGCGCAGGCCGTAGTAGGTCAGATCGATCTCCCACCAGCGGAAGCCCTGGCGCGCCGACCCGGGGAAATGGTGGTGGTTGTTGTGCCAGCCTTCGCCGAAGGTGAGCAGCGCCAGCAGCCAATGGTTGCGGCTGTTGTCGCGGGTGTCGAAGCGGCGCGAGCCGAAGCGATGGGCGATCGAATTGATCGTGACCGTGGCGTGGAACAGCACCACGGTGGAGACGAAGAATCCCCAGACCAGCATCTGCGCCCCGCTGGTGCCGAATTCCGGATGCGCGGATTCCAGCCAGCGCCCGAGGGCGAACAGCGCGACCGCGAGCGCCGTCGGCGCGACGACGTCGAAGCGGTCGAGCCAGCGCAGTTCGGGGTAGCGCTGCCAGTCCGGCACGGCCTGCCAGTCGGTGCGGAAACCGCGCGGCGTCAGGAACCAGCCCATGTGGCTCCACAGGAAGCCGCGGTGCAGCGGCGAATGCAGGTCCGCGGCGGTGTCGGCATGGCGATGGTGGTTGCGATGATGCGCCGCCCACCACAGCGGTCCGCGCTGCGCACACATGGCGCCAAGCAGCGCGAACAGGAATTGCAGCGCGCGCGTGGTCTTGAACGCCTTGTGCGAGAAATAGCGGTGATAGAAGCCGGTGAGCGCGAACATGCGCAGCGCGTACAGCGCCGCGGCGACGGCGAGCGCGATGCCGGAGACGCCGACGCAGAACACGCCGAGACAGGCCAGATGCAGACCGATGAACGGCACCACCCGCAGCCAGTCGATGCGATCCGCGTGGGCCGCATCGCCCACCGCCACGGCGCCGCTATCGAACCATTGCACGAGTGCGGCGAGGACGGCGCGACGCGGCGTGGTGGCGGAGGTCGGACGGCTCATGGAACGGGCACGGCGGATCGACGCCGCACAGTATGGCGGCGAAGCGGTGACCGCGCGGTGAAGAAACTCCCCATCCGATCTTCATCCCGCCTGCACGTTCCCTGTGTCACATGCCGGTCAAATGCGCAGTTCGACCGTGGTCTTCACCGAATTGGCGATGAAGCAGGCCGCGTGCGCGCGTTCGTGCAGCTTGGCGTAATCCTCCGCGCCCGGTTGGCGGTCGCCGGCGAAGCGCACCTTCGGCGCCAGCACCGCCTTGACCACCGCCATCCTGCCCTCGGCGTTCTTGTCGAGCAGGGCGACGGCCTCGTCGTGGTAGCTGTCGATCACATAGCCGCGGTTCGCGGCCACGGCGAGAAACGTCAGCATGTGGCACGACGACAGCGCCGCCAGCAGCAGCTCTTCCGGATTGCTCGCCGCCGGATTGCCGCCGTACACGCCGGCGGCGGCGGAATTGCGCAGGGTCTGGCCGCCGGCGAAACGGACGACGTGATCGCGCGGGTAATTGCCGCGCTCGAACGGACCGCCGTCGCGCGACCAGTTGAGTTCGATCCGGTGTTCCGAGGACATGAGGACTCCGAGGCTTGCGTTCAAAACCGCAGCGACAGACAGGTCAGCGCGCCGTCCATCTTGCGGAACTCGGACAGATCGAGCGCCAGGACCGAGTATCCGAGCGCGCGCACCGCCGCAGCGAATCCGGGATGGCCGGCGGCGAGGATGACATGGCGACCGATGCGGATGCAATTGGCGGCGTAACTTTCCTGTGGCGCCACGGGGATCACTTCGAACGCGCGCAAGGCCGGATGCGCCGCCAGCGCGGCGACCGCGGCGATGCGGCCGTCGCCGAGCCAGCCCAGCCCGGATTTGAGGTGCAGCAAGTCGGCGTGGTCGCCAAGGTCGATCGTGGCGGAGGTGAATCCCTGGCGCGCGAGCAGGTCCTGCAACTGACGCGCGCCGTCGACGTTGGTGCGCGCCGAAAGGCCGATGAGAAAGTGCCCGTCCGCCTGGCAGACGTCGCCGCCGTCCACGGTGCCTGGCGCGGTGATCGCGGGCAGCTCGTCGAAGCGCTCGCGTAGCACCGCGGCGATCGACGCGACCTCGCCCTGCCGCGACGGCGCGCCGGGACGCAGCAGGATCGCGCCGCGGCCGGTGAGCAGCGCGGTGTCCTCGACGAAGCAGGAGTCCGGATGGGCCTCGTCCGGCGGCAGCCGGATCAGCGCGAGCCCGCACTGTTCGAGCGCCGCGCAATAGCGCGCATGCTGCGCGCGCGCCAGGGCGAGATCCGGCGCGCCGAGATCGGCACGGGTCAGACCCGCGGCGAAGCTCGCGGGCGGCGGGCGGACGATGGCGTGCCGGAAGTGGATCATGTCGGTCCAAGATGCCCGGCGGCGGCGGATCGTGCAAGTCGTGCAGCGGCGCGCGGACGCACTAGCGCCAGGCGATCTCGAGATCGGCGATGTCGAAAACCCAGTCCCGCTCGGGATGGTGGTCACTGAACACGTGCGTGATCCACCAGCCGCCGAGGCCGGGCGGAACATCGGCGGCGGGGTCCGATCCTGCGACGTTCGTCAGCACCGTCCCGGACGCATCGTGCAACAGATAGGCGATCCCGCCGTTGCGCGTCGCGCGCAGTTGCAACCGGTACCACGCCGATTCCTCGAGGCGTGGACTGCACGTGCCGGCGAGCAACGCATTGCTCGTCGCGCGGAAGGATTCGATCTGTACGACCGGCGCTTCCCGGCAGCCGTCGGGCGCACCGGAAACGTTGCCGATGATCAGCCCGTGCCCGATCAGCAGGCCGCCCCCTCCGGACGACGGGTCCGTCTTGCGCCATGTCCCCATCACGCCGAGCGCGAGGTGTGCCTCCGGTTCGGCGGTGAAGAATCCGCGCGAGCGAAACCGCAGGCGCAGGAATTGCTCGCTCACTCCGGCGGGTGCCGCGGCTTCCGGCACGCCGAGCGTGTCGACGCCGGCGATGCCACTGCCGACGGCGCCGGCGGATGCCGCGAATGTCAGCCCGGCGGCAGTGCGCAGGCGGCACAGGCCGCCGGCACGCTCGAACGCGAAGTCACCGTAGCGCTCGACGATGGCTGCGGTCATGGCCGGGGTTGCGTCAGCGGATGCCGAGGCATGCCGGCGCGAGCGATTTCGTTACGATTTCGAATCGGCATCCGCAGAGTCTAGCGAAGCGCTTGACACGTGACCAAATAGTCACTTATTATCGCCGCCCGATGGATGTCGTATTCAAGGCGCTGGCCGATCCGTTCCGGCGCCAGTTGCTCGACCGCCTGAACCGGCGCGACGGGCAGACGCTGGCGGAGCTGTGCGAGCGCGCGCAGATGACGCGCTTCGGCGTGATGAAGCACCTGCGGGTGCTGGAGCAGGCCGGCCTGATCACGACCGAGCGCGCCGGACGCGAGAAGAAGCACTATCTGAACCGCGTGCCGATCCGGCGCATTCACGACCGCTGGGTCAGCCGCTACACCGAACCGATGGCCGCGGCGCTGTCGCGGCTGAAAACCGCCCTGGAGGAAGCCAGGCCGGACACCAAGCTGATCTTCGAGATCCACATCCGCACCACGCCGGAAAAACTCTGGAAAGCGATTACCGATCCGGAATTCACGCGCCAGTACTTCCACGGCAGCGCAATCACCACGCCGCTGAAAGTCGGCGGGCCGTACCGTTCGGCGAGCGCGGACGGCACGCTGCTGGTCGACGGCGAGTTCGTGGAAATCGACCCGCCGCGCAAACTCGTGCACACCTGGCGCGTGCACTGGGATCCGGCGCTACGCCACGAGCTGTCGAAGGTGAGTTACCTGATCGAGCAACACGGCGACCACTGCAAACTCACCGTGATCCACGAGGTCGAGAACGCGCCGCTCACGGCCGCGCAGGTCAAGGGCGGCTGGCCCGCGATCCTGTCGAGCCTGAAGACCCTGCTCGAAACCGGCAAGCCGCTCGCCGGCGTGGCGGGGGCGTGAGGCGCGCGGTCATGCAGCGACTCGCCTCCACTGTCTTTCTCGTCACCGCCGTGCTGATCGCGCTTGGCGCCTTCGGGCACGATGCCAACGCCGCCAAGCTGATCGCCGAGTTCGGCAAGTTCCCCGCGCTCGATGCGAGCCTGGTCGCGATCATTCTCGTCGTGTGGCATTTCTGCAGCGGCTGCATGTTCGTGTTCGGCGTGATTTGTCTGTGGGTGTGGTGGCGTGCGCGGCGCGGCGAGCGCAACGTGTTCTTCGCCAGCGACGCGATCGGCGCGTTCTACGTGCTCAGCGGATTCGCCACCGTGTTCTACACCGGCAAACCCTTCTTCTGGGTGTTCGTCGTGCTCGGCGGATCGTTGTTGCTGGCGTCCGTGCCGTTGCGCCGCGCCGCGTGACGCCTGCAGGGTGCAGCGCGCGCGAACTTGCGGGACACTCCCGCGCGCAGTCCCGCGCAACGGGAGGCGAACCGGAAATGATCGCTGGCGCGGCGCGCGGCGCGGCGAACCGGTTAGTCCTGCGGCATGCCGGGCCGGCGTTCGGCGATGTGCCAGAGCACGCCGGCCGGATCCGTCAGATAGGCCACGCGCAGGCCCCAGGGCTGCATCGCCGGCGGTTGCGGCGCCCGCACGCCGAAGCGCGCCTTCAGGTCCAGGGAATCCAGGTGCGCCCACCAGGCGTCGAGATCGTCGACCATCAACTGCATCAGCAGGTTCTCGGCCAGTTCCTTCTGCCAGAAGCGCTGCAGGATGAATCCGCCCGATCCGGCGCGGAAGATCGCGACTTCGCCGTCCAGTACCTTTTCGAAGCCCAGGGCCTCGTAGAAGCGCTTCGACAGATCGAAGTCGCGCGTGGGCAGGAAGGGGCGTACCAGCTCCGTGCCGGCGGGGATCTTGTGCATCGTCTATTTCCTTGCGGAGGGGTATTTTCGGTGACGCTCAGTTCAATACACCGAGCTTCTTGCCAACCTTGACGAACGCGTCGACCGCGCGATCGATGTGCTCGCGCGTGTGCGCCGCGCTCATCTGCGTGCGGATGCGCGCCTGACCCTGCGGCACCACGGGATAGAAGAAGCCGATCGCGTAGATGCCTTGGTCGAGCAGCGCGCGCGCGAATTGCTGGGCGAGCTTGGCGTCGTACAGCATCACCGGCACGATCGGATGCGAACCGGGCTTGAGGTCGAAGCCGGCCGCGGTCATGCGTTCGCGGAAGTGGCGCGCGTTGTCCATCAGCCGGTCGCGCAGCGCCGTGCTCGCCGACAGCATCTCGAACACCTGGATCGAGGCGGCGACGAGCGGCGGCGGCAGGGTGTTCGAGAACAGGTACGGGCGTGAGCGCTGGCGCAGCAGTTCGATGATCTCGCGGCGGCCGGTGGTGAAGCCGCCGGACCCGCCGCCGAGCGCCTTGCCGAGTGTAGAAGTGAAAATATCCACTTTGTCCATCACTCCGTGCAGCTCGGCCGAACCGCGCCCGGTCGGCCCGACGAAGCCGGTGGCGTGCGAGTCGTCGACCATCAGCAGCGCGCCGTACTTCTCCTTCAGCCGCACGATCTCGTCGAGCTTGGCGATGTAGCCGTCCATCGAGAACACGCCGTCGGTGGCGATCAGTCGCGTGCGCCTGCCTTGGGTTTCGCGCAGATGCCGCTCGAGTTCGGCCATGTCGCCGTTGGCGTAGCGCCGCCGCTCGGCCTTGCACAACCGGATGCCGTCGATGATCGAGGCGTGGTTGAGCGCGTCGGAAATGACCGCGTCCTGCTCGTTCAGGATCGTCTCGAACAGGCCGCCGTTGGCGTCGAAGCAACTGGTATACAAGATCGCATCGTCGGTGCCGAAGAATTTCGCGATGGTCGCCTCGAGCCGCTTGTGCAGATCCTGGGTGCCGCAGATGAAGCGCACCGAGGCGAGGCCGAAGCCGTGCGTGTCGAGCGCGCGCTTGGCGGCGGCGATGACCTCGGGATGATCGGCCAGGCCGAGATAGTTGTTGGCGCAGACGTTGAGCACCTCGCGTCCGTCGTCGGTGCGGATCCGCGCCGACTGCGGCGTGGTGATCACCCGCTCGGCCTTGTACAGGCCCTGGTCGCGGATCGAATCGAGCTCGGCGTGGAGGCGGTCGTGGGCGGGGTAGTCCATGGCGTGTCGGGCGATCGGTCTTGGCGGGGAGGGAAGATTACACCACGACGCGCCGATCGCGGCGGGCGATTCGCCACGGCGATGTCGCCGGGGATTCGCCTCAGTCCTGGCCGGCCTGTGCCGGCGCCGCGAAATCGCTTTGCGCATACGCCGGCGCGCCGTCGAACGGCGCGCGCAGCACCAGGCTGAAGCCGCGTGCGGTGAGTTCGCGCTGCGCGAGCGGCGAGGCCGCGCCGCCGATCAGCGCGGTGCGGTCGCGAGCGGCGAGCGCCGGCTGATCGACGAAGGCGGCGAGCTCGCGATTCCAGGTCAGGTAATCGACCGGCAGCGGCAGCAGCAGCTTGCCCTCGTGCGTGCGCCAGGCCACCCCGGCGCCGGTGACGAGCAGCGTGCCGCCGGTGTCGGCGTGGCGGCGGATCAGCTTGAGCGCATCGATGAGATAGCGCGCCTCGACCTCGCCCTGGGTGGTGGCGGCGAGCTCGATCAGCTCGTTGCAGCCGGCCGCGGGCTTGAGCTTCTCCCATTCGTCGATCAGCGCGGTGCGCAGCGTGTCGGTGAAGCCGCCACGGCGCAGGAACTGGCGCACCGCGAAGGCATCGCTGCAGTGCGCGAGCAGGCGCTGCTCGTTGCGCGCGCGCAATTGCTCCGGCTCGAGGTCGTAGACGTACTGGTCGATCTTGCCGGTGTAGGAAAGCACCTGGCCGGCGGTGCCGGTGATCTCGCCGAGCGCGGCGCCGCCGGAAAAATTGCCCCACACCGCTGCCCAGGCGAGCCGGTCGAGGCGCTCGTTCAAAAGTGGATTTGTGGAATTCGGATCGACGCCGAGCACCTTCGCCATCTCGCGGCGCTGCTGGCCGTACTTGAGATAGCGCCGCGCCTCGCGCGCGGATTCAGCGCCGGCGCGCGCGTAACAGGCGCGGTTCTTCTTCTCCGGTGGCGGTTCGGTGGCGTCCGGCGCGGCGTCGCGGCCGGCGGTCATCGGCCCGGGCGGTGCGCGATACGGGTCGCCCTTGTTCTCGAATTCGCGCGAGCCGCGATCGGCCAGCGTCTGCGCACGGCCGCTCCACAGTTCCCACTCGTGGCCAAGGAAGCGCGCCACGCCGGCCGGCAGGCCGGTGATCGTGTCGATCGGATGCGCGAACACGTTGACCAGCGCACGCCCGGTCTTGCGGCCGCGCTCGGCCAGCGCGTGCGCGAATGCGCCGCTGCGGCTGGCGCGTTCGAGCGCATCGAGCGCCGGCAGTTCGGCGACGCGGATCGCGAGCAGTTCGACGCTGTCGGCATGCAGCGGGCCGTATTTCGTGTCGATCAGGAAATCCGCAAGGTAGCCGCGCACCGCCACTTCCGGCACGACGTGGAAGTCGGGGCCGGACAGCAGCGCCGGCTGCACCAGCGCCGCGGCCGGCAGCACCGGCTCGGGTTCGCTGTCCTGCGCGTGCGCGAGCGTGCAGGCCAGCACAAGAGCGGCAACCGTTCTGTTGATCAAATGCATGAGGCCGTACTGTTTGCCAGAACGGTGCAGAATCTGCGATGAACGCCTCAGAGCGCCGGGCTTTTCGTCTTGTCGAGAAACGTCGTGTAGGCGGCGTCGAGTTTGTCGAGCATCGCCTTTTCCTCTCTCGCGATGACGTAGCGGCAGGATTCGACCGTCATCGGCTTTCCGGTGGCGGTGAAGTCGACCGCGTGATCGAGATACTTCTGGAAAACGTGCTGCTCGCCGTAGACGTGTGCGACGATTTGCGCGCGGTCGAAATCCATGTGCGCCAGGATTTGCGTACCGATCGCGGTTTGATACGCGGTATCGAGCAGCAGCGGATAAGCGAGGCCGTGCCAGCCGGGGGTTTCGGTGCACGGACGCGGCTCGGAGGACGTTGCCGACTTGGCCTTGTCCGCCATCTCCGCATCGCTTTGCGCAATATGCTTCAGGGCGTTTGCGATTTCCGCACGATTGCTTTCGACTTCGGCACGCAATGCGCGCACGGCGGCTGTGACCTGTTGGCGCTCCTCGCGATCCTTGCTCCATTCGCCGATCGCGAGCGCCAGCAGAATGCCGAGCACGACGGCGAACGTCTGCACCGCCACTTCGGCCAGGCTGATCGACTCGCGATGAAACCAGCGGCGTCGCGGCACCACTGGCGTGGCGTTGTCGCGTTCCGCCGCCGGTTCTAGTTCCATGAACACACCACCTTGCCGCAGTTGCCGGATTCCATCAGCTCGAAGCCCTTCTGGAAGTCGTCGATGTGGATCTGGTGGGTGAGCACCTTCTGCAGCGGAAATCCAGAAAGCAGCATTTGCGTCATTTTATACCAGGTCTCGTACATGCGTCGGCCGTAGATGCCGTGCAGCACCAGGCCCTTGAAGATGACCTTGTCCCAGTCGATGCCGGCGCCGTTCGGCAGCAGGCCGAGCAGCGCGATCCTGCCGCCGTGGTACATGCCGTCGAGCATGTCGTTGAACGCGCGCGGGTTGCCGGACATCTCCAGGCCGACGTCGAAGCCCTGCATGTGCAGGTCCTTGACCACCTCGCGCAGCGACTGCTTGGACACGTTGACCACGCGCGTGGCGCCCATGTCGGCGGCGAGTTTCAGCCGGTAGTCGTTGACGTCGGTGACCACGACGTTGCGCGCGCCGACGTGCTTGGCGATGCCGGCGGCGATGATGCCGATCGGCCCGGCGCCGGTGATCAGCACGTCCTCGCCGATCAGATCGAACTCGAGCGCGCAATGCGCGGCGTTGCCGTACGGATCGAAGAACGCGGCGAGCTCGGACGGGATCTGGTCCGGGATCGGCCACAGGTTCGACGCCGGCATGGCGATGTACTCGGCGAACGCGCCGTTGCGATGGACGCCGATGCCGACGGTGTTCGGACACAGGTGCTGCTTGCCGGCGCGACAATTGCGGCAGACGCCGCAGACCAGATGCCCTTCGGCGGAGACGCGCTGGCCGACCTGGTAGCCGCGCACGCCCGGGCCGAGGTCGACGATGCGGCCGACGAATTCGTGGCCGATGACGAGGCCGGGCTTGATCACGCGCTGGCTCCACTCGTCCCATTTGTAGATGTGCAGATCGGTACCGCAGATCGCGGTCTTCTCGAGCTTGATCAGCACCTCGTTCGGGCCGATCTCGGGGATCGGCACCTGCTCCATCCAGATGCCCCTGGCGGCTTCGCGCTTGACCAACGCCTTCATCGTTGCCTGCATGGAACTCTCCGACCAGCCTTGGCTGCGGATTATAGGGGTTTGCGCGGTTCGCGGCCGCCGTCCGGAAACCGGCCGACGGCGTGCGGCCGTGTACAGATTCGATTCACTTCCGTGCCGATAGCCTGCGGGATGCATGCACAATCCGTTCGGCAAAAAGGAGTGGCAAGATGCTCGAGACCATTGCGGTTGTCCTCATCGTTCTGTGGCTGCTCGGCCTGGTGAGTTCCCAAACCATGGGCGGCTTCATCCACATCCTGCTCGTCATTGCGGTGATCATGGTCTTGCTGCGCCTGGTGCGGGGGCGTGGCATATAGGCATATAGTGGTCGGCCGCGGATCCGGCGGTTTGGCGGGATCGCACCGTGACCGCCGGTATTTCGCAGCATCATTCGGGGAGACGGACATGAATCCGATACGCATCATCGCGCTGGTCCTGGTCGTCGGCGGCGCCCTCGGCCTCGTATATGGTGGCTTTACGTATTCGAAGGAGAATCACGAGGCGAAGATCGGGCCGGTGGAACTGTCGGTGACCGAAAACAAGACCATCGACATCCCGACCTGGGCCGCACTCGGCGCGGTCATCGTCGGCGCCGCGCTGCTTTTCGTCGGCGGCAAACGCGGCTAGCGCGCCCGGCATTCGCGCGGCGTCCGCCGACTCGCCGCCGGAATGGCGCGATGCCCGTCGATCCGCGTCCGCTGGCGATCTTCCTGATGGGCCCGACCGCGGCGGGCAAGACCGCGCTCGCCTGCGCCCTTTCGGAGCGCTTCGCGCTCGACATCGTCAGCGTCGATTCGGCGCTGGTGTATCGCGGCCTCGACATCGGCACGGCCAAACCCGATCCGGCCACGCGCGCGCGCTTCCCGCACCGGTTGATCGACATTCGCGATCCGGCCGAGCCGTACTCGGCTGCCGAGTTCGCCGCGGATGCCGAGCGCGAGATGGCCGCGGTCGCGGCCCGCGGCCGCGTGCCGTTGCTGGTCGGTGGCACCGGCCTCTACTTTCGCGCCTTGCAGCAGGGATTGTCGGAGCTGCCCGAGGCCGATCCGGCGTTGCGCGCGCGCCTGGCCGCCGAGGCCGCGACGCAGGGCTGGGGCGCGCTGCACGCGCGCCTGGCCGCGCTCGATCCGGCCGCGGCGGCGCGTATCCGGGCGAGCGATCCGCAGCGCATCCAGCGGGCGCTGGAAGTCATCGCGATCACCGGCCGGCCGCTGTCGGCGCAGCAGGGTGCGCCGCGCCGGCGCTTTCCGTATCGGGTGCTCAAGCTCGCGCTGATCCCCGCCGAGCGCACGGCGCTGCATGCGCGCATCGCCGAGCGCTTCGCCGCGATGCTGGCGCACGGTTTGCTCGACGAGGTGCGGCGCCTGCGCGCGCGCGGCGATCTCGGGCCGGATCTGCCGGCGTTGCGCGCGGTCGGCTACCGGCAGGCGTGGCAGTTCCTGGACGGCGCCTTCGACGAGGCGGAATTCCGCGACCGCGCGGTCTTCGCCACCCGTCAGCTCGCCAAGCGCCAGCTCACCTGGCTGCGCGGCGAGCTCGACGCGCGCGCCTTCGATCCCTTCGCCGCCGGCGCCATGGCGCAAGTCGAGGATGCGGTGGCGGATTTTCTCGCCCGCCCGCGGGACTGAATCCGCGCGGCGGCCGCCGCACCCTTCAATCCGCGGCCGGAAAAGCGTATACTTTCAACGGATTGAATCGGCGCGTCGCGGCCCCATT
>JAJPHA010000096.1 GCA_021325475.1 Rhodanobacteraceae bacterium | reverse complement strand
TGGTGCAAAGAAGTAACCAAGAAACACCTCGAAAGCAGAGCATCCCTCGGAGGACCTGCACGAAGATTTTGCGAGGGGATGAAAGCTCCGTGTACGACTCGTCCGCCACGAGCGGATACGTCATTCGCTTCGCTTGTGAAACGAGACCGACATGCGAAGCGAATGGCGCTTCCAATCGAAGTGACCGAGTTGGACTGGAACATGCATCCGCTGGCAGAGCTTTGGTGCAAGTCCTCCGAGGGATGCTCTGCTTGAACGTGCTTTCTCTTGGTCACTTCTCTTGACTCCGGGCATCCTGCCCTGCGCCGCTGCGCGGCCAGCTCCGCTGTTCGCGCCGCTCCTGCGGCGCAGTGCACGAGCAAAGAGAAGTGCCCCGCTCGGCCTGCGGCCGAGCGGAAGCCCGTCGATCTCCAACGACTCGGCGCGTGTCACGCCGCCGCGCGGCGGCGCAGATTCGGCAGGAATGCGGTGACGAGGCCGATCGCCGGCAGCCAGGCGCAGACGTGGTATACGAATTCGATGCCGCGGGCGTCGGCGAGTTCGCCGAGCACGGCCGCGGCGACGCCGGCCATGCCGAAGGCGAAGCCGAAGAACAGGCCGGCGATCATGCCGACCTTGCCGGGCAGCAGTTCCTGCGCATAGACCAGGATCGCCGAGAACGCCGAGGACAGGATCAGGCCGATCACGACGCTGAGCACGCCGGTCCAGAACAGATCGACGTGCGGCAGCAGCAGGCTGAACGGCAGCACGCCGAGGATCGAGATCCAGATCACGTACTTGCGCCCGATGCGGTCGCCCACCGGCCCGCCGACCACGGTGCCGAGCGCCACCGCGCCGAGAAACAGGAACAGGTGCAACTGCGCGTTCGGCACCGAGACATGGAAGCGCTCGATCAGATAGAACGTGAAGTAGTTGGTGAGGCTGGCGAGATAGAAGTACTTGGAGAAGATCAGCAGCAGCAGCACCGCGATCGCGCCG
Source organism: Rhodanobacteraceae bacterium (assembly GCA_021325475.1). Taxonomy (GTDB): domain Bacteria; phylum Pseudomonadota; class Gammaproteobacteria; order Xanthomonadales; family Rhodanobacteraceae; genus Rudaea. Next base: position 3,082 of record JAJPHA010000096.1, on the reverse strand, counting down.
AGCACGCGCCCGCGCGGCAGCGCGTGCCGCGCCGCGTGCGCGCCGGCGGCGTGCGTGCGCGCGAGCGCGTGGCGACGGTACCAGTCGCCGACCTTGCGCAACAGCACGATGCCGAGCAGGGCGACCAGCGCGAACCAGGCGATCGCGCGCTGGCCGAACGGCACCACGACGAACGCGGCGAGCAGCGGGCCGGTCGCCGAGCCGGCGTTGCCGCCGACCTGGAAGATCGACTGCGCCAGACCGTGCTGCCCGCCCGAGGCCAAGCGCGCGATGCGCGAGGATTCGGGATGGAACACCGAGGAACCCGTGCCGATCAGCGCCGCGGCGACGAGCAGCAGGACGAAGTGCGAGGCGGTGGCGAGCAACAACAGCCCGCACAGGGTGAAGCCCATGCCGATCGGCAGCGAATGCGGCGTCGGCCGGCGATCGGTGTAGGCACCGACCAGCGGTTGCAGCAGGGACGCGGTGACCTGGAACGTGAGCGTGAGCAGGCCGATCTGGCCGAAGTCGAGCGCGTAGCGGCTCTTCAGCAGCGGATAGATCGCCGGCAGCAGCGACTGGATCAGGTCGTTGAGAAAATGACAGAAGCTCACCGCACCGAGCACGGTCAACACCGTGCCCGTGCCTTCGCGTACCGCAGCCTCGCTTGCGTTCATCGGCGCACTCGGGAAACGGCCGCGACGCGGCGGTGCGGCCACCAACAAAGTATACCAGAGCCGCCGCGGCCGCCTCAGCGCCGCTGCGGCGGCCGGAAACCCGCGAGCGCCGCGCGCGTGCGCTCGCGGCCGAGCTCGATCAGCTCCTCGGCGCGGTGGAACTCGTAGAACGCGCCGGCGTGGCGCGGGATCGAGATCACCAGGTCCGGCGGCTGCGCGGCCAGCTTGAAGCGCGTGATCGTCGCCTGCACCACGTCGAGCGAGCGCGCGAACAATTCGAGGATGCCGGGATCGGGCACGCCGTCGTCGCCGCGATCGCGCCGCTCGCGCCAACGGTTCCACCAATCGACGATCCGCCGGCCGGGGTCCGCGGTCGGGTCGCCGACCGCGACCGACTCGGCCGGTGCCGTCGCGATTTCGGTTTCGGCGACGACGACGTCCGCGGCCACGCCGTCGTCCGCCGCGTTGACGTCCACCGCGATGGTGCAGTCGGTGAGATCGCGCAAGGTCGGCGTGATCGGCACCGGATTGAGCAGGCCGCCGTCGACCAGGGTGCGTCCCTGGTAGCGGTGCGGACGGAACACGGTCGGGATCGCGATCGAGGCGCGGATCGCGTCGAACAGCGGGCCGCGCGAAAACCACACTTCGCGCTGCGCCATCAGATCCACCGCCACCGCGGTGTAGCTGATCGGCAGGTCCTCGATGTCGACGTCGCCGATCAGCTCGCGCAGCCGGTCGATGATGCGATCGCCCTTGATCAGGCCGCCGCGGAAGCTCCAGTCGAGCAGACGCAGCACGTCCAGGCGCTGCAGCGGCTTGACCCAGTCGCGGTAGGTGTCGAGCTTGCCGGCGGCATAGATGCCGCCGACCAGCGCGCCCATCGAGGCGCCGGCCACGCTGCGGATGTCGTAGCCCTGCGCGCGCAGTTCCTCGATCGCGCCGATGTGCGCGTAGCCGCGCGCGCCGCCGGAACCGAGCACCAGGGAAACCGTGGTCGTCGCCATGCTCTGCCGCGCGTCCTCGCGCCCGTTGCCTGCGCGCATTGTTCACGGCGCGCAGCGATTTGCCAAGCGCGGCGCGGCTACTGGTATGCCCCGAGCGCGAGCTGCAGCATGATCTTCATTTCCTCGCGCAAGCTGACCGGCGCGACGACCTCGGCGTCGGGACCGTACTTGAGCACGTCCATCAGCAGTTCGCGCGAATTGCTGTACGGCAGCTTCAATTCGTAGCGGCCGTCCTCGAGCCACTGGCCCTGCTGCTGCGAGTGCCAATGTTCGTCGGCCACCCAGCGTGCCGCGTGCGGCGAGAAACGGATCGTCGCCCACGCCTTCGGCGCGCCGGAAAAAATCCCGTAGCTCGAGGCGAGATGCGCGTTCAATTCCGCCTCGTCGCGGTCGATCGCCGCTTCCTCGAGCACCTGCGCGTGGCGGATGCGGTCGAGCGCGAAGCTGCGCAGCGCGTCGCGGCCGTGGTCCCAGGCGTCCAGATACCAGTTGTCGCGGTAGTGGGTCAGCCGCTGCGGCGACACCTGGCGCGCGGTCAGCGTGTCGGTGGAGCGCGCGCGATAGTCGAAGTGCAGGCGCTTGCGGCCGAGCACCGCGCTGGCGACGTGGCGGAACGTGGCCTCGTCCACCTTGCGCATGCCGTAGCCGATCACGCGGATGCGTTCGATCGGAAAACGGCGACCGTCGGTGTGGCTCGACAGCAGCCGGTCGATGCGCGACCGCAGCGGCGCCAGCGCCCCGGCGAGAATGCCGGGTCCGGTGCGTCCGATCAGCTCGTTCAGCGCGAGCAGCGCCTGCAACTCCTCGCTGGTCAGCCACAGGCCGGGCAGCTCGAAGCGTTCCGCCTCCTCCGCCGCGTAGCGGAACGCGGCGTTCTCGCCGTCGCTGTCGATCGGCGCGCCGAGCGCATCGCGCAGGAACGCGAGGTCGCGATAGGCGGTCGCGCGCGAACAGCCGAGCTCCTCCATCAGCCGCGCGAGCGGCACCGGGTAGTGTGCCGCCTTGAGGATCCGGTGCAGCGTGAGGATGCGTTCGTAGCGGTCCATGTCCGTATGGTACGCGATCGCCCGATCGCGCCGGCATTGCCGCCTCGCACTTGCCGGCGGCGGCACGCGCCATCCGGGCAAAACGCATCCTGATGAGCGTCGAACCTCAGCAGGCGGGTCCCTGCTCCCGTCACAGGAGCAGAGCTTCCGCTCGGCCACGCTGGGTTTTGATGACTTTCACAGCAAGAGCTTCCGCTCGGCCGCAGGCTTAGCGGGTCACTTCTTTGCTGACCAGAGCAGAGCTTCCGCTCTCCTGCGGAGAGCGGGTTACTTCTTTGCTGGTGCAAAGAAGTAACCAAGAAACACCTCGAAAGCAGAGCCTCCCCCGAAGGACCTGCACGAGGATTTTGTGAAGGGATGAAGGCTCCGTATACGA
>JAJPHA010000077.1 GCA_021325475.1 Rhodanobacteraceae bacterium | reverse complement strand
GCTTGAACGTGCTTTCTTTTGGTGACTTTTCTTTGCACGAGCAAAGAAAAGTTACCCGCGCGGCCAGCGGCCGAGCGGAAGCTCTGCTCTGGTGAGCAAAGAGAAGTAACCCGCTCGCCGGACGCGAGCGGAAAACCGCAGGATGCGCGTCAAGAAAAGAACGAGATCAAGATCACTGCGGTGCCACCCTCACCCGCGCCTTCGGTGCGGCCTCTCCCGCCAGCGGGAGAGGCGGCCGACGGAATTTCAGCGCCAATCAGAACCGGGGGTTTGAGGTGCCAGAGCGGCACCGCCACTTGTTCTGACGTTTCCCTACTGGGCGAGGATATTGCGGGCGAGATGCGCCAGACGCGCGCGATCGCGCAGCACCACCTCGCGGCCGTCGACCGCGATCAGGCCCTGATCCTGGAACCGACGCAGCACACGGCTGACCGTCTCGGCGGCGAGCCGCAGGTAATTGGCGATGTCGTTGCGCGACATCGCCAGACGCAGGGCGTTGGCGGAGAAGCCGCGCGCGGCGTAGCGGTCGGCGAGATCGAGCAGGAACGCGGCCAGGCGTTCGTCGGCGGTGTAGTCGCCGGCGCGTTGGGTCGCCTTGCCGATATCGGCGCTGAGCAGGCGGAACAACTGCTGCTGCACGCCGGGCATCCTCGCCGCGAGCGTGGCCAACGCCGGGAACGAGAAGCGGCACACGAACACGGTGTCGAGCGCCAGCGCATCGCAGGGATATTTCGCCGGGTGGATCGCATTCAAGCCCACCATCTCGCCCGGCAGATGGAACCCGAGCACCTGTTCGCGACCGGCGGCGTCGATGGTGCGCGTCTTCACCATGCCGGCGCGCACGGCGAAGATCGCGCCGAAGCGCTCGCCGCTGCGGAAGATCGCCTCGTCCGTGCGGTACGGTCCGACGTGCTCGACCAGCATGTGCAGCTCGGCGAGCGCGCCCTTCTCCACGCCCGCCGGCAGGCACACCGAACCGAACGCGCAGGTCGAGCAGAAATGCTGCTCATCGCCGTCGTCGGCGATCGGATTCGGCGCCGGCGCCCGGCCGGTCCGCACATGTTCGTTCATCGCTGCGCTCCGCCCGCCGCGGAGCGGCGAACTACAAGGCTCGCGAATAGCGTACTTCGCCGGAGCGTTGCCGCGCCAGATGCGCGTCGAAACACATGGCGACGTGGCGCAGCAGGAAGCGTCCGCGCGGGGTGACGCGCAGGGCCGCGGCGTCGAGCGTGACGAGCCCGTCGCGCATGAGCGGTTCGAGGCAGGCGAGCGTGTCGGCGAAATACACGCCGAAGTCGAGCCGATGGCGCGCCGCGAATGCGGCGATGTCGAGCACGCCGTGGCACATCAGGCGCTGGATCGCATCGGCGCGGACCAGATCGTCCTGGTCGAGCGCGAGGCCGCGCACCACCGGCAGGCGGCCGGCGTCGAGCGCGGCGTAGTAGGTCGGCAGTTCGCGCGCGTTCTGGCTGAAGGTCGCGCCGATGTGCGAGATCGCGCTCATGCCGAGTCCGATCAGGTCGGACTCGGCGCAGGTCGAATAGCCCTGGAAATTGCGCTGCAGCGTGCCGGCATCCTGCGCGCGGGCGAGATCGTCGTCCGGCCGGGCGAAATGATCCATGCCGATGTAGCGGTAGCCGGCGTCGGTCAGGCGCTCCACCGCGAGCGCGAGCAGCGCCAGGCGCGTGGCGGCGTCGGGCAGATCGGCGGCGTGGATGCGGCGCTGCGCGCGGAAGCGTTCCGGCAGATGGGCGTAGCCGTAGCAGGCGACGCGATCGGGGGCGAGCGCGATCACCGTCGCGAGTGTGCGCGCGAACGTTTCCGGCGTCTGTTTCGGCAGGCCGTAGATCAGATCGACGCTGATCGAGCGGAAGCCGCTGGCGCGCGCGGCCGCGAGCACCGCTCGGGTCTCCGCGACGCTCTGGATGCGATTGACCGCGACCTGCACCGCGGGCTCGAAATCCTGGATGCCGACGGACAGCCGGTTGAGCCCCTGCGCCGCGAGCATGCGGATGTAGTCGGCATCGCAGGAGCGCGGGTCGATCTCGATGCCGAACTCGCGCGTCGCCTCGCGGCTCAGCGTGAAATGCCGCGCCAGCACATCGAGCAGCTCGGCCATCGCCGCGGCGTCGAGAAAATTCGGCGTGCCGCCGCCGAAGTGCAATTGCACGACCGGGCGGTCGCGGTCGAACAGCGGCGCGATCCGCTCGATCTCGCGGTACAGGTATTCGAGGTAGACGGCGGCTTTGGTGCGATCGCGCGTGATCACGCGCGTGCAGCCGCAGTAGAAGCAGGGGCTGAGGCAGAACGGCACGTGCACGTACAGCGACAGCGGACGCGGAATCGGATCCTGGTTCGAGGTTCGCGCGGCCGCACGCAGCTCCGCCTCGCCGAAGCCGGCGTGGAACTGCGGCGCGGTGGGATACGAGGTGTAGCGCGGACCGGCGACGTCGTAGCGCGCGATCAGCGCGGGATCGAACTGCGCGATGGTGGCGGGAGCGATGACGGCATTCATGCGGCGATGGTGCCGAGGCCCCCTCGCCATCGCCATGACCTGGATCAAGCCGCCGCGAGGGGCTTCGCGGCCGCAGAACTCGTGGTCGGCGCGGTCGAGGTGGCACGGGTGCGCGAGGCGAGATTGTCGGCTGGGTCGTAGTTGTAGGTCAGATCCTGCAGCGCGCAGCCGTTCCCCGAGCAGATCAAGGCGAGGCGGCCGGTGGCGTGCAAACTGCCGGTCACCGATCCGCGTTGGGCCGTACGTTGCCAGCGCCGCTGCCATGGTGTGAATCGAATTCGACCATGACTGCACCAGGTACAGTCCCGCTCTGCCTTGTAAACTTCAGTCCATTTGTGAATTTCCTTGCGTATTGCTCGAACGCCCAAATTTGGGGATCGATTCTCACGATCTTTATTTCCCTCGCTCGACCATCTGCGTCAATTTGAAACGTGAGAACTGCACATCCGTGCTCGATCTTTCCGAAATAATCGGAACTAAAAGACACTCTGCTGCTTTCTATTATCCTTGTCTTGGTTTTTTCAATAAGCTCCGAGTAGCCATCATCACAGCGGGCGCATGCGTGATTTGACATCAGCGCAGTGCCGACCAGAGTCAGCATGGATATGCCGAGTACATTGTTCGAAACTATTGACATGATACGTCCCCAACGGAAAGGTACGAACAGCGCAATGGCAGGCCGTAAAATTTGCGGTAAGGATTTTCGAAAAACTCCACAGCTCTTATTTCTTCAATCGCAATATCGGACTCCTGAAAGACGTCATGTGGGAATTGTCCGATCGCTTCAGAACCGAGCACGGTGTGTCCAATTTCATGGTCCAGCAAGGTTGCCAAGTCGGCTGAGTCGAGCTCATCTCCGATCAATCTATTTGCATATTCGAGCATCCTGTATGTATTGATGTCAGTTGCATATGCAATTTCGTTACCCGAAACAGCGAATGGCCCTCTGTCAGGCGACACCTCCGTAAGCTCCCCCGTCAAGCAGACACTTCAAAAGTAGAACTTCTGGCGGTTTGCTGACGGTATTCGCTGGGCGTCAGATCGCCCAGCGATTCGTGCGGTCGTTGTT
>JAJPHA010000107.1 GCA_021325475.1 Rhodanobacteraceae bacterium | reverse complement strand
TGGCGACGGTGAAGCGCACGCCGTAGATGCCGGTCACCGGCGCGCGATAGGCGCACGGCGAATAGCCCGCGCCGCTCGCCGGCGGCGTGGTGCCGTCGGCGCTGCGCGGGCCGTCAAGTTCGTGCTGGCGGGTGTCGATGTAGCCGAGCGAGCCGCCGGAGAAACTGCCGGGCGGCGGGGTCGCCGCGCTGCACGTGAAATCGGCCGTCGCCGGAATCGTCTCGGCGCCCTTGGTGCCGAACGACTGCGGATTGAACACCAGAATGTCGCCGCCGTTGGCGGGATTGCGATTGCTCGAGCCGAGCACAATGTACTCGCCGGCATTGGCGTAGACGTAGAGGAACTGCCGCCGGGTGGTGACGCCGGCGTAGGGTGCGGTGGAGGGCGTGGCGTCCACCGTCAGGTCGAGATCGGCGCGGAAGCCGCCGGCTGGATACGTCGCGGGAAACAGCGTGCGGCTGCCTTCGGCATGCGCCGTGGTCGCGGCGAGCAAAGCCGCGAGGCCGCCCAGGTTGCGCAAGTGATGGCGCGCGAGACGCACCCAAGCCGCGCGGCCGCGCGGCAGACGCCGCACGGCGGCTGCGAAGTCGATCATGACGCACTCCTTGGGATCCCCGAGGCAGGTCACGCGATCCCTACAAGAGCCGTGCCAACGATCCGGCATGCGCTCCTCGCACGCACCCGCCACCATAGCACAGCGCGTCCGCCGCGCGCTGCGGACGCGCCGCCCTGAGGGAAATTCACTTGGCCGGGCGGGCAATTCCCTTAGCGCGGCGCGCCTTCGCCGAGGGTGCGATCGAGGAACGCCAGCACGCGCCGATACAGCGTCTCGCGATTCTTCTCGTTGTAGAACCCGTGGCCTTCCTTGCTTTCGTAGAGCCACTCGTGCTCGATCCTGCGCTTGCTGAGTTCGGCGTGCAGGTTTTCGCCGTGCACCGGCGGCACGCGCGGATCGGCGCCGCCGACGATCAGCATGACCTTGGCCTTGAGCCGATCGAGCCCGGCGATCGGCGAGCGTGCGGCGAGTTGCTCCATGTCCTCGCCGAGCACCAGCTTGAGATAGTTCTCGCCGAACAGGTTCTGGGCGATGTCGCCGCGACGGTACATCAGGCGCAAGTCGTACACGCCGACATAGCCGATCGCGCAGCGGTACAGCTCCGGTTCCTTGACCGCGCCTTCGAGCGCCGCGTACCCGCCGTAGCTGCCGCCGAAGATGCCGATACGCTTCGGATCGGCCACGCCCTGCGCGATCGCCCAGCGCGTGGCGTCGGTGACGTCGTCCTGCATCTTGCCGCCCCATTCGCGGTAGCCGGCGCGCTGGAACGCCGCGCCATAGCCGCCCGAGCCGCGGTAGTTGACCTGCAACACGGCGTAGCCGTGGCTGGCGAGCGCCTGCACGTCGGGGTCGAAGTCCCAGCGATCGCGCGCCCCATAGGGGCCGCCGTGCACGAGCACGACCAGCGGCAGGTTCTTCGCCTCCGCCTTGCCCGGCGGACGGGTGAGATAACCGTGCAGCGGCAAGCCGTCGCGCGCGGCGAGCTCGATCGGCGCCATCGGCGCCATGCGCTCGGGCGCGATCCACGGCCGGCGCGCGAACAGGAACGTGGCCTTGCGACTGGCGGCGTCGTAGAGGAAGAACTGGCCGGGATCGGTGTCGCTGTACACCAGCACGACGACCTTGCTGCCGTCCGGCGTGGCCGAGCGGAACTCCACCGCCTCGCCGGGGAACTGCTGCATCAGGCCGACCAGCAGCTTCGCCTCCGGCGCGCTCTTGTCGAGCAGCGTCACCGCCGGGCGCGCCGGCTCGGAGCGCACGGCGAACGCGTCGCGCTCGTCGAACGTCGGCATCAGATCGACCGGATCGACACCCTCGACCTGCCACACCGGGGTGAGCTCGCGCGTGGCGACATCGAACCGGCAGATGCCGCCGCAGGCGAAGTACACGCTGCGGTCGTCGCGCGCGAAACGCAGCGGTTGCAACGGGCGGCCGTCGCTGGCCTCGTCGAACACCTTCTCCCAGTCGGCCTCGTCGCCGGCGCGGAAGTATACTTTTTCCCGCTGATCCACATCGGTGCCGTAGGCGAAGCGCACGTGCCCGGCGTTGTCGGCGAGGAAATGCGCGTTGCGCAGCGGCGAGCTCGCCACCCGCAGCTTCAAGCCGGTCTCGAGGTCGATGCGGTAGGCCTCGGGGAACACGCCGCTGTGCGAATCGTTGAACGGGTAGCTCGCGATCAGGGCGTGGCGCTCGTCGTCGCGCAACGGCGCGATCAGCGTGCCGAACGCGCGCTCGGGCGCGGCGCGGGCGATGTGCGTGGCCGCCGCCGGGCCGCCGGCGCGCAGCCCGAACAGGATGCGATCATCGGTACCGTCGCCGTTGACCACGAACAGCTCGCCGGTGGGCAGCGGCTGCTCGAGACCGCCGGCGCGCTCGCCCTCGGTGTACATCAGCCGATGCGGGCCGACCCAGCGGAAGCTCGCCAGTTCGGCGGTGTCGCGCGGCACCACGTTGACGCCGCGCATGTCCTTGAGGCGGATCAGCGCGAGCACGGTCTTGCCACCGACACCGGCGCTGGCGGCGAGGTACTCGCCGTCGGGCGAGATGCGCACGTCGTGGTATTGCGCGTGGCGCGCGAAGTCCGCGAGCGGCACCTCGTCCGCGGCGACAGATGCGGCGGATGCGAACAGAACGAAGCAGAGGGAAAGCCAACGCATGCGAGACACTCCTGTGCAAGGTCTGATTAAAACGGCAGTGATCTTGTTTTTTGCTCCAAGCGCATCCTGTGGTTTTCCGCTCGCGTCCGGCGAGCGGGTTACTTGCTGACCAGAGCAAAGCTTCCGCTCGGCCGCAGGCCGAGCGGGTCACTTCTTTGCTGGTGCAAAGAAGTAACCAAGAAACACCTCGAAAGCAGAGCATCCCTCGGAGGACCTGCACGAGGATTTTGTGAAGGGATGAAG
>JAJPHA010000010.1 GCA_021325475.1 Rhodanobacteraceae bacterium | reverse complement strand
GTGGCGCCCGCACAGGCCGGCATCTACCGCTTGCAGGTGACGCCGCCGCCGGAGTATTGGAAACGATTCGCTCCCGTCCCGGCGCCGAGCCGAGCCGCACCCGCGGCGCCGCCGGCGTCGACCCCGCAGCCGGCCGCCGTCGCCGCGCCGACCCGCACCGTCGCGCCGACCCCTGCCCTTGCGCCGTCGCCCGCCGCGGCGGTTGCGGCACCCTCCGTCGCCCCCGCGCCGGCAGGCGCAGCGGCGGTCGGCGCCGCCGAGCCTGCCCCCGCTCCGGTGACGACGCGGGAGCCGCGCAAGGTCTATCACCTGAGCGATGGCAATCCACTCGCCTGCGAGGTGGATCAGAAGCTCGAGGCGGCGGGCTATGAACTCACCCTGCTCGACAGCGTCGCCGAACTCAAGGAAGTGCTGGCGGCGGTCGCGCCGCATCTGGTGATCGTCGATGCGCCGTTCCAGGACGCGCTCGAACCGATCGGCGAAATGATCAAGAACATGCGCGCGCGCCTGAACCGGCGGCTGAGCCTGCTGGCCTTCTCGGAGTCGGCCGAACTGCCGGTGCGTCTGCGCGCCATGCGCGCCGGTGCCGACAGCTTCGTGCCGCTGCCGGCGCGGTCGGCCGAGGTCATGGCGCGCATCGCCGAACTGCTCGAAGCCGACACCGCCGATCCGTTCCGCATCCTGATCGTCGAGGACGATCGTTCGCAGGCGATCTTCGCCGAATCGATCCTGCGCAAGGCGGGCATGACCACCAGCGCGGTCACCGATCCGCTCGCCGCGCTCGACAAGCTCGACAGCTTCAAGCCCGAGCTGATCCTGATGGATCTGTACATGCCGAACTGCTCGGGGCTCGAGCTGACCGCGATCATCCGCGAGCGCGAGGCGTACATCAACACGCCGATCGTGTTCCTGTCCGGCGAGCAGGACCAGGAAAAGCATTTCGAGGCGCTCAACGCCGGCGGCGACGATTTCCTGTCGAAACCGATCCGCCCGAAGCATCTGATCTCGGCGGTGACCAACCGCGTGCGGCGCGCGCGCTCGCTCGGCCGCCGCGCGCAGGCGCAGAATCCGCGCGACCCGATCACCGGACTGTACGAGCGCGCGCATCTGCTCGACCGCCTCAACGCGCTGCTCGCCGGCGAGGAACCGGCCGCGCACGGCGGCGGCCTGCTCTACGTCGAGATCGACGGCGCCGGCCAGATCCGCGAGCGCGTCGGCCTGACCGCATTCGATGCGCTGCTGAACCAGGTCGGCGCGTTCCTCGCCGCGCACCTCGATGCCAAGGATCTCGCCACCCGCTACGGCGACACCAGCTTCGCGATCTTGAGCCACGCCGGCGTCGAGGCGGCGTTGACCGCGCTCGCCGCGGAGTTGCGCGAGCGCACCGCGCGCGAGGTGTTCGAGCACGAGGGCAAGACGCTGACCGTGAGCCTCGCCTTCGGCATCTGCCCGTTCCGCGCCGGCCTGGGCGACGCCTCGGCCATGCTCAACGCCGCCGAACGCGCGATGAGCGACGCGCGCGCGCCGGGACAGAACCGCATCGGCGTGTTCCGCCCGGCCGCGCCGAAATCGGCGAGCGACGCCGAGCGCACGCTGGCGGAACTGATCCGCGCCGCGCTGAGGGCCGACGACTTCCAGCTCCTGTTCCAGCCGATCGTCGCCCTGCAGGGCGAGAGCGAGGAGCAGTTCCAGGCGCTGCTGCGCCTGCGCAGCGATGGCGGCAAATTGTATACCGCGAGCGAGATCCTGCCGGTGGCCGCGCGCGAAGACCTGTCCGCCGATGTCGATCGCTGGGTGCTGTCGCGCTGCCTGCTGGTGTTGGCCGAGCGCGTGCGCCAGTCGCGGCCGGTGCGGCTGTTCGTGAGCCAGGCGATCGAGGCGGCGAGCGATCCGCAGCGCGTCGGCTGGTTGAGTCGGCTGCTCGAGACCCGGCGCCTGTCCGGCGAACAGCTCGTGCTGGAATTCCGCACCGACGAGGCGCTGGCGCATGTGCGCGATCTGATCGCGTTCGCCGACGCGCTGCGCCCGCTCGGCGTGACCCTGTCGCTGTCGGCGTTCGACGCGAATCCCGCGGTGCGCCAGCTGCTGCAGCATCTGCCGCTCGCCTTCATCAAGCTGGCGCCGCGCTACGCCGGGGCGAATCTGCGCGACCATGCCGTGCGCGAGGAGCTGCGCCAGATCATCGGCGAGGCGCACCAGCGCGGCGGCAAGGTGATCGCCTCGCGCATCGAGGACGCGCAGAGCGCCGCGCAGTTGTGGAGCGCGGGCGTGGACTATCTGCAGGGCGATTTCGTGCAGCAGGCGGCACAGGACCTGATCTTCGACTTCCATGCAGCGACCGTCTGAACCCGCTGCCGGCTTCTGGCAGCGCATGCATCCGCTGGCGCCGTGGATCGCGCGCGCGAGCTTGGGGCTCGTCGCCGCGGTCGGTCTGGCCGCACCGTTCGCGCTGCCGGCGCCGATCGCGCTGTGGCTCGCACCGCTGCTGGTGCTCGCCGCGCTCGGCGGCTGGATCGCCTGGCGCGCCTACGCCGCCGTCGCGCCGGCCCCCGCGGCCATGCCGACGCCGATGCCGACGCCGCCGGCCGCGGCCGACGCCGCCGCACGTCCCGCCGCGGCGGACGGCTCGCTGGAGGGGATGCGCGCGGAACTGGAAAAGCTGCGCAGCGTGCAACGCGAACTGCTGCAGGCCAAGCAGGACGCCGAAGCGGCGATGATGGCCAAGAGCGAGTTTCTCGCCACCATGAGCCACGAGATCCGCACGCCGCTCAACGGCATCATCCCGCTGCTCGACATTTTGCTTTCCACCCGGCTCGCGCCGGACCAGATGGACTATCTGCAGACCGCGTACAAATCGGCGCGCGAGCTGCTGCGCATCGTCGACGACATTCTCGACTACTCCAAGATCGAGGCGAACAAGCTCGAACTCGAATGCGTCGGCATGAACCTGCGCGAGGTGGTCGAGGCGGTGCACCGGCTGCTCGAGAAGAGCGCGGAGAACAAGGGGCTCGCCTTCACCGTCACGATCGACCCGAACGTGCGTCTGGCGGTGCGCGGCGATCCGGTGCGGCTGCGCCAGATCCTCACCAATCTGGTGAGCAACGCGATCAAGTTCACACCGCGCGGCTCGGTGGCGGTGCACGTCAGCAAACGCGGCGAGACGCGCTCGCACTACGAGATCCTGTTCGCGGTGAAGGACACCGGCATCGGCATCGGCCCGGAGGCCGCGGCCAAGCTGTTCCAGCCGTTCTCGCAGGCGGATGCCTCGACCACGCGCATCCACGGCGGCACCGGCCTTGGCCTGGTCATCTGCAAGCGTCTGGTCGATCTGATGAACGGCAAGATCGGCGTGCGCTCGGAGCTCGGCAAGGGCTCGCTGTTCTGGTTCAGCGTGCCGCTCGCCAAGGCGCTCGGCGACGTCAGCGGTGGCCGTCGCGACCTGCACGGCGCCCGCGCGCTGGTGCTCACCGGCGACGCCGCCGGCATGCGCCGGCTGAGCGGCTATTTCACGTCCTGGGGCATCACCTTCCTGCAGAGCGCCGCAGCCGCCGACGCGCTCGGCAAGCTGCGTTCGGCGGCGGCGATGGGCGAGAGCTGGGCCTACGATTTCCTCGTCGTCGACGGCGCGGCCCTGCCCGGCAACGCCGCGCTCAGCCTGGTGCGCAACGTCACGCGCGACCCCGCGCTCGATCGCGTACAGTTCCTGGTGCTGCAGGGCAACGACGCCTTGCCGACGGAGTTGACCCGCGAGACGCGCGCCGCGGTCCTGCCGCGCCAGTTCGGCGAAGGCGAGCTGCGCGCGGCCATGCTGCGCCTGCTCGGCGTGGGCGAACCCGCGGTCGGCGTGACGCCGCTCGTGCCGAGCGCCGAGCCGGTCGTCGAGCCGAGCGTCGCGCTCGAACCGGCACCGGCCGCGCCGGCGCTCGGCGGACACGTGCTGCTGGTCGAGGACAATGCGGTCAATCGCCAGGTGGCGCAGCGGCTGCTGACGCTGCTCGGCCTGAGCTTCGAGCTCGCCGAGAACGGCAAGGAGGCGCTCGAGGCGCTGGCGCATCGCCGCTTCGATGCCGTGCTGATGGATTGTCAGATGCCGGTGATGGACGGCTATACCGCCACCCGCATCCGGCGCCAACAGGAGGCGAGCCAGCAGATCGGGCGCCTGCCGATCATCGCCATGACCGCCAACGCCATGGCCGGCGATCGCGAGAAATGCCTCAAGGCGGGCATGGACGATTATCTGTCCAAGCCGCTCAATCGCGCCCTGCTCGAACAGACCCTGCGTAAATGGTTGCCGGCCGGCGCGCGCTCGCAGCCGGCCGCGCCGCAGACCGCGCCGACGCCGCCGACGACGCCGTCACCGCCGCCCGCCCGGCCCGCGCCGGTAGTGTCGCCGCCACCGGCGACGCCGAGCGCCGAGCCCGTGCTCGACACCGAAGTGGTGCGCGATCTGCTCGAGGTGATGGGCGAGGAGTTCACCGACCTGGTGCGCGTCTACCTCGAGGACACGCCCAAGGCGCTCGCGACGCTGGAACAGGCGGCCGCGCGCGGTCATCTCGAGGGCCTGATCGCGCCTTCGCATTCGCTCAAATCGACCAGCGCGAATCTCGGCGCGATGGCGCTGTCCGAACTCGCCAAGCGCGTGGAGCACGGCGCCCGCGGCGGCAGCTTGAACGCGGCCGAGGCGGTGGTGCTGGTCGCCGAGATCAAGCGCAGCTTCCAGCGCGTCGGCGCCGAACTCAATGCGCTGCTCGCCAAGAGCGGCGCGGCGTGAGCCGGCCCGCTCAGCCGCCGAGCTTGGTCTGGAGGTAATTGGCCTCGCCGAGCTGCTCGATCAGGCCGAGCTGGGTCTCGAGCCAGTCGATGTGTTCTTCTTCCGAGGCGAGGATGTCGGCGAACAGACCGCGGCTGACGTAGTCGCCGCAGGCTTCGCAGTGCGCGATCGCGGCCTTGAGCTCGGGATGCGCGGCGCGCTCCAGCGCGAGATCGCACTCCAGCATTTCCCGCGGGGTCTCGCCGATCCGCAGTTTGCCGAGCGCCTGCAGGTTGGGCAGCCCTTCCAGGAACAGGATGCGCTCGATCAGGCGGTCGGCGTGCTTCATCTCGTCGATCGATTCCTTGCGTTCGTGCTCGGCCAGTTCCGGGTAGCCGAGGTTCTGGAACATCTTCGCGTGCAGGAAATACTGGTTGATCGCGGTGAGTTCGTTGAACAGCACCCGGTTGAGGTGGCGGATGACCTCGGCGTCGCCTTTCATGTCGTATTCCTGGTCGTCGTGACCGGCGCACTATAGCGCCGCCGCCGGCGGCCGCGGCAGGGGGCGAGACGAAACGAGTCAGGCCGCGGCGGGCAACGGCGAGACGTCGCAGGAACGGGCGTGCTCGTCGCGCAGCAGTTGTTCGGCGAGTTCCGCACAACAGCCGCAACCGCCGGCGCAACCGGTCCGGCGGGTGAGTTCGGCGAGACTGTGCACGCCTTCGCGGGCGGCCGCCCGCACGGTGCGCTCGGTCACGCCGTGGCAAATGCAGACATACATCGTGGCGCCCATCCGAAACAAGCCGAGGCAACGTCGCCGCGGCACAGGCGCCAAGGTAAACCGGAATGAGAATGATTGTCAAATACGATTCTGGCAGCGGCCGCGCCTGCCGTGACCCCGATCCTCGGGATTTTCAACCGGACGAGGCGGCGCCGGCGGTAGTGCCGTTGCCCGCCAGCAAGCGTTCCGCCAAGGGCGCGAGATGACGAAGCGCGCGCTCGTAGACCGCCCGCTTGAACGACACCACATGGGACAAGGGATACCAGAAATCGACCCAGCGCCACAGATCGAATTCCGGCGTGTCGGTCAGATCCAGCCGGACCTGCGATTCGTCGCCGAGGAAGCGCAGCAGGAACCACACCTGCTTCTGGCCGACGCAAGGTGGCTTGTCGTTGCGCCGCCGGTAGCGCTTCGGCAATTTGTACCGCAGCCAGCCCGGGGTCGCGCCGAGCACCTCGACGTGTTCGGGCCGCAGTCCGGTCTCTTCGTAGAGTTCGCGGTACATGGCTTCGAGCGGCGTCTCGTCGCTGCGCATGCCGCCCTGCGGGAACTGCCAGCCGTCGCGGAACGCGCGCCGCGCCCAGAACACGTGGCCGTCGTCCCGCATCAGGATGATGCCGACATTGGGCCGGTAGCCGTCCGGATCGATCACACGCACAGTCCCGCAGCTTCGCGCCAGAATTCTTCCACAGCGCGCCTCGCCTCGGCAAGGCGGCCCGCGCCCGCCATTTACCTGGCCGCGCCCTGCCGCTACACTACGCGGCCCGGTTTCTGGCATCTGGCTATGTAGCTCAGCCGGTTAGAGCGCGGCACTCATAATGCTGAGGTCGGTGGTTCGAGCCCACCCATAGCCACCAGCCTGACGCCTCGCGTCGCGCCGCTCGCAGGCGCCTGCCATGGAAATCTTCAAAGTCTTCCAGATCGAAGCGGCGCACCGCCTGCCGAACGTTCCGCCGGGGCACAAGTGCGCGCGCCTGCACGGCCACTCGTTCCGGGTCGAGATCCACGTCGCCGGCGAACCCGATCCGACACTCGGCTGGGTGATGGACTTCGCCGACATCAAGACCGCCTTCGCGCCGTTGTATGCGGAACTCGATCATCGCTATCTCAATGAAGTTCCCGGCCTCGAGAACCCGACCAGCGAGCGTCTGGCGATCTGGATCTGGCAGCGCCTCAAACCCGCCTTGCCGGCGCTGAACCGGGTCGTCGTGCACGAGACCTGTACCGCCGGCTGCAGCTACGGCGGATAGTCGAGTCTTCGCAACTGCGTCAAAATTCAGCGAATTGCGCTTCGATCCTGCCGCTGAAGTTTTGATATTTCCATTTATTTACTGCTAGTTATACTGCTCCTCCCTAGCCAACGCGATAATTGTTGCATTGCATCAAAAAAGCGAGTATAGTGCCGCTCACACTCCCAACACCCCAGAGGGCACGCCCATGTACGAACAGTTCAATTCCCAGGTCCTGGCGCTCGGCAAGAGCTTCGCCGACACCGCGTTCAAGGCGCACAGCCTGGCCGTGGAAGGCTTCGAGCGCATCACCGATCTGCAGCTCAAGACGCTGGAAAACCGCGTCTCGGCGGCGGTCGAGTTCTGGTCCGAAGCCGCCGAAGTGCGTGACTTCGACGGCCTGAAGGCGATCTGGCCGAAGAGCGCCAACCTGATCAAGGAGAGCACCGAGAAGTTCTACGCCAACGGCCAGGAAGTCTTCGGCGTCAGCCTGAAGACCGCCGAGGCGCTCGGCCAGCTCGTCAAGGGCAGCGTCGATGCCGCCAACGAGAACTTCACCAAGCAGGTCAATGCGGTGAAGAAGGCCGCGACGACCGCCAAGTAAGATTCGCCGCGGCGCATCGGCGCCGCTGCAAGGTCCACGCTGCGCGAAGTCCCCTCCCCTAGAATTCCGCAGCGTTCCTGGCCGGGTGGCTTGCCACCCGGCTTTTTTTTGGCCGCGCGCCGGCGGCGTCGCGCACGCGTTTGTGCCAAACTTCGGCCAACGCCCGCGCGCCCGCCGCCATGCCCAGCCTGATCGTCACCTCGGGACTACTCGCCGGCCAGGTATTCAGCTTTTCCGATGTCGCCATCATCGGCCGCGGGCAGTTCTCCGAGGTGCGCCTCAACGATCCGACGGTGTCGCGCCGGCACGCGCAGATCCGGCGCAACGGCCAGCACTACGAACTGCGCGATCAGGACAGCGCCAATGGCACCTTCTGCCGCGGTCAGCGCGTGGTGCAGCCAGTGCTGATCGAGGACGGCGACGAGCTGCAATTCGGCGAAGTCAAGGCGGTGTTCCGCAGCGCCTCGAGCGAACAGCCGTCGCTCGCGCCGCTGACGTTGCCGGCGGAAGGCTCCACCCGCGCGCGCACCGCGGTGAGCCCGCAGGAAGCCCAGGCGGTGGCCGCCGGAGCGGCGATGGGGCTGCGCGACCTGCTCACCCGCCTGAAACTGTTCTGCGATCTCGGCGCGCTGACCCGACGCCGCCAGGATCTGCGCGAGCTGCTCGGGCTCGCGCTCGAGGCGGTGCAGACCGCGTTTCCGCAGACCAGCCGCGCCGCGGTGTATCTGCAGAGCGCCGGCGGCGAGCATCTGGCGGCGCTGGCGCAGCGCGAGCGTCCGGGCGAAGCGCTCGATTTCCCGCAGATCGAGGAGTTCCTCAAGGAAGCGCTGCGCCGCGAACACGGTTTGAATGTGATCGATGCGGCCGGGCGCGAGGCCCTCGCCACGCGCCTGCGCGCCAGCGTCGTGCCGGCCGCCGTGCTCGGCATGCCGCTGCGCCTCGGTGACGAGACGCTCGGCGCGCTCTATCTCGACAGTGCCTACGTCGAGCACGCCTGGCGCGCCGCCGACCAGGAACTGTTCGCCGGCGTCGCCGGCCTGCTCGCCTGGATGATCGCGAGCACGCAAGGACAGGCGCCGGAGCGCACCGTCGAGGCGCACGATCTCGCCTTGGCCCGCCGCATCCAGCAGCGGTTCCTGCCGCAGTCGCCGCCGACCGTCGCGGGCTACCGCTTCGCCGACAGCTACGCCGCGGCGCGTGTGATCGGCGGCGACTTCTACGATTTCTTCCACTTCCGCGACGGCCGCCCCGGCCTCGTCATCGCCGACGTCTCCGGCAAGGCGGTGTCCGGCGCGCTGTACATGGCGCGCCTGAGCGTGCAGGTGCGCACCATGGCGCGCCACCTCGGCGGCCCGGCCGAACTGCTCGCCGGACTCAACCACAAGCTCTACCAGGAGCTCGAGCCCGGCATGTTCGTGACCATGCTCGCCGCCCTGCTCGATGCCGAGACCGGCACGCTGCGGATCGCCAATGCCGGCCACCCGGCACCGCTGCTGCATACCCCCGACGGCGGCGTGCGCGAACTCGGCGAACCGGGCGCGCTGCCGCTCGGCGCGATGGCCGACACCGCGTTCCGCGAGTTTGCCGCGACCCTCCCGGCCGGCGGCGGCGTGCTGTTCTACACCGACGGCCTCGACGAGGCGCACAATGCGAAAAAGGAGCTTTTTGGAAAAGAGCGCATTTTGCGCACCCTGGCCGACGCCGGCGGCAGCGCCCAGGGCATGCTCGACGCCCTGCTCGCGGAAATCGCGCGCTTCACCGCCGGCGAGCCGCAAAGCGACGATCTCACCCTCATCACCCTGAGCCGCGATCCCGGCCGGTAGGGCGGGCCGGATCACGCCCCCGCGGTTCTGTCCTCGGCGCGCGGCGGCGTGGCCGCGCCTGCGCTCAGCCCTTGCCGCCGAACAGACGCCGCAGCTTGCCGAACAATCCCGGCGCCTCGTTGGCGCGCGATGCCGGCGCCGCGGCGCGCACCGCCGCGCCGGTGGTGGGCGCGGCGACCACCGGCGCGGGCCTCGGCGCGGTGCGGATGCCGAGCAGTTGCGCCGCCACGCGCGCGAGTTCCGCCGCCTTGGGGTGCGCCGGTGCGGCGTTCGGCGCGACCCCGAGCAATTCGGCGGCGCGGCTGGCGAGCACGACCTCGGGCCGGGTCTGCGGCGCCTCGCCGAGCGCGGCGGCGCGATCGGCAAAGATCGGAAACAGCTTGCTGAAGCCGGCGACGTCGAACACCTGGCGCACGGCCGTGCTCAAGCCGCACAGGCGCACGCTGCCCTTGCCGCCGTCGAGTTGCTTGGCCAGGCCGAGCAGCACGCGCAGACCGGCACTGCTGACGTAGCCGATGCCGCCCATGTCGATGAGGAAGTGCCGCTCGCCGGCGGCGAGCAGGTCCTGCAACGCCAGCTCCACGTCCACCGCGGTTTCGGTGTCGAGCCGACCGGCGAGCGCCAGCACGCGCACCGTGCCCTGCTGCTCCTGGCGGATCTCGATCGCCATGACCGGATCAGCCTTCGCGGAACACGAAGCGCGCGGCGCCGATCTGGATCACGTCCTCGTTGGCCAACAGGCGTTCGCGGACTTTTTCCGCGTTGACGCGCGTACCGTGCTTGCTGCCGAGATCGACCAGCGTGAAACCGGCCATGCTCACCGTGATCTGCGCGTGCTTCGGGTCCACGCCGGGGCCGCCGATGCGGATGTCGTTGGAACTGTCGGCGCCGATGTTCATCGGCTTGAGCGTCAGCGTGTAGCTCTGCTTGCCGGCCTCGGGATTCTGCGGCACGAGCCGCGCGGCGCGGAAGATCTGCGTCGCGCCGCCGGCGACGGGAGGCGGCGGCGCGGCCGCGGCTTTCGCCGATTCGGCGACGTGGATCGCGCTCATGATCTGGGTCTTGTTCGGCGGCGCGTTGCTTGCCACCGCTGGCACCTCGTGGGTGCGCGCCTCGGCGGCGGCGAGGTCGGCGCCGCTCATCGCGGCGAAACGGCCGGTGCTGAGCGCCTCCGCCGGCGCCGCTTCCAGTTCGCTTTCGGCGTGGAACGCCTCGAGGAAGCGCGCCTTCAGTTCCAGGCCGCGCGCGCGCGCCTCGGCCTTCTCCTTGACCGCGGTCTCGATGCTCTTGCTGCGGCGCTGGAATTCCTTCTCGTCGAATTCGCCGAGCTTGAAGCGCAGCTCCAGCTCCTGCTGGTCGAGCTTGACCGCCTCGTGATCGGCCTCGAAGCGTTCGAGCAGGGCGCGCAGGCGGGCGTATTGCTCGCGGGCGGTCTGCTTGAGCGGGGTGGCCTGATCCTCCAGCGCGCGCAGCCGGCGCAGATAATCCTCGCGCACGCGCTGATACACCGGCGGCGCGAAATTCGCCTTGAGTTCCTCCATGGACTGCAGCCGCGCGTTGAGCTGATCCTGCTCCTGCTTCAGCGTCTTCAGCGACTCGATCGCGGCGAGTTCGATCGCCGCCAGCGCCTCTTGCCACTCGTTGCCTTTGTCCGCCATGTCGCCTCCGCGCCGTCAGGCGCCGATGACCTCGACTTCGATCAGACCGAAGCGCAGTTTGTCGCCGGGCCGGATCGGAGCCTTGACGCCGCCCTGCAGACGCTCGCCGTTGACGTGCGTGCCGTTGGCCACGCCGGGCTCTTCGCGCAGGAAGTATAGGCCGCCCTCGCGCAGGATTCTGGCATGCCGGCGGCTGAGCGTGCGATTGCCGTCGAACGGGCCGAGATTGACGTCGGGCTCGATGCCGCTCGTCGGATCGGGTCGGCCGATCAGCCATTCGCTGCGCGCCGGATCGAGCGGCAGCACGTCGCCGCCGGTGCTGAGGCGCAGGGCCAGCGCCGCGGGCGCGGCCTGGGCCGGTGGCGCCGGCGCGGCGACTTCTTCGATTTTCGGCGGCGGCGGTGCTGCCTTGGGCTTGACCGGCGCCTCGGCTGCGGCCGGTTTCGCGCTCACCAGGCGGCGCTGCCGCGCCGCCACCTGGCGCAGGATGCGTACCGCGATTTCGGGGTTTTGCCGCACCACGTCGGAAAACGCCGCGCGCTCGATCCGCAGCAACCGCGCGCGCGTGCTGGCGAGCGCGCTGCACGGATGCGGCTGGCCCTCGACCAGCGCGCTTTCGCCGAAGCACTCGCCGGGGCCGAGCGAGGCGATCACCTCGCCCGCGGCGTTCTCGTGCAGCAGATCGACCTGGCCGGATTCGACGATGTACAGCTCGCTGCCGGGCTCGCCTTCCTTGAAGATCGCCGCGCCGGCGGGGACTTCGACGAAAATGTCTCTGGCGTTGCTCATCGGCATGCGCATCCGCAGGCGGCTCGACACCGCGCCCGGCCGATTATGCCGAGCGCCGCGCGGCGCCCGCAAGGCAAAGCATCGGCCGGTTCACGTTTCGTACGCGTCCGCGTCGCTACAGTGACGCCATGTTCGCGAGGGTTCGCCGCCTGCTGGGTCGCCTCGTCGTGCTCGCCGGACTGCCGGCGACCGCGGCGCACGCCGCGCACAGCGTGACCCTGCCGGCCTGGGTCTGCGCACACCCCGATGCGATCTTCGTCGGCGGCTTCGAAAGCGGCGAGATCGCCGTGCCGCACGACCCCTCGAACGGCAGCGGCGGCACCTATCCCGGCAGCGTGTCGCGCACGCTGCACATCGCCGGACTCGGCACCGGCACGCAGACGGTTTACCTCTACCTGCCGCCGAACTACACGCCGTTGCACTCGTGGCCGTTGCTCCTGGTTCTGCACGGCGTCGCGCCATGGTCGAGCCGCGACAGCTACGCGATCGCCGTGCGCGATGACTGGTCGGCGGTGGCCGCCGGCGCCGGCGTGCTCGTCGCCGCGCCGGTGGCTGACGAACAAGTCGATGTCAACGGCACGCCCGGCGCGACCTGGCTCGTGCCGCCGACCAACGGGCCGAACGACTACGATCTCTTCGCCGCGCTGCTCGCCGATGTGGCGAGCGCGTACAACGTCGAGCGCACGCGCCTCTACGGCTGGGGCTTTTCCGCCGGCGGCCACGTCATGCACGACCTCGGCGTCAACACCTACAGCGCCGCGTTCAACGCCGGCACCCTGGCCGCCTACAGCGTCAGCGCCGGCGATCTCGCCGGACTCGCCTGCCAGGGCCTGAGCGATGCGCAGTGCAGCGGCCTGCTCGCCGCGCTGCCGCGCAAGATCCCGGTGGACATCCACATCGGCACCAGCGACCCGAACTATCCCTACGCGCAGAGCGACCACAGCCGCTTCCTGGCCCAAGGTTGGATCGACGGCCAGACGATCTACTACAACACCTTCGCCGGCGGACATACCTACAGCGTGTCCGATCTGCAACTGGCCTGGACCCATCTTTGCCCCGCCGCGGTCGTGCCGTAACCGGCCGCTCCAGACGCCGACCACAGGAGTAGACTGACGCCACCGCGGTGCTGGGGAGGCGCCCGATGTCACTGCTCCGCTCGATTCCCCTGGTCTGCGCGTGCTGCGCGCTGCCGGCGACGGCCGCGGACCTCGTCATCTACGACGACACCAGCGAAAACGGCTTCGATCCGAATTGCAGCTTCGACGCCGCGCCGGATTTCGCCGAAACCGCGGTCGTCCACGGCGGCAGCCGCGGCATTCGTTTCGACGCCGCGCAATATGGCGCCGTAAGCTGGTGCACGCCGGGTTCGCTGTCGACCACGAGCTACCGCGCGCTGACGTTCTGGGTCAATGGCGGCGCGGCCGGCGGGCAGGATCTCACGCTCGTCCTCGGCCTGGCCGGCAATCCGGTCGCCAGCGCCTCGCTCGTCGCCCTGCTCGGACAACCCATCCCGACGGGCACGTGGGTCCCGGTGACGGCCTCGTTCGACACCATGCCGATGCAGTACAGCGGCAACTTCGATCAGATCTCGATCCAGGACAATTCCGGCAACCTGCCCGGCAACCCGCAGCCGGCGGTGTATTTCGACGATGTGACCCTCACCGGGCGAACGAACGCCAGCGACGTGATCTTCCAGAACGGTTTCGAGGCGATCAACGCCACCGCGCCGATCCGGAGCGAGAGCAACGTCACCGCCTGCACCGGCAATCTGCTCGGCGAACGCTACACCTGGCAGGACGCCAGCGGCTGGACGCGCTCGGCGACGTTCTCGCACAACGACACCAACCAGAACGGCGGCCACCAGGGCGAGTTGTGCGATTACACCTATCACACCGATGCCGCCAACACGCGCGAGATTAAATCGCTCGACGCCAGCGGCGCCGGCGGGTTCGGGTATATTGTTTCCCATTTATACAATCCGGCGCCGGCCGGCCAGATCGGCCAGGACGATTCGCCACTCGGCCATGCCTTCAAGGGCACGTTCACGCGCCTGCTGAATGGCCGGCATCATGCGATCCTGCGCTATCAGCTCGCCTACCCGCGCTACTACTGCACGCTGTCGAATCCGCCGGACGGCAACTGTACCGGCCCGACGACCACCTATCCGATGCCGGTGACCATCGACTGGCTGATCGCCACCGGCCGCGATCACCCGCTGTGGAGCGTCAGCTTCGACCTGAGCGGCGCGCCGGCGGACGCGATCGATGCCGACAGCCGCGCCCCCTACGGCGACATGGCCTTCGACGGCGACGGCGCCGGCGGCTTCGGCGACACCGTCATGGGCGTGGCCTGGGGCGATCACTACCGATTCATCACCACCACCGGTCCGGTGAGCTTCAACAGCGCCTGGGACTGGAGCCAGCCGAACAGCATCCCGCACGTCTACCTGTGGACCCAGAACCTCGATGCCGAAATGGGCATCGTCCAGACCGAGACCATCGATCTGCAGGATGCGGGCGGCTACTACGGGCAGGCGGCGTGGACGCACACCTCGGGCGACGGCTCGGGTGTCGGCCAGTGCGCGACCACACCGTTCGGCGACGGCAACTATGTCATGCCCTGCGACTTCAACTGGCCGTACCAGTCGATCAATTACGCGCTCGACGTCAACCAGCCGAACGCGACCACCAACGACAAGCGTCTGGCCTGGGGCGCGGAATTCGGCTTTCTCGGTCAAACCAACTACAGCGGCAACGATGACAACACTCGTCACGGCTGGCCGCGCCAGAGCTACAGCACCTACGTCGTGTTCGGCCGGCACAGCGTCGCGGCGACGGGCGCGCAGGTTGCACAAGTGGAAAATGCCATGTCTTCCACTCTTGCCGCCAGCGTCGGCAGCGTGCTGACGAGCGGCCCGGCCGGCGTCAACCGCAGCGACTCGCGCCCCTACCAGCCGGCCGGCTACAACCGCGTCTACGGCACATGGGACGTTGATGTCGGCGCGAGCGGCAACGCCGCGACGGTCACGCTCACGGCCGGCGGCAGCGGCCTCACCGATCCGATCTTCGTGCTGCATCACCACGCCGCGGCGCCGCCGGCGAGCGTGACCCTGGACGGCGCCTCTCTCGTGGCCGACGTGGACTATTTCGCCACGCTGGATACCTCCGACGCCGCGGACACGCGCCTGTGGCTCACGATCAACCGCAACTGGACCGGCAGCCACACGCTGGCGGTGCAATAGCCGTCGCCGGCCGGGCGTTTTGGTTGCAGCCCCGGCCGCACGGCCGCTATAATGATCGGCCTTGTCGCCAGTCCCCTCCGGCGTGCGTGCGCGGCGGATGCGGATCTGGGTTTTTGGCGCTCCTATGCGGAATTCCATCGCTGCCGGACAGCGGCTCGCCGTGCGCGTCGTCGCCGCACAGCTCGGTGCCACCGCGCTCGCGGCGGCGGGATTCCTCATCCAGGGCTGGCGCCCGGGACTGGCGGCGCTGAGCGGCGGCGGCATCGTCGCTCTGGGGACGGCGGTACTGGCGTTGCGGCTGTTCGGCGCGGGGCCGGCGCCGGCGGGCACGGTGCTGGCGCGGTTGATCGTCGGCAACCTGCTCAAGTGGGCAGTGATCGGCGCGGGTCTGTATCTGGCGATGGTGAGCGCCGCGCTGCCCGCGCTGCCGGTGATGATCGGCGTGATCGCGGCGCTGCTGCCGCAACTGCTCGGTCTGCACGAGGGCGGTGCGGGCAGGGCGTGACGGTCCGCGAACGCGAAGGTGATGGTAGCGGCGGAGAACCTCTGAACCAGTGGAGGATGCCGCTCTGGCCCCGCAAGCGCCCTTGAGTCAAAGGGGCGATCAAATCCTTGCGGAGCAAGGATTTGATGAGGGTGGTGGAGGTGCGGCACCGCCGCCGAAGACAGGAACGTAGGGATTCAATCAGACCTCAGCTTGAACTGACTCTGGGATTGCTTGGACCATGGCGACCGAAGCCAACCACGACGCCGGCAGCTACATCCTGCATCATCTCACCTTCCTGCAGTACGACCTGCAGAAGAAGGCGATCGTGGAAGGCTCGCAGGGTTTCTGGGTCATCAATCTCGACTCGGTGCTGTTCTCGGTGCTGCTGGCGATCGTCTTCTTCCTGCTGTTCTGGACCGCGGCGCGCAAGGCGACGAGCGGCGTGCCGGGCAAATGGCAGAACTTCATCGAGATGTGCGTCGGCTTCGTCGACGACCAAGTCAAGGACGCCTACCACCACGGCGCCAGGTTCGTCGCGCCGATGGCGCTGGCCGTGTTCTTCTGGGTGTTCCTGATGAATTTCATGGACATGCTGCCGGTGGACCTGCTGCCGCTCTTGGCCGGCAAGGTCGGCGTCGAGCATCTGCGCATCCTGCCCTCGGCCGATCCGAACATCACCCTGGCGATGTCGCTCACCGTGTTCCTCACCGCCTTCGTCTACAGCTTCGCCGCCAAGGGCGTGAAGGGTGTCGGCGCTGAATTCCTGTTCCACCCGTTCGGCAAATGGCTGCTGCCGGTCAATTTCCTGCTGAAGTGCGTGGAGGAGCTGTCCAAGCCGATCAGCCAGGGTCTGCGTCTGTTCGGCAACATGTACGCCGGCGAGATCATCTTCATCCTGCTCGCCTGTTTCACCCTGAACTACGAATTCTCGAGCGTCGGCAGCAATCTCGGACTGCTCGCGCAGATCCTGCTCGCCACCGGCTGGGCGATCTTCCACATTCTGATCATCACCCTGCAGGCCTACATCTTCATGGTGCTGACCGTCGTCTACATGGCGATGGCGGCGGACCACCACTAGGCGAGTTCACGGCAAGTCAGGCGGCGGTCTCAACCCAGGATTTTCCCACTTCCCATTAACCAAGTTGCACGGAGATACACATGGATATCAGCGCACTCGCATCCGTCGAAGGCATGACCGCTCTGGCGGCCGGCCTGATCCTCGGCCTCGCCGGCATCGGCGCGGCGATCGGCATGGGCCTGATGGGCGGCAAGTTCCTGGAAGGCGCGTCGCGCCAGCCGGAGCTGGTGCCGATGCTGCAGGGCAAGATGTTCCTGCTGGTCGGTCTGATCGACGCGATTCCGATCATCGGCGTGGGCATCGCGCTGTATCTGACCTTCGTCGATCCGTTCGCCGGCAAGATCGCCGCGCATCTGACCGGCCACTGATCGGCGTCGGCACCGCCGCCGCACCCATCGCGAGGATTCCCCCGTGAGCATCAACGCCACGCTCATCGCCCAGATCATCGTCTTCGGCATCCTGGTCTGGTTCACGATGAAATTCATCTGGCCGCCGCTGGCGAAAGCCATGGACGAGCGCGCCCAGCGCATCGCCGAGGGCCTGTCCGCGGCGGAACGCGCCAAGGCGGAGCTCAAGGACGCCGACGCGCGCGCCGCCGAGGAAATCCGCAAGGCCCGCGCCCAGGCCGCCGAGATCATCGACAAGGCGCAGGCGCAGGCGAACCAGATCCTCGACAAGGCCAAGGCCGATGCGCTGCTGGAAGCGGCGCGGCAGAAGGCCGCGGCGCAGGCCGAGATCGAGGGCATGATCGGCAAGGCGCGCGAGGCGCTGCGCGGCCAGGTGGCGGCGCTCGCCGTGCAGGGTGCGGCGAAGATCATCGAGCGCGAGATCGACGCCGAGGCGCACAAGGCGTTGCTCGAGCGGCTGATGGCCGAGATCTGACGATGAGCGCCGCGCTGACTCTCGCCCGCCCCTACGCCCGCGCCGCGTTCGAGAGCGCGCGCGCCGCGCACGCGCTCGACGCCTGGTCGGACAAGCTGCGCTTCGCCGCGCAGGTGATCGGCGACGCGCGCGTGCAGGCGATCAGCGGCGATCCGCGCCTCGGCAACCGCCAGCTCGTCGAGCTGCTGCTGCCGCCCGGCGAAGCGGCGGATTCGCCGTTCGCGGCGTTCCTGCAGTTGCTGGTGGAGAACCGCCGCACGCACCTGCTCGGCGAGATCACCGCGCTGTTCGAGGAATTGAAGCGCGAAGCCGAGCGCGTGCTCAAGGTGACGGTGCGCACGCCGAGCGCGATGGCGCCGGCGGACGAAGCGGCGCTGAAGGCCGCGCTGCAACGCCGCTTCGGTCGCGTGATCGCGCTGGAGCAGCGGCTCGACCCGACACTGCTCGGCGGCGCGGTGATCGACGCCGGCGACGTCGTCATCGACGGTTCGGTGCGCGGCCGGCTGGAACGGCTGGAGAGCGCGTTGACGCAATGATTCCCGTGAGCGGCCGAGCGGTGAGCGGTGAACGGAACGTCGATGACCGTCCGGCGGTTCCGCTCACCGCTCACCACTGACTGCTCACCAAAACGAATTCGATTGAGCCCGTGCTTCGCAGATCGGGGGCACGCAACAGGAAACAACCATGGCAACCACACTGAACCCATCCGAAATCAGCGAACTGATCCGCCGCCGGATCGAGCAGGTCAAGCTCGCCGCCGAGGCGCGCAACGAAGGCACGATCGTGACGGTGTCGGACGGCATCGTCCGCATCCATGGCCTGGCCGACGTGATGTCGGGCGAGATGATCGAGATGCCGGGCAACACCTTCGCGCTGGCGCTCAACCTCGAGCGCGATTCGGTCGGCGCGGTGGTGCTCGGCGACTACGAGCACCTGCGCGAGGGCGACACGGTCAAGACCACCGGCCGCATCCTCGAGGTGCCGGTCGGCGAGGCCATGCTCGGCCGCGTGGTCGATGCGCTGGGCAATCCGATCGACGGCAAGGGCCCGATCCAGGCGCAGGCTTCGAGCCCGATCGAGAAGGTGGCGCCGGGCGTGATCTGGCGCAAGTCGGTGTCACAGCCGGTGCAGACCGGCTACAAGTCGGTCGACGCGATGATCCCGATCGGCCGCGGCCAGCGCGAGCTGATCATCGGCGACCGCCAGACCGGCAAGACCGCGCTCGCG
>JAJPHA010000002.1 GCA_021325475.1 Rhodanobacteraceae bacterium | reverse complement strand
TAGCCGGACCCGACCTTGTCCACCGACAGGCCGCTGAACGTCGCGACACCGTTGCTGGCGTTGAGCGTGGTCGTGCCGCTCAGCGTCGCACCCGGCGTGCCGCCGGAAAGTGTCAAACTGATCGAGGCCGAACTGCCCGTCACCGTATTGCCGGCGGCATCCTGCACCGTCACCGTCGCGCCGAACGCCGTGCCGGATTGCGAGCTTGCCGGCGGTTGCGTGATGAAGGCAAGCTTGGTCGCCGCACCCGGCGTGATCGCGAACGAGGTGCTGGTGGCCGCCGTCAAACTGCCGTCGACGGCGTGCAGCGCATAGCCCGTGCCGACCTTGTCCACCGTGACGTTGAACGTCGCCACGCCGTTGACGGCATTGACCGTGGTCGTGCCGCCCAGCGTCGCGCCGGGCGTGCCGCCGTTCAGGCTGAGGGTGATGGTCGAACCGTCGGTGGTCACGACGTGGCCCGCGGCGTCCTCGACGCTGACACTGACCGTGATCGTCGCGTTCGACGCATAGCTCGCATTCGGTTGCACGGTGAAGGCGAGCTTCGCCGCCGGTCCGACGGCGACGCAGCCGGGAAACTTGAACGAGCCGATGCGCGTCTGCCAGATGCCGGAACTGCCGTGTGCCGTCGTATCGTAGTATTCGCTCGTGAACCAGAACGTGCAGTCGTCGGCCGGATCGATCGTCATGGCCGAGTAGTCGCCCCAGCGATGGCACGGCGCGCCGCCGCAGGTATTGGTCTGCGCGGCGCCGCCGGCAACCAGCGTGGTTTCGGTCTGCGGCAACTGGTCGGGCGGATCGGTGACCAGCCGTCCGGCGTAGGCAATGCTCGGGTAATTCGGCGCGGTGCCGTTCGACACGCTGTAGCCCACCGCCATATTGCCCTGGCCATCGACGGCCAAGCTGCCCATCCAGCGAAACAGCGTGGTGTCCGGCGCGTAGATCTGCTGCTGCGCCGGGGTCGTCTGGACCGTGCCGCCGGTGACGTCGATCTGCGCCCACTGCGGCTGCGTCGGCGTCGTGTTGGTCGGACAAAACCCGGTGGTCGCATTGGCGCTCGCGGTGCACGTGGTGTGCACCACCCACAGCGATTCGGCGCTGCCGATGCGGCGATACACCACGCGCTGCATCAGCTCGTCGCCGAGCGAATCCAGCTTGTTGGTGGTGCCGGGCTGGCGCACGATGTCGGTGGTCGGATTGTTGCTGGGGCCGGTGGCGGGATAGCCATAGCTCGCCTGCGTCACGTGCACCGGCGCGCCGAGGGTCGAACCCGCGCCGCAGGCGTTGGCGCCGTTCTGGAACTTGCGCACGTCGAATGCGAATGCCGTCCCGGACTCGGCGACGAAATACTCCGGCGTGCCGTTCGGCGGCAGCGAATTGGTCCCGCTGCCGAGCAGATGCGCCGGAAAGTTTCCGAACACGGTGTTGTCGCTCAGGAATCCGATGGAGCTGTTGGTCGAGGACAGTGCCAAACCGTTGTAGAGCGCGTTGCGGCTGAACGCGGCGAATACGGCACCGACGAATGGCTGATTGACCTGGCTGACGTCGAAGCCGTTCGCGCCCATGTACAGGCAATCGGTCCACAGGCCGAACTTGGGATAGTCGACGAAGGTGTTGGCCGGCGGCGCGCCGCTGCCGCCGGGGTCGGTGCGCACCGCGTACAACCACCAGCCGCCGGATACCGGATCGCCGCTCTTGGACACGGCGATGCACTGGTAGAACGGTCCGCTCGAGCTGCTGGTGAACGCGAAATTCGTGAGAATCCAGCGATCCGCGAAGGCGTCGTGCACGACGATCGGGTCGCCCTGATTGCTGTTGTCGCACGCGGTGCCGGTGCCGGCGCCGGACCAGAGTTGATTCTCGATGAACGCGGCGACCAGCGCGCCGGTGGTCTTGTCGAAGATGCCCCAGGCATCGTTGACCGCCTGGATGTAGTACGTCTGGCCGACGTCGCCATTGGTGTCGGGCGGCCAGCCGGCGCCGGCCTGACCGCCAGTGACGCTGGTGTTGAACGCGAGCCCGGCGAAATTCTGGATCGGCGACGGCATCGGCCCGTACCGCACCGGCGGCGGCGGACTCGGCGCTTGCGTCGCCGCCGGCGGCGGACGCTGCGGCCAGGGACGCTCGAATTCGTTCCAGTGGTGGAAATAATCGCGCGGCGCGTATTCCGGCGGCAGATCGCGCACGTCGCCGTTGTATTCGGCCGGCAGAATGGCGTCGGTGCCGAGCGGCACCGTCAGGGTCCCGCCCGGGCGCTCCTCGGCGTTGCCCGACGCCACCACGCCGGCAAGAATCAGCAACGCCGCCGCGACGGCGGCAAACCGACCATGGCGAATCATCGGGAGCTCCACGGAAACGATGGCGGCGCCGTCTCCGGGGACGAAGCCCACCGGTCGCAGGCGCCTGGAACGGATCGGTGCGACTGTAAAGGCAAAGCCCGCCACGGCGCAACCGACCAAGGCGGGATGGCGGGGCCCGCCGCGACGGCGGGCCCGCCCGTGTCCGTGCCGGCTACGGACGGCAGCCGTCGAAGCCGTCGCTGAAGGCGAGATCGGCGTCGGCGATCACGCGGAAGCCGTTGCTGGTCGCCGACAGTGCGCCGGTGGCGGCATGGACTTGCAGACCGCTGGCCGGCGTGTAGAACCGGATGCCGCTCGCCGGCAACGTCGCCACACCGCTCGCCATCGACACCGTGCCGAGCGTGACCGGTCCGCCGCAGGCGGTGAGCGTGAACGCCACGCTGCTGGTGTTGTCGGAGGTCACCACGTTGCTGTTCGCGTCGTATTCGGTGACGGCGATCGTACCAAGCTGCGAACCTTGGCTCACATCCGCCGGTTGGGTGGTGAACGCGAGCGTGACCGGCGCGCCGGGCACGATGTTGAACGCATGGCTGGTCGCGCTGGGCGCGGTGCCATCGCTCGCCACCAGCGTGTAGCCCGCACCGGTGTGGTTCAGCGACACGGCGTCGAAAGTGGCATCGCCGGAGGCATCGGTGGTCACCGGATTCAGCGTCACCGACAGCGTCGAACCGCCCACATTGTTGCCGATGGCGAGCGTGACGCTGTCGCCCGGCACCGCGTTGCCGAACGCATCCTGGACATGCGCCGTGAGCGGAATGGTGGCGCCCGCGGCGATGTCGCTGCCCGCGGCCGGCTGGGTCGTGAACACGATCGCAGCCGGCGTGCCCCAGACGATGGCAAAGGTGCTGCTGGCTGCGCCCGCGAGCGCGCCGTCGGCGGCGTTGAGTCGATAGCCGGACCCGACCTTGTCCACCGACAGGCCGCTGAAGGTCGCCACGCCGTTGACCGCCGCGACCGAAGTCGTGCCGCTCAGGGTCGCACCGACGGCGCCGCCGCTGAGCGTGAGCGTCACGGTCGAACCATCGCCGGTCACGGTGTTGCCGGCGGCATCCTGCACCGTCACCGTCGCGCCGAACGCCGCGCCGGATTGCGAACTCGCCGGCGGCTGCGTGGTGAAGGCGAGTTTGGTCGCCGCACCCGGCGTGATCGCGAACGCGCTGCTCGCCGCACCGGTGAGACCGCTGGACGCCGCATTGAGTTGATAGCCGGACCCGACCTT
>JAJPHA010000016.1 GCA_021325475.1 Rhodanobacteraceae bacterium | reverse complement strand
GGACGCGAGCGGAAAACCGCAGGATGCGCCTGAAGAAAAGAACAAGATCACGAAGCGGATTCGCGGGCGCGACAAACCGGACGGCCCTTCGACTCCGCCGCTACGCGGCTACGCTCAGGGCGAACGGGGTCACGGCCGTGCCACCCTCACCCGCGCCTTCGGCGTGGCCTCCCCCGCTAGCGGGAAAGACACCAGACTGAATTTCAGCGCGAATCACGTCCGACGGTTCGGCCCCTTGAGTCAAGCGAGCCATCAAGCCCTTGCGCGGCGAGGGTTTGATGGGGTTGTGGAGGTGCGGCGCCGCCGCCGAAGACGGGACCCTGTGGACTTGATCCGTCCTTCCCGATAGTGTCGCGCCGACCGTCCTTGGGGAGCTCGCCCGCATGCACACGCGCCCGGCGCTGCGCACCAGCGCCTTCAAGCAAGTGGACGTCTTTACGTCCGAACCGATGCGCGGCAATCCGCTCGCGGTGGTCCTCGACGCCGAGGGCCTCGACGACGCCACGATGCAGCGCATCGCCGCCTGGACGAACCTGTCGGAGACCACCTTCGTGCTGCCGCCGACCGAGCCCGGCGCCGACTACCGCGTGCGCATCTTCACGCCGCGCAGCGAGCTCGCCTTCGCCGGCCACCCGAGTGTCGGCACCGCGCACGCGCTGCTCGAGGCCGAGCGCGTCGCGGCGAAGACGGAGCTCGTGCAGCAATGCGGCGCCGGCCTGCTGCCGCTGCGCGTCGAGGGCGACGGGGCGACGCGGCGCATCTTCGTGCGCGCGCCGCAGGCGACGCTGCACGCGCCCGAGCGCGCGCTCGCCGCGGCCGCCGGGGACGCGCTCGCCGCGCCCGGCACGGTGGCGCTGGCGCGCGCGGTCGATCTCGGCCTGCGCTGGCTGGTGTGCGATCTGGACCGGGCCGAGCGCGTGCGCGCGCTGCGTCCCGATTTCGACGCGGTCGCCCGGCTGACGCGCGCCCGCGACGCGGTCGGCCTGTGCGTGTTCGGCCGCGGCGACGAGCGCGATGCGCCGTGCGCGCTGGTGGTGCGCGCGTTCTGTCCGGCCGACGGCATCGCCGAGGATCCGGTCACCGGCAGCGCGAATGCCGCGATCGCGGCGCATCTGTGGGCGAGCGGCGCGCTCGCCGCGATCGGCCACCGCTATGGCGCGAGCCAGGGTCGCGAACTCGGCCGCGACGGCCGCGTCGAGGTGTGCGTGGACGAGGCGAGCGGCGCGGTCGAGATCGGCGGCGCCAGCCTCACCTGCATCGACGGCACGCTGGCGCTGCCGATCGGAACCGCGCCGTGAGCGGCGCGGGCGCGCCCGCGGTCGGCTACGTCCGCCGCCTCGGCGTGTGGGACGCGAGCATGGTCGTGGTCGGCGGCGTGATCGGCTCCGGCATCTTCCTCACGCCGGCGGCGATCGCGCGGCACACCGGCTCGAGCGCCGAGCAACTGCTCGCCTGGGCGGTCGGCGGCGCGATCGCGCTGATCGGCGCGCTGTGCTACGCCGAACTCGGCGCGCGCCGGCCGACCGCCGGCGGCGGCTACGTCTACCTGCGCGAGGCGTTCGGCCTGATCGTCGCCTTCGTCTACGGCTGGAACCTGTTGGTGGTGAATCACTCCGGCGCGATCGCCGCGGTCGCCACCGTGTTCGTCGAGTACGCCGGCGCCGCGCTCGGCATCGCGCCCGCCGATCCGCGTCCCTACGCGGTCGGCACGATCGTGTTTCTCGCCGGCATCAACTGGTTCGGCATCCGCGCCGGAGCCTGGACGCAGAACCTCCTGACCGTGCTCAAGCTCGCCGCGATCGGCGCGCTGATCGCGATCGGGCTCGGCGCACGCGGCGCGCCGGCGCCGGTCGCGTCGCCGCCGCCGCTCGATCCGCTCGCGCTCGGCGGCGTGCTGCTGCCGGTGCTGTTCTCCTACGGCGGCTGGTACTACGTCAACGACATCGCCGGCGAGATCCGCGAGCCGCAGCGCAACCTGCCGCGCGCGCTGGTGTTCGGCATGCTGCTGGTCGCCGCCTGCTACCTGCTGGTCAACCTCGCCTATCTCGCCGTGCTCGGCCATGCCGGTCTGGCCGCGAGCAGCGCGCCGGCCGCCGACCTCATGCGCCGCGCGCTCGGCGAGGGCGGCGCGCGCCTGATCGCCGCCGGGATCGCCATTTCCACATTGGGATTTTGCAACATCTCGGTGATCGGCGCGGCGCGCGTGTTCCAGGTGATGGGCGCCGACGACGTGTTCTTCCGCATCGCCGGCCGCCTGCATCCGCGCTGGCGTTCGCCGAACGCCGCCCTGCTGCTGCTCGCCGCCTGGTCGTGCGCGCTCGCCTACAGCGGCACGTTCGATCAACTGCTCAACTACTCCACGGTCGGCGACTGGCTCGGCATGGCCGCGGTCGTCGCCACGCTGTTCTGGTATCACCGGACGACGACCGAGGCGGTGCCGTTCCGCGTGCCGCTGTTTCCCCTGCTGCCGATCGTGTTCCTCGGCGCCGTGCTGTGGGTGGTGGCGGCGACCATCCGCCAGAGTCCCGCCGACGCCGGCATGGGCGCGCTGATCACCCTCGCCGGCCTGCCGGTGTACTGGTTCTGGCGCTGGCGCACGCAGGTCGCGACGCGCGCGCCGGCGTGAGACCGGGTCGCGCACCGCGCTCGGCCCGGCTCGCGCCGCGCACGCATACGCACCAACCCCGCCGGCCGGCGTTGGTGCGAAAATAGCCCGTCCGCCAGGAGGCCGCCATGCCCGAGACTCCGCCCCCCGTTCGCCGCAGCAAAGCCATCCCGGTACCGCCGGTGGCGCAGAGCGCGTCGGAGAAGACTCTGCCGCTGCGCATCAACGGCAAGACGTACTACCACGAGGGCGATCCGGACATGCCGCTGCTGTGGTACCTGCGCGACGTGCTGCGCCTGACCGGCACCAAGTACGGCTGCGGCATCGGCTACTGCGGCGCCTGCACGGTGCTGATCGACGGCAAGGCCCAGCGCGCGTGCCTGACGCCGGTCAAGGCGCTCGTCGATCAGGACGTGACCACCATCGAGGGCCTGGCCGGCGCGGAACTGCACCCGCTGCAGCAGGCGTGGATCGAGGAGGACGTCGCCCAATGCGGCTATTGCCAGGCCGGCCAGATCCTGGCGGCGGCGGACCTGTTGCGGCGCAATCCGCGCCCGAGCGACGAGGACATCGACAAGCTGCCGAATCTGTGCCGCTGCGGCACCTATCCGCGCATCCGCAAGGCGATCCAGCGCGCCGCGCAGGCGCTCGCGGAGACGAAGAAATGAGCGGGCTGACCCGCCGCCGGTTCCTGGTGGTGAGCGCGGCGGCCTCGGGCGCGCTGCTGGTCGGCTGGCGGAGCGCGAGCGCCCAGCAGCGGTTGCCGTATCTCGGCGCGCGCGAGGAGGCGCAGGGCTTGGGGCCGTTCATCCGCATCGACAAGGACGGCACCGTGATCATCGGCGCGCGCGCGACCGAGATCGGCCAGGGCGTGAAGACCTCGCTGCCGATGCTGATCGCCGAGGAACTCGACGCGGACTGGAACCGCGTGCGCGTCGAGCAACTGCCCTACGGCTACATCGACACCGAGCAGGGACCCGGCGACAAGTACGGCGATCAGGGCGCCGGCGGCAGCGACAACATTCCGTCGGCATGGAAGGATCTGCGCCAGGCCGGCGCGACCGCGCGCGCCTTGCTGGTGCAGGCCGCCGCCGAGCAATGGGACCTGCCGCCGGAGCAACTGCGCACCGAGGCCGGCTACGTCATCGCCCCGGACGGCCGCCGGCTCGGCTACGGCGAACTGGTCGGCGCCGCGGCCGCGCTCGATCCGCCGAAGGATCCGGTGCCGCTGAAGAAACCCCAACAGTTCCGCATCGTCGGCAGGCCGACGCGCACCGTGGATGCGCGCGAGATCGTCACCGGCCGCACCCAGTACGGCATCGACGCCTATCTCGCCGATGCGTTGGTCGCGGTGATGTTGCGCTGTCCGCACCTCGACGGCACGGTGGACAAGGTCGACGACAGCGAAACCCGCAGGGTGCCCGGCGTCCGCGACGTGGTGGTGATCGCCGGCCCGGCGCCGGACGCGCCGATCGACGGCGTCCTGGCCAGCGGCGTGGCCGTGCTCGCGGACGATACCTGGGCCGCGCTCCAGGGCCGCGACAAGCTCAAGGTCGAATGGAAACCGGGACCGTGGAGCGCGGAATCGAACGCCGCGCTCGCGGCGCGGGCGAACGAACTGCTGGACCAGGATCAGGGCGCCATCGCCGTGCGCCGCGACGGCGACTTCGCCAAGGCCTTCCGCCAGGCGGCGATCCGGCTGGAGGCGCGCTACGAGATGCCGTTCCTCGCCCACGCGACGATGGAGCCGCCGGCGGCACTGGTCTCGATCGAGCAGGACAAGGCGCTGCTGATCGGTTCGCTGCAATCGCCGGGCGGCGCCTCGCGCGTGATCAACGCGCTCACCGGCATTCCGCGCAAGGACATCGAGATCCGCCTGACCCGCGCCGGCGGCGGTTTCGGCCGCCGTCTGAAGAACGACTACGTCGCCGAGGCGGTGCGGATCGCCCAGGCCGCCGGCAAGCCGATCAAGCTCCTCTGGACGCGCGAAGACGACCTGCAGCACGACTTCTACCGGCCGTTCGGCGTGCACGCGCTGCGCGCCGGACTCGACCGCAAGAAGAAGCTCGTCGCCTGGTCGCACCGCTGCGCCGCCACGCCGCGCAATTACCGCGACAGCGGCATGAAGGACCGGCCGCTCTACGCCGGCTGCCTCGAAGCCGACGACTTTCCGGCGGGGCTGGTGGCGAATCTGGAGAAGACGTTCTTCCCGGTCGCCTCGGGCATGCCGCGCGGCTGGTGGCGCGCGCCGCTGCACACCTTCCACGCCTTCGCCGTGCAGAGTTTCCTCGACGAGATCGCGGTGGCGACCAAGCAGGATGCCGTGCAACTGCGTCTGGAGCTGCTCGGGCCGCCGCGCCGCATCCCCTATTCCGGCCACGGCGGACCGACCTTCGACACCGGCCGGCTCGCCGGCGTGCTGACGCTTGCCGCGGACAAGATCGGCTGGCAGGACAAGCGCCGCGACGGCCACGGCCTCGGCATTGCCTGCCACTTCACCTTCGGCGGTTACGCCGCGCATGCCTTCGAGGTCTCGGTCGAAGGCAGCGAGCTCGTCATCCACCGCGCGGTGTGCGCGGTCGACGTCGGCCGGGTGATCAATCCGCTCGGCCTCGAGGCGCAGATGATCGGCGGCACGATCGACGGCGTGTCGACCGCGCTCAACCTCGCCATCACCGTCAAGGACGGCCGCGTCACCCAGCGCAACTTCCCCGACTACCCGCTGCTGCGCATGGCGCAGGCGCCGCGGAACGTCGAGGTATACATCGTCGATTCCACCGCCGAGCCGAGCGGCGCCGGCGAGATCGGCATTCCGAGCGCCGCGCCGGCGCTGGCCAACGCCGTGTACGCCGCGACCACCGTGCGCGTGCGCAAGCTGCCGCTGCTGCCCGAACTGAAGCGGCTGCTGTAATGGCCACCGCGGCCGAGGCGGCGCCGGCGCCGCGCGAGGTGACGTTCGCCGAGGCGACGCGGGTGTGGGCGAAGATCGGCTGGCTCGGCTTCGGCGGCCCGGCCGGGCAGATCGCGCTGATGCATCGCGAGCTCGTCGAGCGGCGCCGCTGGATCAGCGACGCGCGCTTCCTGCACGCGCTCAACTACTGCATGCTGCTGCCCGGTCCCGAGGCGCAGCAATTGGCGATCTACATCGGCTGGCTGCTGCACCGCACGGCGGGCGGCGTGATCGCCGGCTCGCTGTTCGTGCTGCCGGGCGTGATCGTGATCGGCGCGCTGTCCTGGCTGTACGTCGCCTGGCAGCAGGTGAACGCGGTGGCCGCGGTGTTCTTCGGCCTGAAGGCGGCGGTGCTGGCGATCGTGGTCGAGGCGGTGCTGCGCATCGGCCGCCGCGCGCTGCGCCGGCGCTGGCAGATCGGCGTCGCCGCCGCCGCGTTCGTCGGCATTTACTTCGCCAAGGTGCCGTTCCCGCTGATCGTGCTCGGCGCGGCGCTGATCGGCCTGCTGCTGCGCCGCCATGCGCCGCCGGCGGCCGACGCCGCGAGCGCCGAGGCGAACAGCGCGTACCTGATCGATCGCCGCATCGCGCGCGGCGAGCTCGCCCACCTCGCGCCGGCGCGCCGGCGCACGCTCGCGACCGCGGCGATCTGCCTCACGCTGTGGTTCGCGCCGGTCGGCGCCGCGGCGCTCGCGTTCGGCCGCAGCAGCGTGTTCGCCGAGCTCGGCGTGTTCTTCAGCCAGGCGGCGGTGGTGACCTTCGGCGGCGCCTACGCGGTGCTCGCCTACGTCGCGCAGCAGGCGGTCGAGACCCACCACTGGCTCGCGCCGGGCGAGATGCTCGACGGCCTGGCGCTGGCCGAGACCACGCCGGGGCCGCTGATCATGGTGGTGCAATTCGTCGGCTTCCTCGCCGCGTTCCGCCAACCGGGCGCGCTCGATCCGCTCGCCGCGGCCGCGCTCGGTGCGCTGCTGGTCTCCTGGGTCACCTTCGCGCCGTGTTTCCTGTGGGTACTGGTCGGCGCGCCGTACATCGAGGCGTTGCGCAGCAATCGCGCGCTCAACGCCGCACTGTCGGCGGTGACTGCGGCGATCGTCGGCGTGATCCTCAATCTCTCGGTCTGGTTCGCGGTGCACGCCGCGTTCCGCCGCGTCGCGCCGTTCGCCTTCGGGCCGCTGCGCTTCGACTGGCCGGTGTGGACCAGCCTCGATCCGCTCGCCCTGCTGCTCGCCGCCGGCGCGCTCGTCGCCATGCTGCGCTTCCGGCTCGGCATGGGCTGGACGCTCGCCGGCTGCGCGCTGCTCGGCGCCATCGGCACCTGGCTGCGCGGCTGAGGCGGCTGCCGCAGCGCCACTTGACCTGCCCCGCCGAAAGGGCAAGCCTTGGCGTTCCCACTGCACGCCACGGGAGATCGCGGAGATGGGCTACACCACCGAAGGCATCCGAAACATCGCGCTCGTCGGCCACACCGCCGCGGGCAAGACCACGCTGCTCGAGGCCCTGCTGCACGCCGGCGGCGCGATCCAGACTCCCGGCTCCGTCGAGCGCGGCACCACGGTTTCCGATTACGACCCGATGGAAAAGGCGCGCCAGCAATCGCTCAACACCGCGATCGCCTCCATCGACCGCGGCGCATGCCACATCAACCTGATCGACACGCCCGGCGCGGCGGACTTCCGCGGTCCGACGCTGTCGGCGCTGGCCGCGGTCGAAACCTGCGCGGTGGTGGTCAATGCCCACACCGGCATCGAATACGGCGTCGCGCGCATGATGGAGTACGCCAAGGCGCGCGGGCTGGCGCGCGTGCTGGTGGTGAACAAGATCGACGGCGGCAACTGCCGCGCCCTGGTCGAGCAACTGCGCGAGGCGTTCGGCCCCGAATGCCTGCCGATCAACCTGCCGGCGCAGAACGGCAAGACCGTGGTCGACTGCTTCTTCCAGCCGGACGGCGTCGCCGATTTCGACAGCGTCGCCGCGGCCCACCGGCGCATCATCGACCAGGTGGTCGAGATCAACGAGACGGTGATGGGCCACTACCTCGATCGCGGCGAGGAGGGGCTGTCCGGCCAGGAATTGCACGACGCCTTCGAGCAGTGCCTGCGCGAGGGCCATCTGGTGCCGATCTGCTTCGTCTCCGCGCGCACCGGCGCCGGGGTGAAGGAATTCCTGCACATCATCGAGAAGTTGCTGCCGAACCCGAAGGAAGGCAATCCGCCGCCGTTCGTCAAGGGCACCGGCGCGAACGCGGTGCCGATCGAGGCCGTGCCCGATCCGGACCGGCACGTGATCGCCGACGTGTTCAAGATCATCAACGATCCGTTCGTCGGCAAGCTCAGCGTGTTCCGCGTCTACCAGGGCACGGTGCGCAAGGACACGCAGCTGTTCATCGACGACGGCAAGAAGCCGTTCAAGGTGGGGCACCTGTTCAAGCTCAAGGGCAAGGAGCACATCGAGATCGACCAGGCCATTCCCGGCGACATCGCCGCGGTGGCGAAGGTCGAGGAGATCCACTTCGATGCGGTGCTGCACGATTCGCACGACGAGGATCAGATCCACCTCAAGCCGCTCGATTTTCCGCAGCCGATGTTCGGCCTCGCGGTCGAGCCGGCGCACAAGGGCCAGGAACAGAAGCTCGCGCAGTCGCTCAACAAGCTGGCCGAGGAAGACCCGTGCTTCCGCTTCGAGCACAACAAGGAACTGAACGAATCGGTGGTGCGCGGCCTGTCCGATCTGCACCTGAAACTCATGCTGGAGCGGATGAAGGAACGCTACGGCGTGGAGGTGAAGACGCGGCCGCCGAAGATCGCCTACCGCGAAACCGTCGCGACCCGCGCCGAGGGGCATCACCGGCACAAGAAGCAGACCGGCGGCGCCGGCCAATTCGGCGAAGTGTTCCTGCGCATCGAACCGCTGACGCGCGGCAGCGGCTTCGAGTTCGTCGACGAGGTCAAGGGCGGCACGATTCCGAACCAGTTCATCCCGGCGGTGGAGAAAGGCGTGCGCCAGGTGCTGGAGCACGGCGCGGTCGCCGGCTATCCGCTGCAGGACGTGCGCGTCGTCGTCTACGACGGCAAGTACCATCCGGTGGACTCGAAGGAAATCGCCTTCGTCACCGCCGGCAAGAAGGCGTTTCTCGACGCCATCGCCAAGGCCCGGCCGCAGGTGCTGGAACCGATCGTGAACCTCGAGGTGTACGTGCCGGACGCGCACATGGGCGACGTCACCGGCTCGCTCGCCAGCAAGCGCGCGCGCATCAACGGCACCGATTCGTTGCGCGGCGGCGAACTGGTCATCAAGGCGCAGGTGCCGCTCGCCGAGGTCACCGATTACCAGACCGAACTCAAGGCGATGACCGGCGGTCAGGGCCGCTACGCCATCGAGTTCAGTCACTACGAGCCGGTGCCGCCGCAGATCCAGAAACAACTCGTCGATGCGTACAAGCCGAAGCCGGAAGAGGACTGAGCCGATCGCCGCGCTGCGCCGCCGTTTCGGCATCCGGCTGGCCTGAGGCCCCCGCCCCCGGCGTCGAGGTAGCGCCGACCAAGGATCTGCGCGTGATCGGCAGCGTGCCCGACGCCACCATCGTCGATGCCGACAGCCCGGTGAGCTACGGCCATGGGCACGGTTCGCGGCGTACGGCGAAGACGGACCCGGCTTCCGGTTGAGCAATCTTGTGCGCGTGATGTTTGCCGGCGGACTGACCAAGCCCGACTGCCGGCGGGGTGACGCCGATTTGTCAGCGTCCCCGGCTCTGGCGCGTTGTATCGGGCGGAGCCGGACCGGTGCCGGTTCAGGCGGTCGTAACCGAGCCAGCGCTAACCTGCCGCCCGCAACGGGGAAACTCACCATGTACGGCACGATCGGACCCTACCATTTGATTGGCGTGCTCGGCCGCGGTGGCATGGGCGTGGTGTACAAGGGCTACGAGCCCTCGCTCAACCGCTACGTGGCGATCAAGGTGCTGGCCGAATCGCTGGCCCACGACGCCAGCGT
>JAJPHA010000046.1 GCA_021325475.1 Rhodanobacteraceae bacterium | reverse complement strand
GCTCGAGGCCGGCCGCGGCCTCGCGCCGCAGATGCGAATCGACGGTCTCCTCCGGCGGCACCGGAAACGCCGGCAGATAGTACTTGCCGAACGCCAATTCCAGATTGCAGCGTTTGGCGATCTCGACGCTGTTCTCCAGCGCTTCGGGCAGATCGGCGAACAGCGCCGTCATCTCCGCCGCGGACTTCAGGTACTGCTCCGGCGTGTACTCGCGCGGCCGCTTCGGGTCGGCGAGCAGTCGGCCCTGGTGGATGCACACGCGCGCCTCGTGCGCCTCGAAATCCGGGCGCAGCAAAAACCGCACGTCGTTGCTGGTGACCACCGGACAGTCCGCCGCCGCCGCCAGCGCCAGCGCGGCCTCGGCGTAGGCCGCCTCCTCGGCGTGGCCGAGGCGGGTCAGCTCGAAATACCAGCGATCGTCGAAATGGCCGAGCCATTCGCGCGTGCGCGCGAGCGCGGCGTCGAAGCGGTCGGCGAGCAGCAACTGGCCGACGTCGCTCGCCCGTCCGGCGAGCGCGATCAGGCCGGCGCCGTGCTCGGCGAACCAGGCGCCGTCGACGAGGGCGAAATCGCCGCGGCGTCCCTCGAGATGGGCGCGCGAGATCAGCCGCGAAAGATTGCGGTAGCCGGTGCGGTCCTGGCACAGCACCGTGAGCCGGGTCGGCCGCTGCGGATCGGCGGGGTTGGCGATCCACAGGTCCGCGCCGGCGATCGGCTTGATCCCGGCGGCCTCGGCGGCGCGATAGA
Organism: Rhodanobacteraceae bacterium; assembly: GCA_021325475.1. Classification (GTDB taxonomy): domain Bacteria; phylum Pseudomonadota; class Gammaproteobacteria; order Xanthomonadales; family Rhodanobacteraceae; genus Rudaea. Next base: position 18,450 of record JAJPHA010000046.1, on the reverse strand, counting down.
ACTTGACCAGCGCGAACAGATTGCTCTGGTCGGTCAGCGCCAGCGCCGGCAGTCCGAGCTCGACCGCGCGACTGATCAGATTCGGCCGCGGCGCCTTGGCCGGATCGCCGTACTCGGGCTTGTCCGGCAGGCGGATCGTCGAATCGACCAGCGAGTAGTCGCTGTGGATGTGGAGGTGGACGAAGCTCGGCTGCATGACGGCGCGGATGGCGCTGCGAGAGTAGCCCCGCCCCGGCGCGGCGACAAGGCTTGACGGATCGGGTGGCGTCAGCTTCGAGCCGGGGCAGGGTGCCCGCCGCGGCAGCGCGGGATTCGAGCAGGCTCGATGCGCGGACTCCCGTCCGCGGTCCGGGTTGCACCGGTGTCCGTTCATTCCACCTGATAAGCGCTGAACCTCAGCAGGCGGTTCCCTTCTCCCGCCACAAGAACAGAGCTTCCGCTCGGCCGCAGGCCGAGCGGGTCACTTCTTTGCTGGTGCAAAGAAGTAACCAAGAAACACCTCGAAAGCAGAGCATCCCCCGGAGGACCTGCACAAAGTTCTGCAAGCGGATGAATGTTCCAGTACAACTCGGTCACTCCAACCTGGAACGCCGTTCGCTTCGCCTGAGCGGAAAATCGCAGGATGCGCCTGGAGAAAAGAACAAGATCACTGCCATGCAAACCTCACCCGCGCCTTCGGCGCGGCCTCTCCCAGCGGGAGAGGCGGCAGGCTGAATTTCGGCGCTAATCAGGTCATTCCATGGGTTTGAAACGGCAGCGCCAGCTGCCGCACCGGTGCGAAGCTCCGGCGATGCGCCGGGCACGGCCCGAGGCGCGCAAGCGCGGCGAGATGCTCCGGCGTGGCATAGCCCTTGTGGCGGGCGAAGCCGTAGCCGGGATGGCGCGCATCGAGTTCGCACAGGATGCGGTCGCGCGTGACCTTGGCCAGGATCGAGGCGGCGCTGATCGCGGGTTCGATGGCGTCGCCGTCGACGATCGCCCGCGCCGGACAGGGCGCGTCCTCCGGCACGTGCGTACCGTCGATCAGCGCGAGTTGCGGGACCGGCGCGAGCGCGGCGAGCGCCCGCGCCATGCCGAGCAGGGTGGCGCGGAAGATGTTGTGCCGGTCAATGTCCTCGACGCTCACCTCGACCACGCTGAACGCCAGCGCGCGCTCGCGGATGCGCGCGGCGAGCGCGGCGCGGCGCGCGGGCGCGAGCACTTTCGAATCGGCCAGCCCGCGGATGCGGCGCGCCGGATCGAGCATCACTGCGGCCACCACCACCGGGCCGGCCAGCGGGCCGCGGCCGGCTTCGTCGACGCCGGCGGTGAGCGGCGGCCACGGTTCAATCATGCAACGCCTCGAGCTCGTAAAAGACGTAATTGTGATAGGCATCGAGCAGGCGCTTGTCGGCGCAATCCAGATAGGCGCCATGGCAACGTTCGCGCAGCAGCGCGTTGGCCTGGAACAGGGCATCCTTCGGCACGCCGGCGACATCCAGGATCAGCGCGCCGGCGAAGCTGAGATCGAGCGCCGGATAGGCGTAGCTGCGCGCCGGCTTGAAGTTGCTCTTCAGCATGTAATAGGTGATGTAGTTCGGATCCGGCACCGACGGCGGCACGATCTTGGCGAGCTCGCGCATCGCACCCTCGAACGAGGGCTGATGATCGCCGAAATGGAACAGCACCGCCGGCCGGCCGCCGTCGAGCAGGGTCTTCTCGATGTGGCCGATCGCCGCGTCTGAGCCGGCGAGCCGGTAGAGGTAGTTGCCGAGATTGAGGTTCAGCCATTCGTCGAGATCCTTCGGCTTGAACCGGCCCGGGAACAGCGGCTTGTCGAACGGCGGCGGCAGGGTCTTGAGCGGATCCATGTGCGGGCCGTGCTGGCGCAGGGTCAGCATCATCACGAACAGCGGCTGCTTGCCGATGGTCTTCTTCTCCTCGGCGTAGATGCGATCGAACACCTGCATCAGATCGCTGTCGGGCGATTCCCACGACAGGCCGTAGTCCTGGCCGTCGTAGAACTGGTCGAAGCCGTAGAACTTGTAGGCGTTGCGCGCATTGATGAAATTGCCGGTCATCGGATAGATGGCGACGACGCGATACCCCGCGGCATGCAGCACGCGCGGCAGGGTGAAATTCACGCGCGGCGCGAGATTGTACGGCGCGTACAGGCCGGCCTCGCCGAAGCTCAAGTGGTTGAGTCCGGTGAGCAGGGCGAATTCCGACGTCCAGGTGCCGCCGCCCCAGACGTGCACGGTGAGCGGACCGTGCGCGCGCGTGCGGCCGTCGGCCTCGAACATGTGTCGCCGGCACACCGGCAGCGTGCAGATCTTGAGCATCGTCGGATCGAACGTGCTCTCCTCGAGGATGGCGACGATGTCGGGATACGCCTGCGGACTGGTGAAGCGGCCGGCGGGCGCGCAACTGCGCGGCGGGCAGGCCGGCGGGTTGTCGGTGGCGCTCTGCGTCCAGACCACGTCCGGCGCCGCGTCCGCGGCGCGCGGCGGGATGCGGATCTCGGTCTGGTAGAACGAGGTGAAGAAATCGACCAGATAGTTGCGGTCGTTCATCATCGCCCACATGCCCTTCTCGAACGCCTCGCCGAACGGGCCGTTCGGCGAATCGATAACGAACAGCAGCGCGAGCGTCGTCAGCGCGCCGGCGCCTTGCAGCACGCGACGCGGCGCCGGCGCCATGCCGGCGATGAGGCGCGGCCGGTCCAGCCGCCACACCAGGACCAGCAGGCCGGGCAGCAGGATCGCGCCGCCGACGAGCGCGATCATCACGCTGGGGTAGCGCGTGGCGACGTCGAGCAGATCGCGGTTGAGGAAATAGATGAGATCGGGCGCGAGCAGCGGCGTGGTCAGATAATGGAACTTGAGCGCCCCGGCGATCTGCAGGCCGCCGAACAGCAGCGCCGGCAGACCCAGCGCGACTGCGGGGCGGCGCGTCAGGAACGCGACCGCCAGCGCCGCATCCAGCAGCAGCGCGGCGGCGAAGGTGCGTTCGGCGAGCGTGCTGCCGCTCGCCCAGGCGAGACCGAGTGGCACGGCGAAACCGGCGGCGCCGAGCGCGGTGACCACGAGCGTGCGGCGGCGCGAGGCGCTGCGCGTCATGACGTTGCGGCCGCGCGCCGTTCGAGCATTTCGAGCACGACCGACGCGGCATCCTGTCCGGCCGGCGCGCGCAGGCTCGCGTGCAGGCGACGGAATTCGGCGAGCAGTTCCGGCGGCGCGGCGCGTTGCTCGAGGTACGGCCGCAGCGCCTCGGCCAGCGCCTCCGGCGTGCAGGCGTCCTGCATCCGTTCCGGCACCAGCGCGCGGCCGGCGAGGATGTTCGGCAGCGAATAGACCTCGGTGCGCAGCAGGCCGAGCGTCTTCACCAGCCAGTAGGTGAGCGGCGCTACCCGATAGGCGACTACCATCGGCCGCTTGGCCAGCATCGCCTCGAGCGCGGCGGTGCCGGAGGCGAGCAGCGCGGCGTCGGCGGCGATCAGCGCCTGGTGCGAACGCGGCGTGGTGTCGGGGCGATCGGGCGGGTCCGGCTCGAGCAGGCGGAGGCGCCGGCGCAGCGCGGTGTCCGCCGCCTCCACGAGCGGTGCGAACGCGGCCCGGCAGGCGGCATTCGCCAGCGGTGCGACAATGTGCAATTGTGGAATCTGCTGCAGCAGCCGTGCGCTCGCGGCGAGGAAAGTCGCGCCGAGGCGGCGGATCTCGCCGAGGCGGCTACCGGGCAGCAGTGCGAGCACCGGCGCCGCTTCGGGCAGGCCGAGCGCGGCGCGCGCCGCGGCTTGGTCGGGTTCGAGCGCGAAACGCGCCGCCAGCGGGTGGCCGACGAAACGGGCGTCCACGCCGTGACGCGCGTAGATCGGCGGTTCCATCGGGAACAGGCACAGCACGCCATCGGCGCTCGCGCCGATCCGCGCCGCGCGCCGCTCGCGCCAGGCCCACACCGAGGGGCTGACGTAATGCACGGTCGCGATGCCGGCGCGCTTGAGGCGGCGTTCCAGGCCGAGATTGAAGTCGGGCGCATCGATGCCGATGAACAGATCCGGGCGATAGCGCAGCGCGCGGCGCTGCACGTCGCGGCGTATGCCGAGCAGGCGCGGCAGGTGCGCGAGCACCTCGGCGAGACCCATCACGGCGAGCGCCTGCGCCGGGTGCCAGAGCTCCATGCCCGCCGCCGCCATGCGCGGACCGCCGATGCCGGCGAAGCGCGCCGTGGGCAGGCGCGCGCGCAGACCGGCGATCAGCTCGGCGCCGAGCAGGTCGCCGGAGGCTTCGCCGGCGACGAGGACGAAGCGAGGGCCGAGGGCCGAGGGCTGAGGGCTGGTGTTGGACATCGCAGCGTTCGAGCAGTCGCTTGTTCCAGCCAAGAATCCGTTGTGCGTAACCCAAGTGCCGGCTCAGCCCTCAGCCCTCACCATCAGCGCACCAACGCCCGCTGTCCTTGATCGAGGAACTCGAGCAGCCGGCGCACGTCCGGGGCGTCGGCGGCGGCCTGGGCGAGCTCGGCGCGCGCCTGTTCCAGCGGCAGGCCGGACAGGTACAGGGTGCGGTAGGCGCGCTTGATCGCGGCGATCCGCTCGGCGGAGAAACCGCGGCGCTTGAGGCCCTCGCTGTTGATGCCGCGCGGCCGGCCGTAGTCGCTCGCCATCATCACGAACGGCGGCACGTCGCCGTTGACCAGACAGCCCATGCCGATGAAGGCGTGCTCGCCGATGCGGCAGAACTGGTGCACGCCGGCGAAGCCGGACAGGATCACGTGGTCGCCGATCTCGACGTGTCCGGCGAGCGTGGCATTGTTCGAGAACACGGTGTGGTTGCCGACCCGGCAATCGTGGGCGATGTGGGCGTAGGCCATGATCCAGTTGTCGTCGCCGATGCGGGTCACGCCGCCGCCGTCGCCGGTGCCGCGGTTGATGGTGACGAATTCGCGGATGGTGTTGCGGTCGCCGATGACGAGCTCGCTGCGCTCGCCGCGGAACTTCTTGTCCTGCGGATCGCCGCCGATCGCGGCGAACGCGAAGACGCGATTGCCGCGGCCGAGGCGGGTCGGACCCTGCACGACGACGTGCGCGCCGATCTCGGTGTCGTCGCCGATCTCGACCTCGGCGCCGATCACGCTGAACGCGCCGATGCGGACACGGGCGCCGATCCGGGCGGCGGGATCGACGACGGCGCTCGGGTGGATCATGCTTCGGTCCGCTCGGCGCACAGCAGCTCGGCTTCCGCCACCTGCTGGTCGTCGACCAGCGCGCGGCAGGCGAACAGGCCCATGCGGCGCAGCGTGCGTTTCAGCTCCACCTCGAGCCGCAACTGGTCGCCCGGCACGACGAGCCGGCTGAACTTCGCATTGTCCACTTTTACCAAATAGTACAGCGGATGCCCCTCGCGCCGCGGCGTGGACAGGAATACCAAGAGACCCGAAGCCTGCGCCAGCGCTTCGATGATCAGCACGCCGGGCATCACCGGATGGCCGGGGAAGTGGCCCTGGAAGAACGGTTCGTTGATGGTGACGTTCTTGAGCGCGGTCAGGCGCGTGTTCGGCGTGAACGCGACGACGCGATCGACCAGCAGGAACGGGTAGCGGTGCGGCAGCATCGCCTGGATGCGCTCGACGTCCACGGGCAGGGAGATCGTGCTGGGTTCGTTCATGGCTTGCGGTCCTTCTCGAGAGCTTGCAGGCGCCGGGCGAGTTCGTCCAGTTGCTTGAAACGGGCCGCGTTGCGGCGCCATTCGCGGCGATTCTGGAACGGCACGCCCGAGGCGTATTCTCCGGCAGCGGAAATCGAATGGGTGATCAGGCTGCGCGCGGCGATGGTGACGCGGTCGGCCACGCGCAGGTGGCCCAGTATGCCAGCGCCGCCGCCGATCAGGCAGTAGCGGCCGAGCGTGGTGCTGCCGGCGACGGCGGCGCAGCCGGCCATCGCCGTGTGCGCGCCGATCACGACGTTGTGCGCGATCTGGATCTGGTTGTCGAGGCGGACGTCCTCCTCGAGCACGGTGTCCTCGAGCGCGCCGCGGTCGATCGTGGTGTTCGCGCCGATCTCGCAGTCGTCGCCGATGCGCACGCCGCCGAGCTGCGGCACCTTGAGCCAGCGGTCGCGGTCAAAGGCCAGGCCGAAGCCGTCGGCGCCGATCACGGCCCCCGGATGCACCAGCACGCGGCGGCCGAGCGTCACCCGCGTCACCAGCGTCACGCGCGCGACCAGGCGCGATTGCGCGCCGACCGTGCAGTCCGGGCCGACGAGGCACTGCGGCCCGAGCACGGCGCCGTCCTCGACCACTGCGCCGTCCTCGATCACGCTGAGCGGTCCGATGCTGGCACCCGGCGCGACGCGCGCGCCGGGCGCGACCACGGCGCTCGGATGGATGCCGGCGGCGGGCGCCGGCGTGCGCTCGAACAGCGCGGCGATGCGGGCGAAGGCGACGTAGGGATCGGCGGCGACGAGGCAGGCGCCGGCGCGCGCGGGCGCGTCCTCGGCGCGCAGCACCACGCAACCGGCGGCGCTGCTCGCCAGTTGCGCGCGATAGTGCGGATTGGCGAGGAAGCTCAACTGCGCCGGCGTGGCCGCCGCCAGCGTCGCCACGCCATGGATCGTCTGCGCGCCGTCGCCGCGCAATTCCAGGCCGAAGCGCTCGGCCAGTTCGGCGATGCGGAACGCCGGCGCGCTCACGGTTTGTCTCCGGCCGGCGCCTTGGCCCGACGCAAGCGTTCGAGCACGGCATCGGTGATGTCGATGCGCGGGCTGGCGTAGACCACCGGGCTCGGCACGATCAGGTCGTAGCCCTGGGTGCGCGCGTAGTCGACCACCGCGTCGTTGATCTCCTGCCAGATGCGGTCGCGTTCGGCCGCGGCGCGCGCGTCGAATTCCTTGCGCAGCTCCTCGCGGCCGCGCCGGACCGCGCGCTCCAGCGTATCGATCTCGCGCTTGAGCGCCTCGGCGTCGGCGCGGGTCATGATCGCGTTGTCGCGCTCGTAGCGCTGCTTGAGGCCGGCCAGACGGGCCTCGTCGTCCTTCAGCCGGGCGTCGCGCGGCGCGAACTCGCGCTGCAATTGCGCGCGGCTCTCGATCATCTGCGGCGCGTTGTCGATCAGGCGTTTCAAGTCGACGTAGCCGACCTTGCCGGCGGTCTGGCCGAGGGCGGCGGCGGGAAGCAGGATCAGCGCCAGGAGCAGCGCGCCGATACCGCTTCGTCCGCCAGACGTTGCCCTCACCCTTGCCTCTCTCGCTGCGCCGGATCGCGGCCGGGCGCAGAGCGCCCACCGTCGCGGTATCTTACCAACGCTTCAGAACGTGGTGCCGAAGTTGAATTGCAGCGTCTCGCCGATGTCGCCGGCCTTCTTGCGCACCGGCCGGCCGAGATTGATGATGATCGGGCCGACCGGCGCCTGCCAGCGCAGCGAGATGCCGGTGGAGGCGCGCAGCTCGCCGAACGAGAAACCGCCGTTGTTGTAGATGCCGCTGGTGCCGAGCGACGGGTTGTTCTGGTTGAACACGTTGCCGACGTCGAAATACCACGACAGCCGGGTGGTGCTGTCGTCCTTGACGAACGGCGTGGGGAAGATCAGCTCGGCCGAGGCCACGGTCTTCAGGTTGCCGCCGAGCGGCTGGCGGCAGTAGACGCTAGTGGTGGCGCTGGTGCAGCCGGGGGTGAGCGCGTAGGGACCGAGTGTGTTGTCGCGGAAGCTGCGCACGTCGGAGATGCCGCCGGCGTAGAAATTCTCGAAGAACGGCAGGCCGCGGACCTTGAGCGCCGCGCCGCTCAGCGGATCGATGCCGTCGGCGGCGCGATAGGTGTTGCCGTAGCCCACCGTCGCCGAGCCCTCGAAGGTCAGCGCGCTGGTCACCGGCAGGTACTGCGCGTAGTGGTAGATCAGCTTGTAGTACTCGACGGTGGAGCCGGGCAGCGAGAGCTCGGCGGAGAACTGCTGCAGCGAGCCGTGCGTCGGATTGAAGAACTTGTTGCGCGTGTCGTGCGCCCACGACGCCTGCAGCGTCCACAGATGGAAGGTCTCGTGGTTGAGCTGCTTGATGTAGTTGACGATCGGGTCGGGCGAGAAATACGTGGTGACGGTGAGCGGGTTGCCGCTGGTGTCGGTGGTGGTCACCGTGACGCCGGTCAGGATCTGGGTCTTGTTGAGCCCCAGTTGCAGATTGACCGTGTCGTTCTCCGTCACCGGCAGGCCGATGTAGGTGGCGAACGCCGCGGTGTTGCTGAGGTAATTGGCCAGGTTCGCCTGCTGCTGGTTCAACTTCGAGTAGGACAGGTCGTAGCCGAGGCCGATGCCGTCCGGGGTCAGGTACGGCTGGTAGTACGACAGCGCGTAGCGCTTGAGGAAGTCGCTCTTCGACAGCGTCACCGAGGCGCGGTCGCCGGTGCCGAGGAAGTTGTTCTCCGACACCGACACGCTGAGCACGAGTCCGTACACCTGCGAATAGCCGAGGCCGAAGGTCGCCGCGCCGGCGGAGGTTTCCTCGACGGTGACGAGCACGTCGACCTGGTCGTCCGTGCCCGGCACCTTGGGCGTGGTGATCTCGACCTTCTTGAAGAAGCCGAGACGCTGCAACCGCACCTTGGAGCGGTCGATCGCCGCCTGCGAATACCAGGCGCCCTCGAGCTGACGCATCTCGCGGCGCATCACCTCGTCCTGGGTGCTGTGGTTGCCCTTGAAATTGATGTGGCGCACGTAGACGCGCTTGCCGGGGTTGACGAAGAAGTTGATCGACACCGTGCGCTGCTCGCGATCGACGTTCGGGATCGGCGTGACCTGGGCGAAGGCGTAGCCGATGTTGGCGAGCACCGCGGTCATCGCCTGCGCGGATTTCTCCAGCTTCTGGCGCGAGAAGACCTCGCCGGGCTTGGCCTGCACCAGCTTGGCCATGTCCGCTTCGGACACCACCAGATTGCCGCTCAGCTTGATCTCGGAGATCTTGTAGACTTCGCCCTCGGTGATGTTCGCGGTCAGGTACATCGCGTGCTTGTCCGGGCTGATCGTGACTTCGGTCGAGTCGATGCTGAAATCGACATAGCCGCGGTCGAGATAGAACGAGGTGAGCTTCTCCAGGTCGCCGGACAGTTTTTCGCGCGAGTACTGGTCGTCGTGCGAATACCACGAGGTCCAGTTCGTGGTGTCGGACTCGAAATCGCTGCGCACCTCCTCCTGCGAGAACGCGCGGTTGCCGACCAGGTTGATCTGCTTGATGCGCGCGACCTTGCCCTCGGCGATGATGATCGACACCTCGACGCGGTTGCGGTCGAGCTCGATCACCTTCGGCTTGACGCTGACGTTGTACTTGCCGTGGTTGTAGTACTGGCGCGTCAGTTCCTGGGTGATGCGGTCGAGCGAGAGCCGGTCGAACGGTTCGCCCTCGGCCAGACCGATGTCCTTCAGGCCCTTGAGCAGGTCCTCGGTCTTCAGGTCCTTGTTGCCCTTGATCTGGATCTTCGAGATCGCCGGGCGTTCCTTCACCGTGATGACGAGAATGTCGCCCTGGCGCGTGATCTGCACGTCGGTGAAGAAGCCGGTCTTGTACAGCGCGCGGATCGCCTGCTGCACGCGCTCGGTGGTGATGCGATCGCCCTTCTCGACCGGCAGATAGGTGAACACCGTGCCGGCGGAGATGCGCTGCAGGCCGTCGATGCGGATGTCGGAGGCGACGAAGGGTTCGATGGCGGAGGCGTGGGTGGCGAAGCAGGCGAACAGGACAAGGGCGGCGATTCGTTTCATCGTCACTTCCAGAGCGTTGTGGATGCCCGGGTGCGCGCCACGAACCCGGGGTGGTGGTGGTTGTTCAGCCCGCGATGTGGCGCACGATATCGTTGTAGAACGCGATGCTCATCAAGATCGCCAGCAGCGCCACGCCGACGTATTGTCCGGCGATCATGGCGCGCTCGCTGAGCGGGCTGCCCTTGACCAGCTCGATAAGGTAATACAGCAGGTGCCCGCCGTCCAAGACCGGGATCGGCAGCAGGTTGAGGATGGCGAGGCTGAGCGAGATCGTGGCGAGGAAGGCGAGGAACCAGGCCAGCCCCATCTGCGCCGAGGCGTTGGCCACTTCGGCGATGCCGATCACGCTCGACAGGTTCTTGGTCGACACCTGGCCGGTCAGCATGCTGCCGAGGATGCCGAGCGTGCTCGCCGCCTGCTTGGCGGTCTCGCGCAGCGCCGCGGGCACGGCGCGCAGCGGGTCGTAGCGCTCCAGCGCGTCGCGCGGATCGCGCCCGGCCATGCCGATGCGCCAGACGGTCTTGCCGTCGTCGTTGTGCGCTTCGGCCAGGATGTCGAGGGTCAGCGTGGCGCCGCCGCGGGCGACGGTCACGTGCAGGCGCGGGTCCTTCGCCGCCTGATCCTGCACCGCCTTGACGAGGTCCGCGAACGAGCCGATCGGCACCTCGTTCACGCGCACGATGCGGTCACCCGGTTTCAGGCCGGCGCGTGCGGCCGGGCCGTCCGGCACCTCGCCGGCGACCGCGGGCAACGGTGCCAGCGCAAGGCCGATCGCCTCGAAGGTCTTGTCGCCGGCGACGTCGGCCGGCAGGTGGCTCAAGGCGAGCGTGCGCTCGGCGTCGCGGCCCTGCGCGTCGCGCACCCGCACGCGCACGTCGCGATGGCGCATGGCCGCCTCGCCGACGGCGAGGATCACGCTGCTCCAGGAATCCACCGCCTCGTCGCCCACCGCGACGATGCGGTCGCCGGCGGCGAAGCCCGCCTGCGCGGCCAGTCCCTGCGGCGGGCCGAGCACCGGCTGGAAATCCGGCCGGCCGACCACGAACATCGCCCAGAACGCGGCGACGGTGAACAGCAGGTTGGCGAGCGGGCCGGCCACGGCGATCGCCATGCGCCTGCCGACCGGCGCGGCGTTGAATTCGCCGGGCTGACGCGCGACGGCGGCCGGATCGTCGGCTTCGCGCGCATCGAGGAACTTGACGTACCCGCCGAGCGGAATCGCGCCGACGGCGAATTCGACGCCGTTGCGGCCGATGCGCGACCACAGCGGCTTGCCGAAGCCGATCGAGAAGCGCAGCACGCGCACGCCGCAGCGGCGCGCCACCCAGTAGTGGCCGAATTCGTGGAAGGTGACGAGGATGCCGAGCGTGACCAGCAGCCACCAGGCGGAACCGAGAAACGTGCTCATCGTTGCTGTGGGCCTCGACCTTGGCGGAAGACGCGCGGCGCACCTCGGGCGGCCGAACGCGGCATTATAGACGGAATGCCGGTCCGCCCGACGGCTTCAGCAAAATGCCCGGCGCATCATACGTTGCGCCTGCTCGCGGGCGGTTAAATCGGCGTGAATCACGCCGGCGAGGTCCGCGACCGGTTCAGGCGGCATTGCCTCGAGCGTGGCCTCGATCAGTTCCGGGATGGCGAGAAACGGCAGCGTGCCGTCGAGAAACGCGGCCACGGCGATTTCGTTCGCCGCGTTCAGCACCACCGGCGCGGTGCCGCCGGCGGCGAGCGCGCGGTAGGCGAGATCGAGACAGCGGAACGTGGCGCGATCCGGCGCCTCGAACTCGAGCCGGCCGAGCGCGACGAGATCGAGCGCGGCGACGCCGGAATCGACGCGCTGCGGCCAGGCCAGGGCATGGGCGAGCGCGGTGCGCATGTCCGGATTGCCGAGTTGCGCGAGCGTCGAACCGTCAGCGTATTCGACCAGCGAATGCACGATGCTCTGCGGGTGCACCACCACTTCGATCTGCTCGGGCCGCGCGCCGAACAGCCAGTGCGCCTCGATCACCTCGAGTCCCTTGTTCATCAGCGTCGCCGAATCGACCGAGATCTTGCGGCCCATGACCCAGTTCGGATGGGCGCAGGCTTGCTCCGGCGTGACCGCGGCGAGCGCCTCGCGACGCCGGCCGCGGAACGGCCCACCCGAGGCGGTGAGCACGACGCGACGCACGCCGGCGGCGGCGAGATCGGCGCGTGCCGGCGGCAGGCACTGGAAGATCGCGTTGTGCTCCGAATCGATCGGGATCAATTCACCGCCGCCCTGCTTGAGCGCCTCGGCCAGCAGCGGCCCGGCCATCACCACCGCTTCCTTGTTGGCGAGCAGCAGGCGCTTGCCGGCGCGCGCGGCGGCCAGCGTGGACGGCAAACCGGCGGCGCCGACGATCGCGGCGATCACGGTATCGCAATGCTCGCCGGCGGCGGCCGCGCGCAGGCCCTCGGCGCCGGCGGCGGCCGCGGTCGGCACGCCGGCGGCGGCCAGCCGCTCTTGCAGCGCCGGCAGCAGCGCCGGGTCGGCGATCACGGCGAGTTCCGGCCGAAAGCGCGCGCACAGCGCGGCGAGTTCGTCGACCTTGCGGTGCGCGGCGAGCACGCTGGCGCGGAAGCGGTCGGGGTGGCGCGCGACCACGTCCAGCGCGCTGGCGCCGATCGAACCGGTGGCGCCGAGCACCGCGACCCGTCTCATAGACCGAGCGCGAACTTGCCGAGCGCGAAGATCGGCAGCGCCGCGAACACGCTGTCGAGACGATCGAACACGCCGCCGTGGCCGGGGAACAGCGTGCCGGAATCCTTGACGTTGGCGTGGCGCTTGATCAGGCTCTCGAACAGATCGCCGACGATCGAGAACGCCACGCTGACGAGGCCGAGCAGCACCAGCGCGACGAGCGTCGCGCCGCGCACCTCGAGCAGCCAGCCGCCGACGACGGCGATCAGCGCCGAACCGGCGAGCGCGCCGTAGACACCGGCGATGGTCTTGCCGGGGCTGATCTTCGGCGCGAGCTTGGTCGTGCCCCAGCGGCTGCCGGCGAGATAGGCGGAGGTGTCGGCCGTCCACACCAGCATCAGCGCGTACAGCGCCCAGGTGTGCAGGCGCGGCTGGGCGAGGTGCAATTCGGTCATCGCCGTCCACGCCGGCAGCACCGCGAGCGCGCCGCCGAGGAGCTTGAGCGCGCTGTTGGCGCGCGACGGCGCGGCGGCGAACGTGAAGTGGCGCAGCCACGCGCACGCCGCCAGCCACCAGACGCCGCCGGCGCCGATCAGCAGCCACCAGAACCACGAACCGCGCTGCCACCACAGCGCGCACAGCAATCCGGCACCGAGCGCGACCAGCGCGCCGCGCAGCGGCCGCGAACGCAGGCCCGCCAGGCGCGTCCATTCCCACAGCGCGAGCAGGCACAGGCCGGCGACGAGCAGGGCGAAGCCGGCGCTCGGCAACAGCAGGATCACCGCGATCGCCAGCGGGGTGACCAGCAAGGCCGTGACGACGCGCTGCTTCATGCCGGCATCACTCGCGCGTCGCCGCCGACGGCGTGCCCGCGTCTTCGCCGAGCGCGCCGAAACGCCGCTCGCGCCGCGCGTAGTCGGCGAGCGCCGCGGCGAAGCAGGCGTGATCGAAATCCGGCCACAACACCTCGGTGAAGTACAGTTCGGCGTAGGCGATCTGCCAGAGCAGGAAATTGCTGATGCGATGCTCGCCGCCGGTGCGGATGAACAGATCCACCGGCGGCAGATCGGCGAGACAGAAATACCGCGCGAGCGTGCGCTCGTCGATCGCCGCGGCGTCGAGTTCGCCGCGCAGCGCCGCCTGCGCCGCGCCGCGCGCGGCCTGGGCGATGTCCCAGCGGCCGCCGTAGCCGACCGCGACATTGAGCGCGAGCCGGCGGTTGGCACAGGTTTCCGCCATCGCCGCCTGCATGCGTTCGACGAGCGGCGGTGCGAACAGGGCGAGATCGCCGATGAAGCGCAGGCGCACGCCGTGGCCGGACAGCTCCGCGACCTCGCGATCGAGCGCCTTCAGGAACAGCTCCATCAGCGCGCCAACTTCGCTCGCCGGCCGGCGCCAGTTCTCGCTGGAGAACGCGAACAGGGTGAGCGCGCCGATGCCGCGGCGCAGGCAGAATTCCACCGCCGCGCGCACCGCCTTCTGGCCGGCACGGTGACCGAACGTGCGCGGACGATGCCGCCGCCGCGCCCAGCGGCCGTTGCCGTCCATGACGATGGCGACGTGCGCGGGGATGCGCATTGTGGAAATTTCCACTTGTGCAGGATCGACCGGAGCGAGCATGGCGGCGCGAACGCTGACGCTAGGCCGCTGCGGGGCGCGGTTTCGACTGGTCGCCGCGTCCGGCGAGCAGGCCGGCGATCGAGATGTCCTCGTCCAGCGCGTCCCAGTGCAGACCGCGGTTGCTGATGCGCACCGCCTTGCGCTGCGCCGGCGAGGCGCGCAGCAGCCGCGGGAACCAGGCCAGCGGCACGCCCAGCGTGCGGCCGTCCGCCAGCTCCACCCAGAGCGTGTCGCGGTCGCAGCGCACGCGCTTGGCTTTTGCCGAAGAATTCATGCCAGCTCCTCTCGAAGGTACGGCGATGGCGCTCGACGACGTTCAGCAGATCGCGCAAGGTCCTGGCGCCGAAGCCGTCGTTGCAGGCGATCCGCACGTCAGGACGCAGCCAGAACTTCGCTCGGCATGATCGCGCCCGTGAATCGGGAACGGCCCGCTCACAGCGCCATCAACTCGTCTTCCTTCGCCTTGACCACGGCGTCGACGTCCTTGACGAAGCGGTCGGTGAGCTTCTGCACCTCGTCCTCGGCGTGGCGCTCCTCGTCCTCGCTGATCTTCTTCTGCTTGAGCAGCTCCTTGACGTGGTGCATGGCGTCGCGGCGGATGTTGCGGATCGCCACCTTGGCGTTCTCGCCCTCGTGGGCGACATGCCGGGCCAGTTCCTTGCGGCGCTCCTCGGTGAGCGGCGGCAGGTTCAGCCGGATCGTGGTGCCGGCGGTGTTCGGGGTCAGGCCGAGGTCGGAGGCGAGTATCGCCTTCTCGATCGGGGCGACCATGCTCTTCTCCCACGGCGTGATGGTGAGCGAGCGCGCGTCGGCGACGACGACGTTGGCCACCTGGCTGAGCGGCACCTCCGAGCCGTAGTACGGCACCTTGACGTGCTCGACCAGCGCCGTGCTGGCGCGGCCGGTGCGCAGGCGCTGCAACTCGTGCCTGAGCGCCTCGACGCTCTTGCTCATGCGGGTCTGCGCGTCTTGTTTGATCTGATTCAGCATGGGCGGCTCCGCGGGATGACGAAACGCGCCGAAGTATAGCAGCGGCGCGCACGCCTCGTTCCCGCGCCGGCGCCACGATTCCCGCCGGACGACGGCAGCCGCTGGCCGAGGGCAGGCGCGCCCGGCGGCTCAGAATATCGGTCCGTAAAGCGCGGCGCCGGTCGCGCGGCGCGGGCCCGCGCGAAGGCGCGCCTCGTCGGGGCCCTTGCGGGCCTCGAGAACCACGCTCCAGTGCGTGGTCTGAAAACCGGTCATGCCGACCTCCGGGCAATTCCGCTGCGTCCCCGAGGGAGTCCCGCGCGAACGCCGGCGGAAAAAAAACGCCCCGCCGGAGCGGGGCGCATCCCTGAGGCCGGAGGCGGCGAACTACTTGCTGGCGACCGAGCCCGTGGCATCGACGTCGCGCAGGAAGCGCGCATAGCGTTCCTGGACGCGCGAATACGAGGTCAGCGAGGCCGGCTGTGCCGTGGCGGAGCCGAACAGCATGGCGATCTCCTGCGCGCTGAAGTTGGCGCGGATCAGTCCGTGCAGCTTCGCGCAGGCGGCGTCGGAGTTCGGCGGGGTGCACTCGATCGACTTGCCGTTGACGGAAACCGTGGCGAGGGTCTCATTGCCCGCGCAGGCATATCCGGCGGCAAGACACATGACGATGGCAAAAGCGGTGCGTTTCATGGTGTTCTCCTGTTCAGGCGTCGCCGGTCTTCCAGTGGCCGGCGGCAGTCGGGATGGGCGCATCCGCCGTGGGGAGGGTGCGGAAGAACTCCGTCTTCACCTCTGAAGTACGGAAATCGCGCAACGCGATTACACGCGATCCGCCGCGGCGGTCGCCGATCGCGGATCAGCTCACGAGCGTGTCGATCGGTTCGCCGCGCAAGCGCTCGCGTTCCGCGTCGGTCGGCCGCCGCAGGCCGTGACGCGCTTCGGCGGCCGGTTGCCCGAGCAGCGCGCCGTCGTCGGCAGCAGATTTTGAGATGGGTTCTACTCGGGGCCCGATGCCAGGTCGCTCAGGACATCACACCGTGGAACGCGCCGCGCAACTGGCGCAACTCCGATTCGAGTTCCGTCTGATCCGTCGTGGTCTGCGCCAACTCCTCGCGCACCAGCTCGCGCAATCGCTGCCGCAGCCGGTGCACGGCCACCGCGAGCGTATTGCGCCGGAGCGCGAGCGCCGCGGCGACGCGTGCGTAGTCGGCTTCGTCCGGCCGTTCGAGCAGGAACTCGCTCAGATGATCGAACAGCCGTTGCCGGCCGGCCTGCTTGGCCTCCTCGCGCAGGCGTTGCATCGCGGCTTCCAGCACCGTCGCGGCCCAGTCGCGGTCGAAGGCGTTCTCCGGCGTAGCGTCGTCGGCCAGGCGCTCCGGCGCCTCGCTGCCGAAACCGGAGTCGAGCGATCGGAGTGGCACGCCGCCGCCGCGCTTGAGCGCGTGCGCGTGCGCGTCGGCATCGATCAGGAAGCGCTTGAGGGCGGTGAGCAGGAGTGCGCGGAAGCGCCCGCGCGCCGGGTCGGCGGTGGCGTAGTAGGCGTCTTCCAGGAACCGCGTAAAGAACGTTTGCGCGAGATCCTCGGCGTCTTCCGCGCTGTGGCCGCGCCGCTTGATGTACGCCAGCACCGGTGGGCGATAGCGCCGGCACAGCGCTTCCAGCGCGGCGCGCGCGTCGGCCGTGTCCCCCCGCGCGCGCAACACGATGCTCCAGTGCGTGGTGTCGAAGTGCGTCATCGTGCCCCTGCTCCCCAGAGCCGGTGCCGACGTCGATGATGCCACACCGTGGGCGGGCCTGGCGAGGCTAGCCGATGCGGAAGCGCGACTGCAATCGCGTGTCCCGCGCTAACGCGTTGCGCGCACGCGGCGCAGTTGCTGCTCCAGACGGTGCTCGCGTTGGCGCTCCTCGAACCATTGCGCGCGGTCGACCGCGACCGCCTCGACGGCGACGCCGCGGCTGGCGGCTTCGGCGATGCGATAGCGGCAGAAATCCGCATAGTCGTCGAGTTCGCCGCGCAGCCGGTCCATCGCCACGTCCACCAGGATCGCGTCGTCGAGCAGGCCGATGACCGGAATGTGGTTCGGGATGAGGCCAACGCCGGCGTCGAGGTAGTCGAGCAGATCGCGTACGTCGTCGACCCGCTCGGGCGACCGCTCCCATTGCCGATCGCGCGCGGCCGCTCGCAACTCGCCGGCGCGGCGCATGCGCACCTTGATGAATGCCGATTCCTCGCCCTGGTGCGCGGCGCGCAGCACACGGCGGGCCGCGCCGGCGATCTGGTCGAGCGTGAACGGCGGCCGCTCCGGCGCGAAACGGCGTACCAGCGCATTGAAGCGGTCCATCTCGGCGGCGTGGAGTTCCAGCGACGTGAGGTTCGGGATGAGGATTCCCGAACGCTCGGCGGGCAGGTCGATTCGCGTGATCGACCGGTTGAAATCGAAGTTGAAGACGGGCATGGCGGTTCTCCTGCGACGAATGGCACCGGCGGTCGCCGGTTTCGCACTCGGGTTGGGAGAATCCGCGCGGCGATTGCCTGCACGGCCAGGGTTGCCATTCGGCTACCGGCCTGGCGCCGGGTCTCAGCAGACCAGCGTGCCGACCGGCTCGCCGCGCATGATGCGCATCAGGTCCCCCTCGCGGCCCATGTCGTAGATGCGCAGCGGAATCCGGTGATCGCGGCACAGCGCGATCGCCGCGGTGTCCATCACCGCGAGCTTGCGCTCGATCACCTGGTCGTAGGTGAGTTGCGCGAAGCGCTGCGCCGAGGTGTCCTTCTTCGGATCGGCGCTGTAGACGCCGTCGACCTTGGTCGCCTTGAGCAGGAGATCGGCGCCGATCTCGATCGCGCGCAGCGCCGCGGCCGAATCGGTGGTGAAGAACGGATTGCCGGTGCCGGAGGCGAACAGGCAGATGCGGCCCTTCTCCAGGTGCCGCACCGCGCGGCGGCGGATGAAGTCCTCGCAGACGTCGTGGATCGGGATCGCGCTCATGGTGCGGGCATAGCCGCCGGCGCGTTCGATCGCGTCCTGCATGGCGAGCGCGTTCATCACCGTGGCGAGCATGCCCATGTGGTCGCCGGTGACGCGGTCCATGCCGGCGGCGGCGAGTCCCTCGCCGCGGAAGATGTTGCCGCCGCCGATCACCACGCCGACTTGCGCGCCGGCGCGCTGCACCTCGAGGATCTCGCGTGCCAGCCGGGTGAGCACCTTCGGGTCGATGCCGTAGTCGGCCTCGCCCATCAGCGCCTCGCCGGAGAGCTTGAGCAGAATGCGACGGTACTTGAGATCGGCGGCCATGCGCGAGTGTCCGGCGGGCAAAACGCGCACATTGTAGCGGAAGATGTGAGCGGTGAGCGGTGAGCGGTGAGCGGTGAGCGGTGAGCGGTGAGCGGTGAGCGGTGAGCGGTGAGCGGTGAGCGGGGAGTGGGGAGTGGGGAGTGGGGAGTGGGGAGTGGGGAGTGGGGAGTGGAAAAAGCTGCG
>JAJPHA010000082.1 GCA_021325475.1 Rhodanobacteraceae bacterium | reverse complement strand
CATTCATCCGCTTGCCGAACTTCGTGCAGGTCCTCCGAGGGAGGCTCTGCTTTCGAGGTGTTTCTTGGTTACTTCTTTGCACCAGCAAAGAAGTGACCCGCTCGGCCAGCGGCCGAGCGGAAGCTTTGCTTCTGGAGACAAATCGCGCATCCGCCCGCGCCCGGATATTGTCTTTTTGCGCCGCACCAGCACAATGGCGGCTCGTTCCGCCGCGAGCTTCTTCCCGTCATGCCTCACGCACCGGCCGATCCCGAGATCGCATCCACCGCACCGTGGGTCGTGCTGAAATTCGGCGGCACCAGCGTGTCGACGCGCGCGCGCTGGGACCGGATCGCCGCGATCGCGCGCGCCTGGCGCGAGCGCGGGCGGCGCGTGCTGATCGTGGTCTCGGCGCTGTCCGGGATCACCGACCAGTTGAAGGCGATCTGCGAGGCGCACGCCGACGGCGCGCGGCGCGCCGCGCGGCGTGACGCCATCGTCGCCCGCCACCGTGCGATGTTCGCCGAGCTCGGCCTGCGCGATCATGCGCCGCTCGCCTACTGGCTCGAGCGGCTCGACGCGCTGGTCGCCAACGTCCGCGCCGAGGCCGCCACGCTGCCGTGGCAGGCCGACGTGCTCGCGCTCGGCGAACTGCTGTCGAGCACGCTCGGGGTGGCCTACCTCAACACCCTCGGCCTGCCGGCGCACTGGCTCGACGCGCGCGAGCACCTGCTGGCGCGGCCGTTGCCGAATCAGAATGCCTGGGGTCGCTATCTGTCCGCTTCGGTGCCGACCGCCCCGGATCCGGCCTTTGCCGCGGCGCTCGCCGCGCGCGGCGAGCTCATCCTCAGCCAGGGGTTCATCGCGCGCAACGCGCAGGGCGAGACGGTGATCCTCGGCCGCGGCGGGTCGGACACCTCGGCAAGCTACTTCGGCGCGCTGCTGAAGGCGGAAAAAGTGGAAATCTGGACGGACGTCGCCGGCATGTTCAGCGCCAACCCGCGTCAGGTGCCGAACGCGCGTCTGCTCGCCCGGCTCGACTACGAGGAGGCGCAGGAAATCGCCACCACCGGGGCCAAGGTGCTGCACCCGCGCTGCATCAATCCGGTGCGCGAGGCGCGCGTGCCGCTGGCGATCAAGGACACCAACCGTCCCGAACTCGCCGGCACCGAGATCGGCGCGATCGCCGTGGACGCGGCGCCGAGCGTCAAGGCGCTGAGTTCGCGCAGCGGCATCACGCTGATCTCGATGGAGACGATCGGCATGTGGCAGCAGGTCGGCTTCCTCGCCGACGTGTTCGAGCATTTCAAGCGCCACGGCCTGTCGGTCGATCTGGTCGGCACCTCGGAGACCAACGTCACGGTGTCGCTCGATCCGACCGAGAACCTGGTCAACACCGACGTGCTCGCGGCGCTGTGCGCGGACCTGGCGAAGGTCTGCCGGGTCAAGGTGATCGCGCCGTGCGCGGCGATCACCCTGGTCGGCCGCGGCATGCGCGCGATGCTGCATCGCCTGTCCGGCGTGCTCGCCGAGTTCGGCGCGCGCCGCGTGCACCTGATCTCGCAGTCGTCGAACAATCTCAATCTCACCTTCGTGGTCGACGAGGACGTCGCCGCCGACCTCGTGCCGAACCTGCACGAGCTCTTGATCCGGGCCGAGGCGATGCGGGTGGAGGACGCCGCGATCTTCGGCCCGAGCTGGCGCGAACTGTACGCGACAGGACGCGCCGCGCAGGTGGCGCCGTGGTGGCGCGCGCGCCGCGCCGAGCTGCTCGCGCTGGCGCAGGCGCAGTCGCCGCGCTACGTCTACGATCTGGCCAGTGTGCGTGCGCGGGCGCGCGAGCTGCGCGCCGCGCTGCCGACGGTCGATCGCTGGTTCTACGCGATCAAGGCGAACGCGCATCCGGCGCTGCTGCGGGCGATCGTCGACGAAGGCTTCGGCCTGGAATGCGTCTCGCCGGGGGAGCTTGTGCGCGCGGCGGAGGCGGGCGCGGCGGCGCGACTGTTCACGCCGAATTTCGCGCCACGCGCTGAATACGCCGCGGCCTTCGCCGCCGGCGCCGAGGTCACGCTCGACAATCTGCATCCGCTGGCGCAGTGGGGCGCCGACTTCGCCGGTCGCGAGATCCTGCTGCGGCTCGATCTCGGCGCCGGACGCGGCCACCACGACAAGGTCAAGACCGGCGGCGCGCAGTCGAAGTTCGGCCTCGCCCTGGAGGAGCTGCCGGAGTTCCGGCGTCTCGCCGCGCGCCACGACGTGCGCATCGCCGGGCTGCACGCGCATCTCGGTTCCGGCATCCTCGACGCGGCGCACTGGCGGGACGTCTATGTGCAGCTCGCCAGTCTCGCCGAGAAGATCGGCAGCGTGCGCGTGCTCAACATCGGCGGCGGCTTCGGCGTGCCGGCGCGCGGCGACGAGGCGCCGCTCGATCTCGACGCACTCGGCGCGGCGCTGGCCGAGGTGCGCCGCGCCTATCCGCAGTTCGCGCTGTGGGCCGAGCCGGGGCGCTATCTGGTCGCCGAGGCCGGCGTGCTGCTGGCGCGGGTCACCCAGCTCAAGCGCAAGGGCGAGGTGCGCTACGTCGGCTGCGATGCCGGCATGAATTCACTGATCCGCCCGGCGCTGTACGAAGCCTGGCACGAGATCGTCAACCTCAGCCGGTTGGAAGACGCGGCGAGCGAACTCGTGCACATCGTCGGGCCGATCTGCGAATCCGGCGACGTGCTCGGCAGCCATCGCCGCCTGCCGCCGACCGCGGAGGGCGACGTGCTGCTGATCGCCCAGGCCGGCGCCTACGGCGCGGCGATGGCCTCGCACTACAACCTGCGCGAGCCGGCCGCGGAGGTGGTGCTGTGAACGCGCTCGCCGATCCGCGCCGTGCCGAAGCGTTCCGGTTCGTGCGTTGCGCCTACGCGCATGGCGAAGCCGAACTCGTCTACGCCTTCGACGACGGGCCGGAGCTGGTCGAGCGCATCGGTTTTCCCGAGGCGCCGGCGCTCGCGCCGGAGCGCCGGGCGGCGTTTGACGCGGCGCTGCGCCTGCTGCACCTGATCGCCGGTGTGAGCTACTACAAGGCCGGCGTGCCGCCGCGCATCGTCGTCGCCGGCGATCCGCCGGACGCGCCGACGGCGGCGCTGCTCGAGCGCATCTACGTGCACGGACTGGCGGAATTCGCCTACCAGAACCGGCTGGATCTGCGTGGGCGCGTGCGCTTTCCCCACGGCGCCGCCGCGGCGTCACCGGCAGCCGCCGCCGGCCTGTCGCGGCGCACGCTGGTACCGCTCGGCGGCGGCAAGGATTCGCTGGTCAGCGTGGAGATGCTGAAAAGTATACAAGAGCCGGCGACCGCGGTGTGGGTCGGCGACTCGGCACTGATCGCCGCCTGCGCCGAACGCACCGGCTGGCCGCGATTGAACCTGACGCGCCGGCTCGCGCCGGAGCTGTTCGAGTACAACCGCCAGGGCGCGTGGAACGGCCACATCCCGGTGACCGCGATCAACTCCGCGATCCTGCTCTGCGCCGCGCTGCTGTACGGCCACGACGCGATCGCCTTCTCCAACGAACGCTCGGCCTCGGCAGCGATGCTCGAGTACGACGGCCAGCCGGTGAATCATCAGTGGAGCAAGGGGCTCGAATTCGAGCGCTTGCTGCGCGAGCACGTGCGCTCGCACATCGCCGCCGATCTCGACTATTTCTCGCTGCTGCGGCCGTTTTCCGAGCTCGCGGTGGCGCGCGCGTTCGCGCGCACCAGCCGCTACGACGAGGTGTTCTCGAGCTGCAACCGCAACTTCCGCATCCGCGGCGAGCGGCCGACGGACCGCTGGTGCGGGCTGTGCCCGAAGTGTCACTTCGTGTTCCTGGCGCTGGCGCCGTTCGTCGCCAAGCCGCGCCTGCTCGCGATCTTCGGCCGCAATCTGCTCGACGATCCGGCGCTCGCGCCCGGCTTCGACGCACTGCTCGAATACCGCGAGCACCGGCCGTTCGAATGCGTCGGCGAGGGGCGCGAGGCGCGCGCGGCGATGTACGCGCTGGCGCGGCGCGCCGAGTGGCGCGAGGATGCGCTGGTCGCGCGATTCGCCGAGGAGATCCTGCCGCAGCTCGATCGCGCCGAGCTCGCGCTCGAGCCGCTGCTCGCGCCGGCGGGAGAGCACTTCCTGCCGCCGCGCCTCGCGGGTTTGCTCGATGCGCCTGGCCGAGCTTGAATCCCGGCGCGTGGCGGTGTGGGGCTGCGGCCGCGAGGGCCGCGCCGCGCTCGCGGTGCTGCGCCGGCGTTTCCCGGACAAGCCGCTGACGTTGTTCTGCCGCGAGGACGAAGCGCACGCGCTCGACGACGGTGCGGTGCGCGTGGTTGCGCGCGAGCCCGATGTCGAAGCGCTCCGCGACTTCGACATCGTGATCCGCTCGCCGGGCATCAGCCCGTACCGGTCGCCGGTGCCGGAGGCGTGCGCGGCCGGCGTGTGCTTCACCTCGGGCACGGCGCTGTGGTTCGGCGAACGGCCGCACGAGCGCGTGATCGGCGTCACCGGCACCAAGGGCAAGAGCACCACCGCGGCGCTGATCGCGCATCTGGCGCGCGCGCTCGGCGTGCGCACCGCGCTCGCCGGCAACATCGGCCTGCCGCTGCTCGACCTGATCGACGCCGAAGCCGCGCTGTGGGTGATCGAGCTGTCGAGCTTCCAGACCGGCGAGGCCGGGCCGCTCGCGGTCGGCGTCGTCACCAATCTGTACGAGGAACACCTCGACTGGCACGGCTCGCGCGAACGCTACGCCGCCGACAAGCTCCGGCTCGCCGACGCCGCGCGCACGCTCGTCGTCAACGCCCGGCAGCCGGAATTGCTGGCGCGCACCGCCGGCCACCCGCAGCGCGTGCTGTTCGGCGGCGAGCGCGGCTGGCACGTGCACGACGGCGCGCTGTACCGCGACGCGGTGCGGATCGCCGCGCTCGATGCGACGCTGCGCCTGCCCGGCGCGCACAACGCGCAGAATGCCTGCGCCGCGCTCGCCGCGCTCGGCGCCGCCGGCGTGCTGGACGATGCGGCGGCGGAGCGCGCCGCGGTGCGCGCGCTCGGCGAATTCCGCGGCCTGCCGCATCGCTTGCAGGTGCTGGGCGAGCGCGACGCGCGGACCTGGATCGACGATTCCATCAGCACCACGCCGGAGGCGACGCTGGCCGCGCTCGACAGCGTCGCCGGCCGCGAGGTGACCGTGATCGTCGGCGGCCACGACCGCGGGCTCGACTGGTCCGGTTTCGCGCGCGCGGTCGCGCCGCGGTCCGCGCTGCGCATCGTCGCCCAGGGCCGGAGCGGGCCGCGCATCGCGAGCGTGCTGCGCGCGCACGAAGTGCGTTGCGCGGTGGACGAGGTCGCCGATCTCGCCGCCGCCGTGGCGCGCGCACGCGCGACCGGCGCCGCCGGCGGCATCGTGCTGCTCTCGCCCGGCGCGCCGAGCTTCGATCAGTTCCGCGACTATGCCGAGCGCGGCCGCGAATTCGCGCGGCTGGCCGGGTTCGATCCGGCCGCGATCGGCGAGATCGCCGGGCTGGGGGTCGCATGAACGCGACGCGACCCGCGGGCGTGCGCGTGTGGGACCTGCCGACGCGGCTGTGCCACTGGGCGCTCGCCGTGCTGATCGCATTGCAGTACGCCACCGGCGAATTCGGTGTGCTCGACTGGAACTGGCATTTCCGCCTCGGCTACGCCACCCTCGCGCTGCTCGTGTTCCGCGTGCTGTGGGGCGTGTGCGGCTCGCAGACCAGCCGGTTCGGCGAATTCGTGCGCGGTCCGCGTGTGGTGCTGCGCTACGTCAGTGCACAATTTTCCACAAATCTACAACGCAGCATCGGCCACAATCCGCTCGGCGGCTGGTCGGTGCTGGCGCTGCTCGCGTGCACCGCGGTGCAGACGCTGAGCGGCCTGTTCGCCAGCGACGAACTGGCCGACGACGGACCGCTCGCGGCGCACGTCGGCGCGCGCACGGTGCGCTGGCTGACGCGCGTGCACGCATGGAACCAGAATCTGCTGCTCGCGCTCGTCGTGCTGCACGTCGCTGCGGTGCTGCTGTATCTCGTGCTCAAGCGCGAGGATCTGATCGTGCCGATGCTCACCGGGCGCAAGCCGCTCGCCGCCGCGCCGGCGTTGCGTTTCGCCAGCCCCTGGCTCGCGCTCGGCTTGTTCGCGGCGAGCTGCGCGGCAGTGGCGGCGCTGGTCTGGTGGGCGTGAGGCGGAGCACTCGCCGAGCCGGGGAGAGTGCCGAGGTGGGGATGCGTCGCCGCCGCCGCAGACAGGCAGGTCGGGACTCGATGGGACCTTCCGCAAGGAACCTCCGAACAAACCGACCATGTGGCGTCGGTTCTTTTAACCCCCTTGAGTCAAGGGGGCGATCAAACCCTTGCGCAGCAAGGGTTTGATGGGGGTTGTGGAGGTGCGGTGCCGCGGCCGAAGCCGGCGACATCGGGGTTTGATCAGACCTTCCCTAATCGTCCTTGTACTTGTCGTGGCACGCCTTGCATGACGCCGCGAGCTTGCGGAACTGTTCCTTGATCTGCGCCTCGTCGCCGGCGTGCGTCGTCTCGACCAGTTTCCGCGCCTCCTCGGCGAAGTCGTCGAGGCGGGCCTTGAAGCCGTCGAAGTCGCTCCAGATTTCCGGCTTCGCGTCGGTCTCGGCGCCCTTGTCCGAGCCGGGCGCGAATCCTTCCAGGATCTGCGGCGCCAGCGCCTCCAGGCGTTCGGCGCGCCGCGCGAATTCCCTGGCGTCGAAGGCCGCCTTGCCCTTGACCATGGTCGCGAGCGGGCCGAAGTTCCAGCCGATCAGGGTCATCACGCTCTGCCGGTAGTGGATCACCGCTTCCGGCTTGGTCTGCGCCGGCGCACCGAGCGCGGCGCCCGCCGCCGCCAGAGCCCACATCGCACGCCATACGGCCATGTCTCGCCCCTCGTCCGCGGTCGCGACGCAGTCTACCAGTCCGGCGGCCCGCCCCGCCAAGCGCGGAAGCCACCTGTCGCGACGTTCGGCGCATGCCGCGGCGGCGGCGCGCCGGCTATCATGAGCGCTTTCCCACCCGGAGGATCGCCATGAAGATTCTGCTGGTACCGGTACTTTCGCTGTTCCTCGGCGCGGCGCACGCCGCGATGGTGACGCGCACGCTCGACTACGACGTCGGCGGCAAGCAGATGCAGAGCGTGCTGGTCTACGACGACGCGGTGAAGACCAAGCGGCCCGGCCTGGTGATGACGCCCGACTGGCTCGGCATGAACGACAACCAGATCGCGCTCGCCAAGCAGATCGCCGGCAAGGACTATGTGATCCTGGTCGCCGACGTCTACGGCGTGGAGGTGCGGCCGAAGAACGCCGACGAGGCCGGCGCGGCGGCGAAGCACATGTACGCGCACCGCGGCGATCTGCGCGCGCGCATCAACGCCGCCCTGGCGCAGCTCAAGGCGCAGGTCGGCAAGGCGCCGCTCGACGGCAGGCACTGGGGCGCGTTCGGCTTCTGCTTCGGCGGTGCCACCACGCTCGACCTCGCCCGCAGCGGCGCGGAGGTGCAGGCGGTGGTGTCGTTCCACGGCAACCTGGCGACCGACGATCCGACGCTGGCGAAGAACATCAAGGCCCGGGTGCTGGCGCTCAACGGCGGCGACGACGGCTTCGTGCCGCAGGAGCAGATCGTCGCCTTCGAGAAGGAAATGCGCGACGCCGGCGTGGACTGGCAGTTCGTCAATTTCGGCGGCGCGGTGCACTGCTTCGCGATCCCGACCGCCAAGGGCGAGGTGCCCGGCTGCAAGTACGACGCGCGCACCGCGCGGCGCGCGCTGCGGATGATGCACGACTTCCTGGACGAGGCGTTCGCCGGCGCCTGAAACTTCCGAACCCGCGGTGATGCCGCAGCGGCTGCTTGAGCCCCCTTGAGGGGCCTCCGAACAAACCGACCATGCGGCGTCGGTTGTTTCAGCCCCTTGAGTCAAGGGGGCGATCAAACCCTCGCGCAGCGAGGGTTTGCCGGGGGTTGTGGGGTGCCGTGTCGCTACCGAGGACCGGAACCTGGGCGTTGGGTCGGTCCTTGCCTAGTGATCGCGGCGCACCGCGTAGTCGGCGAGCACGGCGAGTGCCGCGCGCGCGGGGGAATGCGGCAAAGTGGACAATGCCGCTTTTGCCGCATCGCCGTGGTCCTGCGCCCGCGCCAGCGCGCGCTGCAGCGCGCCGGAATCGCGGAT
>JAJPHA010000114.1 GCA_021325475.1 Rhodanobacteraceae bacterium | reverse complement strand
CTGATGCGCGAACCGGCGCTCGTCGCCGACTGCGTGCGGGCGATGCAGGACGCGGTGGCGGTGCCGGTCACGGTCAAGTGCCGGATCGGCGTGGACGAGCAGGACGGCGAGGCCGATCTCAGCGCGTTCGTCGCCGCGCTGGTCGCGGCGGGACTCCGGGTGCTCATCGTCCACGCGCGCAAGGCCTGGCTCCAGGGTCTGTCGCCCAAGGAGAACCGCGAGATCCCGCCGCTCGACTATCCGCGTGTATACCGGCTGAAGCGCGAGTTTCCGGAGCTCACCATCGTCCTCAACGGCGGTATCGTCGATCCGGGCACGGCGCAAGCCCATCTCGCGCAGGTCGACGGCGTGATGCTCGGCCGCGCCGCGTACCACGATCCCTACACGCTCGCCCGCCTCGAACAGGCGCTGTTCGGCACGCCGCTGCCGACGCGCGAGGACGTGCTGCGCCGGCTCGAGCCCTACCTCGTCGAACGGCTGCGCCGCGGCGACGCCTTGCCGCACATCGCCCGCCACGTGCTCGGGCTCTATCTCGGCGAGCCCGGCGCGCGTGCGTTCCGCCGTCACCTGAGCGAACAGATGCGCCGTCCCGGTGCGGGCTTCGAGGTGATCGCGGAGGCGATCGCGCGGACCGGGCGACGGGACGAGCGGCGCGCGGCATAATCCTCGACGTTGCCGCCGTGATCGTCACCCGTCCCGCCGACTTTCTCGCCGCGTGGTCGGCGGAGCGTTTTCCGCCGCGCGCGCCGGCGACCCCGCGCGCCGCGCTGCTGGTCGCGCCGCACGGTTTCGCGCTGGCCGCCGAATCGGCCACCGACAACCGCTACATGCGCCTCGCGGAACCGACCGACGCGCTGCGCGCGCTCGCCGAACACGCCACGCTCGCCGCGGCCCTGCGCGACTGTCTGCCGACGCTGGTGTTCCCCGGCGATCCGGCCACGCCGGACGCGGTGTTCCCGAACAACGTGTTTGCCACCGCGCCGGGACGGCTGATCGTCGGCGCGATGCGCCACGGCGTGCGCCGGCGCGAGGCCGCGCGCGGCGACATCCGCGCGTTCTTCCGCGATCTGCTGCATTATGAAATTGTGGATTTGTCCACCCGGCCGGTGGTCGCCGAGCTAACCGGCGCGCTCGTCATCGACCGCGCCCGCGGCATCGGCTTCTGCGGCCTGTCCGAGCGCTGCGATCTCGCCGGCGCGCGGGCGATGCACGAGGCGTTCGGGCTCGCGCTCACGTTCTGCTTCGAGCTCGCGCCGGGCGAGTACCACACCAACGTGGTGCTGGCGCTGCTCGCCGGACGCGCCGCGCTGCTCGCCGCCGACGGCTTCGCCGACCCGGTCGCGGCCGCGGCGATCGCCGAAGTCTACGCGCCGCGCGTGCTCCGGCTCGATGCCGCGCAGAAGGCCGCGTTCGCCGGCAACGCCATCGCGCTCTCCGCCGATACCGTGTGGATGAGCGAACGCGCCGCCGCCAGCCTGCGGCCGGAGCAGACGCGCGCGCTCGCCGACTGGGGCTTCGCCGTGCGCCGCGTCGCGCTCGACGAGATCGAGAAGGCCGGCGGCAGTCTGCGCTGCTGTGTGGCGGAGATCTATTGAAGCGCCAGTTCAGCGGCAATTAAACGGCCGCGGCGATGATGGGGCCGAAGGGGCCGCGCCATTCGCGGCCGCGCAAGGTATGATGCCACGATGCAACGCCGCCGGTTCCTGATCGCCGCCTGTCTCGCGCTCGCTGCGGGCGGCGCCGCGTCGGCGCACACCCTGACGCTGCAGGACGCGATCGCCAAGGTGGAGCGCGAGACGCACGGCAAGGTGCTGTCGGCGGAGACCAAGCGCAGCGGCAATCGCACGGTGTATCGCATCAAGGTGCTGACCCGCGACGGCCGCGTGCAGGTGATCGAGGTGCCGGCGGAGGAAGACTAGAACCTGTCGAAAAAATGCGACGGACCCCTCTCCCACCGGGAGAGGGGTTGTGCGATGGGATCCGGACGTTCGCCGTCGCGTGGTGTCCGCAACGACAAGAAGGAATCGACTCATGCGCATACTGCTGGTGGAAGACGAGGCGCCGCTGCGCGAGACGCTGGCGGCGCGGCTGCAACGCGAAGGCTATGCGGTGGACACGGCCGCGGACGGCGAGGAGGGTCTGTACCTCGGCCGCGAGGTGCCGTTCGACGTCGCCATCATCGATCTCGGCCTGCCGAAGAAATCCGGCATGGAGCTGATCCAGGAACTGCGCGCCGCCGGGCAGCGCTGTCCGATCCTGATTCTCACCGCGCGCGGAAGCTGGCAGGACAAGGTGCAGGGCCTGAAGCAGGGCGCCGACGATTATCTGGTCAAGCCGTTCCACGTCGAGGAGCTGCTGGCGCGCCTGAACGCGCTGGTGCGCCGCGCCAGCGGCTGGACCAAGCCGACCCTCGAGTGCGGGCCGATCGTGCTCGACACCACCGCGCAGACGGTGAGCGTGCACGGTGCGGCGGTGGATCTGACGAGCTACGAATACAAGGTGCTCGAATACCTGATGCTGCATGCCGGGGAACTGGTGTCGAAGGCGGATCTGACCGAGCACATCTACCAGCAGGATTTCGACCGCGACTCCAACGTGCTCGAGGTGTTCATCGGCCGCCTGCGGCGCAAGCTCGATCCGGACAACGCGTTGAAGCCGATCGAAACCGTGCGCGGCCGCGGCTACCGCTTCGCCATTCCGCGCAACGACGGCGAATCCGCGGGCGCCAAGTCGAACGCCTGAGCGCCGCGCTGATGGCGCGCCGGCCGCTGTCCCTGCAAGCGCGCTCGCTGCTGGCGGCGGGGTTGGCGCTGGCGGCGTTCCTCGGTCTGACCGGCGTCGCGCTCGATCAGGCGATCTACGAGACCCTGCGCCGCGCCCTGCGCGATCGCCTGCAAGGCTACGCCTACACCTACCTCGCCAATTTCGAGGTCGCCCGCTCGAAACGCTGGCTGCCGCCGGAGAGCGGACCGGGGCCGTTCGATCGTCCCGGCAGCGGCCTGTACGCCGGCGCGGTCGGGCCGATCGACATCGACGGCACCCGGGTGGACCGCTGGCGCTCGCCGTCGGCGCTCGGCAAGGAACTGCCGTTCGACACGACGCTGCGGCGCGGCGAGGAACGGTTCGTCGGCCCGCTCGCCACGCCGTCTGGAAAAATATACTTGTATAGCATCGGCGTCGAGGCCGAGGTGCCGAACCGCGGCGGCAGCGTGGACCTCACCCTGCACATCGCCGAGGATGCCGCCCAGCTCGACGCGCAGCGCGACGTGTTCCGTCGCAGCCTGTTCGTCTATCTCGGCGGGCTCGGCGTGCTGCTGCTGGCGCTGCTGCTGGCCACGCTGCGCTGGAGCCTGCGCCCGCTGCGCCGGGTGGCCGAGGATCTGGCGCGGGTGGAGCGCGGCGAGCGCGAGCGTCTGTCCGTCGACTATCCGCGGGAGCTGTCCGGTCTCGCCGGCAGCCTCAACGAATTCATCGACGGCGAGCGCGAGCATCTGGCGCGCTACCGCAACACCCTGGCCGATCTCGCCCACAGCCTGAAGACGCCGCTCGCGGTGTTGCGCAGCCAGCTCGAGTCCGGCGCCGGCGCCGAGGAACTGCGCTGGACCGTGCTCGAGCAGGTCGGGCGCATGGACGAGATCGTCGCCTATCAGTTGTCGCGCGCGGCGACCTCCGGCCACACCACGTTCGCCGCGCCGATCGCGATCGCGCCGTGCGCCGAGGAGGTCGTCGCCAGCCTGGAAAAAGTATACGCGGCGCGCCGCATCCTCTGCGAATTCGAGATCGATCCCGCCGCGCGCTTCTACGGCGAGCAGGGCGATCTGCTGGAACTGCTCGGCAATCTGCTGGAGAACGCGTTCAAGTGGGCGCAGCGCCGCGTGCTGCTGAGCGCGCGGCCGCTGCCCGGGCGCGATGCGCGCCGTGCCGGGCTGGAGCTGGTCGTCGAGGACGACGGCCCCGGCATTCCGGCCGATCGTGTCGAGCACCTGCTGCAACGCGGCGTGCGCGGCGACGAGCGCGTGCAGGGTCACGGCATCGGCCTCGCCATCGTGCAAGGCCTGGTCAAGGCCTATCGCGGCAGCCTCGCGGTGACGCGCTCGGCGGCGCTCGGCGGCGCGTGTTTCACCCTGCGCTTCGGCGCGGCGTAGCGCGCATCGTCGCAGCGCGCTGCGCCGGCCTCACGGCGGGGCGGACGGCGCGCTCCCGATCGGGCGGATGCCGAAGGCGCGCGCGGCGGCGATGTCGATCACGGCGTAGTCCGGCCGATGCCGACCGTCGAGCTTGGCTGCGACGCGCGCGTGCCGGGCACGGCCGGCGCCGAGGGCGGCGAGGAAACTCGCCAGACTCGCGCGCGCCGCATCGTCCGATGCGACGTCGGCGGCGAAGCGCGGCGGGTTCGCCAGCGGCGCCAGGCGCGCGCCGAGCAGGGTCGTTTCGAGATACGCCGCGGCGTGGCCGTCGGCGTCGGTGTAGAAGCCGACGAAGGCGTGGCCGGGCACCAGCACGAGGAAGCTGCGCAAGCCGATCCGTTGCAGCACCGAGGCGATCAGCACGCTGCCGTCGATGCAGTTGGCCGAGCGGTCGGCGTAGGTGTCGGCGAGGAAACGCACGCGCTGGCTGAACACGTGCGGGCCGCGCTCGATCGCCGGGTCGGCCCGGGAATAGCGGATGTCGCGCGCGGCGAGCGCGTGCCACACCGCCCAGGCCTGGCGATAGACCGAATCCGTGTCGGCGGCGGCATAGGCGTCGAAGCGCGCGACGATGCCGCTCGCCAGCGCCGCGGCGAGCACGCGATCGACGACCGGGTCGCGCTCGTCGACGTAGGCGGCGAAGATCCACGACAGATCCACGCTGTCGCCGCCGTCGCGCACGAAGTACAGCGCCTCGTCGAGCGGACGCAGGCTGATCGCCACCTCGCGCGCGCCGGCGTCGGCGCCGTCGCGGGTCAGCGCGAAGGCGAGCCGGGTGGCGCGCGGCGCGGTGATGCTGCGCAGGCGGGTCACGTCCCAGTCGAGCGGCGGGCGCAACTGGTACTCCACGCCGGCGTGCGCCAGCGTCGCGGTGAACTCGCCGCCGCCGAGCTCGGGGCCGTCGATGCGCAGCGCGATGCGCTCGCCGTCGTGGCGCGCGCGCACGCGCACGCCGATCAGACCGGTGCCGCCGCCGAGCACGTGATCGCCGGTCTCGGCCGGCGGCTGCCGCCGCGCCTGCGACAGTTCGAGCGCCGGAAACACCTGACCATAGGGCGTGACCTGCACGCTCCAGTCCGGATCGGCCGCGAGCGCGCGCCAACCGGCGAGGACGAGCAGCGGCAGGACCAGGGCACGACGGCCGCGCATGCGCACATTGTCGCGCCGAGGCGCACGGCGAAGTCAATCGCGCGCGATTGCGCCGCGCGGCCGCTGCCGCTATCGTTTGCGCGCCGTTCGCCGCTGGAGTTCGCCGTGCGTTTCCCGCTTGTGCTGTCCGCGCTCGTCCTCGTCCACCATGCCGCCAGCGCCGCCGACGGCTGCGGCAGCCAGAGCGCGCTGCCGCCGGCCGAGCGCGTGGTCAACACCGCGCACTGGACCACCGCGAGCGAGGAGGAGAACTTCGGTTACGACGTCTATCGCGGCGAGAGCGAGCACGGCCCGTTCGTGAAGCTGACCCGTCAGCCGATCCTCGGCAACGGCACCACCAACGAAACCCACGAGTACCGCTACGACGACGACAGCATCGATCCGTGCAAGGACTACTGGTACTACGTCGAATCGATCGCCACCGACGGCTCGCGCGAGAAGTTCACGCCGGTGTTCAAGGCGCCGGCCAAGCGCCATCCGGCGCCGGCCGCGACCAAACCGGCGGCGCGGTGAGCGCGCCGCACCGCGCGGCCGCGGCCTGATCGCATGGCGCCGCATTTCCTCGAACTGCTGCTGTTCGCCACCTACGCGGAACTTCGCGCCGAGCGCGCGCGCTCGTATCTCGGCCTGTTGTGGTGGCTGATCGAGCCGGCGATGAACATGGCGGTGTACTACCTCGTGTTCGCGCGCATCCTGCACGCCGGCGGCGACGACTACGTGGCGTTCCTGCTGGTCGGTCTGACCCTGTGGCAGTGGTTCAAGTCCTCAGTCAGTCACGGCGGGCACGCGATCTGGATCCAGCTCGGCCTGGTGCGCCAGGTGAAGCTGCCGGTGCGGCTGTTCCCGGCCGTGCAGGTGCTCGCCGACACGGTGAAGTTCCTGTACATCCTCGGCGTGTTGTTCGGCATCCTCTGGCTGATGGGCTATGCGCCGAATCCGGCGTATCTCGCGCTGCCGGTGGTGCTGCTGATCGAGCTCGTGTTCGCCGCCGGCGCGGCCTACCTGGTGGCGGCGACGGTGCCGTTCGTGCCGGATTTGCGCTTCGTCATCGAACAGGTGCTGCAGGTGCTGATGTTCCTGTCCGGCGTGGTGTTCGCGCTCGACGTGGTGCCGGAACCGTTGCGCCGCTGGTTCGCGCTCAATCCGATCGTCGTGCTGATCGACGCCGGCCGCGGCATTCTGCTGCACGCGCGCTGGCCGGACGCGAGTGCGCTGCTGCGCGCCGGCGCGATCTCGCTCGCGCTCTACGCGCTCGGCGTCTGGCTCATCGCCCGGCTCACGCCGCGCTACGTCAAGCTGCCGACATGAGCGACACGCTGATCGCGCTGCACAACGTCGGCGTCGCGTTCAACGCGCGGTTGCGGCTCGGCGCGCCGCGCTTCTGGGCGCTGGAAGACGTGAGCCTGACCCTGCGCCGCGGCCAGCGGCTCGGCGTGATCGGCCGCAACGGCGCTGGAAAAAGCACACTTTTGCGCACGCTCGCCGGCATTCTCGCGCCCGACCGCGGCCGCATCGAGCGCGCGCCGGTGGCGTGCCAGTTGCTGTCGCTGTCGGTCGGTTTCCTGCCGCACCTGTCCGGGCGCGACAACGCCGTGCTGTCCGGACTCATGCTCGGCCTGCGCCGGCGCGAGATCGTGCGCCGGCTGCCGGCGATCCGCGAATTCTCCGAGCTCGGCGATTTCTTCGAGCAGCCGATCTCGAGCTATTCCACCGGCATGCTGATGCGGCTCGGCTTTTCCGTCGCCATGCAGGTGGAGCCCGAGATCCTGCTGATCGACGAGGTGCTGGCGGTGGGCGACGCCGATTTCCAGGAAAAATCCGGCGCCGCGTTGCGCGCGCGCATCCACGGCGGCACCACCGTGGTGTTCGTCTCGCACGGCGACGCGCAGATCCGCCAGGTGTGCGATACGGCGGTGTGGATCGAACACGGCCGCAGCGTCATGCAGGGTGGCGTCGACGAGGTGCTGCGCGCCTACCACGCCGCGCCGCACCCGGCCGCCGGTTGACGCGCATGAGCTCCGCCGCCGCGACCGCGCAGGGCGCCGCGTGGCTCGGCTGGGACGGCCGCACCCTGCGCTTTCGCCTCGAGCCGGCCGCCGGCGCGGTCGAGCTGTGCCTCGACGGCGCGGTGTTCGAGCGCATCGCGTCCGGCGCGACGACGTGCGAGCGTCGCTTCGACTGCGCGCCGGGCGGCAACGAAGAACTCATGTTCGCGCTGCACGATACGACCGGCCGCGCGCTCGCGCCGGAATGGCGCGTGCGCTTCGATCGGCCCGCGCCGGTCGGCACCGATCAATGGCAGGGTCCGCCGCGACCGCTGCGACCGCTCGCCGGGCGGGCCGTCGCGGCGGCCGTGGCGGCGGCGCCGCGCGCGGTGGCGATCGTCGTGCCGGTGTATAATTCTGCTCATTGTGTACAACGCTGCCTCGCTGCGCTGGCACGCTGGACCGGCGCGCCGGCGCGGTTGATCCTGATCGACGACGCGAGCGACGATCCGGCGGTGCCGGCGCTGCTCGCGCGCGCCGCCGCGGGCGCGAACGTGTGCGTGCGGCGCAATCCGCGCAACCTCGGCTACACGCGCAGTTGCAATCTCGGCATCGAACTGGCCGGTCGGGATGACGTCGTGCTGCTCAACAGCGACACCGAGGTCGGCCCGCGCTGGCTCGAACGCCTGCGCGAGATCGCCCGGGCCGACGCCACCATCGGCACGGTGACCGCGGTGTCCGACAATGCCGGCGCGTTCAGCGTGCCGGAACTCGAGCACCACTGTCCGATTCCGGCGGCATGGACGCTGCCCGAGGCGCAGCGCGCGCTGCTGCACCACGCCGGCGGTTGTCTGCCGGAGTTGCCGACCGGCAACGGCTTCTGCATGTACGTCAAGCGCGAACTGTTCGACCGCGTCGGCGTGCTGGATGCCGCCGCGTTTCCGGCCGGCTACGGCGAGGAGAACGATCTCTGCCAGCGCGCCGCGCGCGTCGGCTTCCGGCATGTGATCGCCGGCGACGTGCTGGTGCACCACGCGCGCAGTGCGAGCTTCGGCGACGCGCGCCGCGCCGCGCTCGGCGCGCAGGGCATGGCCGTGTTGCGCGCGCGCTATCCGGACTACGAGGCCAACGTCGGCGCGATGCTGTGGAGTTTCGAGCGGCGTGTGCTCGACTGGCGCGTGCGCCGCATCTACGCCGAGGCCGGACGCGGCCCGCCGCCGCGGCCGCGCGTGCTGCTCATCGGCGAGACGGCGGAGGCGGCGCGGTCGATCGCGGCGGCCGTCGCGCCCGACTACGAAACCTTTTTCGCCACGCCGCACGGCGGCGGTTGGCAACTGCGGCGCTTTGTCGGCGAGCGCTGGGACGAGGAAGACGAATTCGCGGCGACGGTCGCGGCGCTGCGGACGTGCCTGATCCGCGGCGCGATCGAGCTCGTCCACTTCGCCGGTGCGGCCGACGCGGACTGGCAACGCGCGGCGGCGAGCGCAGCGGTTCCCAGCGTCGCCTTCGCCGCCGGCGAGGATCCGGCCGCGCGCTACGCGGCGGCGCTCGCCGCCGATGCCGCCCTCCCGTCCTGAGCCGAGTGCTGACCTGATTCGCGCGGAAAGTGCATCTGCCGCCTCTCCCGCTGGCGGGAGGCCGCGCCGGAGGCGCGGGTGAGGGCGGCATGGAAGTGAGCTTGTTCTTTGTTCCAAGCGCATCCTGCGGTTTTCCGCTCGCGTCCGGCGAGCGGGTCACTTCGCTCACCAGAGCAGAGCTTCCGCTCGGCCGCAGGCCGAGCGGGTCACTTCTTTGCTGGCCAGAGCAAAGCTTCCGCTGTCCTGTGGACAGCGGGTTACTTCTTTGCTGGTCAGAGCAGAACTTCCGCTCGGCCGCTGGCCGAGCGGGTCACTTCTTTGCTGGTGCAAAGAAGTAACCAAGAAACACCTCGAAAGCAGAGCATCCCTCGGAGGACCTGCACAAGGAATCCGCGAGGGGTTGAAGACTCCGTATACGACTCGTCCGCCGCAGACCGAGACGTTGTTCGCTTCGCTTGCAACAAAAGACCTGCATGCGAAGCGAATGACGCGCCGCTCCTGCGGCGCAGTGCATGGGCAAAGAAAAGTTATCCGCTCGGCCTGCGGTCGAGCGGAAGCTCTTGCTTTGAAAGTCATCAAAACCCGGCGCGGCCGAGCGGACGCCCGGATGGAGACTCGGTCAGACCTTCCGGAAGCCGCGGTTGCCTTTGCCGGGCGGCTTCCGTAGCATCCACCGGTTTCCACCGCGACGGCGGCCCGCCGTCTCGCCTGTGCTCTCGCGATGTTTCGGATCCTGCGGCATGCCGCGCTCATCGTCCTGATCGGCTCGCTCGCCTGCGTCGAGGCGCGCGCGTGCGCCGGCCGGCTGCACATCGAGCTCACGGAGTCCGGCGTCTACGCGCTCGACTACGCCGCGATCGTCGCCGCCGAACCGCGCCTCGCCGATTGTCGCGCGGACGATCTGGTGCTGTGGCACGACGGCCGCGAGGTGCCGATCCGCCTGGTCGGCGACGCAGCGGGGTTCGGTCCCGGCAGCCGCATCGAATGGTTGGGCGAGATGCGCCACGGGCCGCAGAGCTGGTTCGATCAGTACTCCGCGGCCAACGTCTATCAGCTCGCCGCCGCACCGGGCACGCACGCGCGCATGCGGATGGTGGAAGCGCCGGCGACGGCAGGGGCGCGCGCGCCGCTGGTGCGCAAGGTCCATTTCGAGCAGGAGAACCTGCTGATCCGGTTGAGCGACACGGAAATGAAACCCGGCGACGAGCCGGACGTGTGGCAGTGGGCCAAGCTCACGCCGATCGACCCCGCGCCGTTCGCGTTCCGCTTCGATCTGGCCGATCTCGCCGCCGGCCGCGGCGCGGCGGATGCGACGCTGACCCTCGACTTCCGCGGCGAATCCAACGTCATCCCGGCGCCGAACGCGGCCAAGGCGATCGACCACGTGGTGGCGGTGTCGCTCAACGGCCACGCGCTGCGCACGCTCGCCTGGGATGGACGCAGCGAGCGGCGCGAGACCTTCGTCGTGCCGGGCGCCTGGCTCAAGGACCAGGGCAACACGCTGACGCTGCGCGTGCCGCGGCGCGATCTGCCGGATGCCGGCAACAACTTCATCGTCGATGTGGTGATGTTCAACTGGCTGGAGCTCGCCTATCCGCTCGGCGGCGACCTCGATGCCGGCGCGTCCGCGTTCGCCGCCGCGGGCGCGGGGTCGATCGAGTTCGGCCACGCCGGCGCGGACCTGCCGGAACTCTACGGCAGCGACGGCAGCGTGCGTGCGGCGCACGCGCTCGGCAACGGCCGCTTCCGCGCCGCGCCGGCGCCGGAAAATGTGGATTTGTATCCCCGGCTCGACGGCCGCGTCTTGCGCCCGACCCGGGTGCGCGCGGTGGCCGAGCGCGATCCGCGCGCGGCCGATCCCGGCTTCGATTACCTGATCGTCGCGCATCCGCGCCTGCGCGCGGCGATCGAGCCGCTCGCGCAGTACCATCGCGCGCACGGCCTGCGCGTGGCGGTCTACGACGTCGAGGAACTGTACGACGCCTTCAGCGGCGGCCTGGTGCATCCGCGCGCGATCCGCGATCTCGTCGCCTGGGGTGCCGCGCACTGGACGATCAAGCCGCGCTATCTGCTGCTGGTCGGCGACGCCAGCTTCGACATCCACCATGACCTGCGCACGAATCGGCCGCACGCGCGCCAGTACGCGATTCGCCCGCAACCGTTCCGCGAGGAGATGCTGGTGCCGGGCGGTCTCTCGGCGCTCGGCACCACACCGTATGCGCAATGGGATCCGGAGCTGCCGAACCGCAATCTGATTCCCACCTGGCAGGTGCCGACCGCCGGCGGGCAGTCGGCGAGCGACAATCCCTTCGTCGCGCTCAAGCCCGGCGACTTCCACCCGCAACTGGCGGTCGGGCGCCTGCCGGTGGTCGAGCCGGACGAGGTCAAGGCGATCGTCGACAAGACCATCGCCTACCTCGAGCACCCCGAACCCGGCGCCTGGCGGCGCGACATCACCTTCGTCAGCACCAGTGAACTCGCCGCGTTCAAGCAGGAATCCGATCGCCTGGCCGCGGAGCTGCGTGCGCGCGGTTTCGCCATCCGGAGCTTGTATACGGACTTCAACGAAAAGGATCCGGCGCGCTACCGGCAGGCGCGCGCCGAACTGAAGCGCGATCTCGACGACGGCAATCTCATCGTCCATTTCCTCGGCCACGGCGGCCAGTTCATCTGGCGCGTCGGGCCGATCGGCGATCTGTTCAGCCTGGACGACGTCGCCGCGCTCAGCAACACCGGGCGCTATCCCATGGTGCTGGCGATGACCTGCTTCTCGGCGCCGTTCGACCATCCGACCGAGGATTCGATCGGCGAGCGGTTCCTGCGCGAACCGGACAAGGGCGCGGTGGCGGTCTTCGCCGCGTCGTGGACCAACTGGCCCAACCCGGCGTATTCCAAGCCGCTGATCGACCGGCTGCTGACGCCGGGGACGCCGATCGGCGAGGCGATCGTCGCCAGCAAGGCGCACATCGACGATCGTGTATTTGTGGAAACGTATAATCTGCTCGGCGATCCGGCGCTGGTGCTGGCGCGGCCCGAGGCGCAACTGCGCTTCGCCCGCGGCGGCGACCGCTGGAATCCGCAGGTGCTGGTGCGCGTGCCGGCCGGCGATTTCGGCGGCGAGGTCGCAGTCGACTGGCTCGATGCCGAGGGGCGCGTGTTGAGCTCGCGGTGGTACCAGGCGCGTGACGCACAGTTCGCGCTGGCCGTGCCCGCCGGCGCCGCGCGGGTGAGCGTGTATGCGCAGGATGGCCGCAACGGCCGCAGCGCCATGGGCGGTTTCGATCTCGGCGAACCGGCGCAACCCGTCGCGACCGTGCCGCCGCCTGCGCCGCCCGCGACGGCGCGACCGGCGGCGGCGTCGATCGTGCCGACGGCCGCGCCCATCGCCGCGCCGCGGCCGGCGGCGAACGTGCGCGATCGTCTCGGCGCGCACGATTTCGAGCGCAGGCCGTAGCGCGCGCCGGAATCGCCACCGCCGTCGGTCCGCTCATGCCGATTCGCCGCTTCCGTCGCGCCTACGTCGTCGGTGCCTATCTGCCGAACGGCGGCACCTACATGGCCTATCACCTCGGCGTCATCCTCGAGCGCGACTTCGGCATTCCCGCCATCGCCGTGCAGATGGCCGACGAGACGCCCGATCACGGCATCCAGCACTACGCGCTCCGCCTGCCGCTGGTGGCGCGCGAAACGATGGAGCGCGAGATCGCCGACGACGACATCCTGATCGTCAATCCGAGTTTTTCGCCGTACCAGTTCGGCTGGCGCCTGCCGGGGTTCAAGCTGAGCTACGTGCAGGATTTCAAGACCTTCGCCCTGCTCGACCGCAAGTTCGATCACTATGTCGCGGTCAGCGATTTTGTCGCCGCGTTTCTGCGCACGGTGTATGCGCTCGAGGTGAACGTGATTCCACCGTTCATCGAGCTCGACGACCTGCCGGCATGTCCGCCCTGGGCGGAACGTCCGCCCAACCTGGTGTTGCCGTACCGCAAAGGCATGCCAGAGGTTTGGGAACTTTCGTTCGCGCGCCTGCGCACGATCCTCGCCACACGGGCGCCGCACATCGAACTCGCCGAGCCGCTGCCGGCGAGCGGCGTGCCGCATCGCGAGCTGCTCGCCCGCCTCGGCGCGACGCGCCATTTCCTCACGCTATCCGCGGCCGAAGGCTTCGGCCTGGTGCCGTTGGAGGCGATGGCGATGGGTGCCTGCGTGATCGGCTACGACGCGTTCGGCGGCCGGCACTATTTCCGCGACGGCGAGAACTGCCGCGTGGCACCGTATCCCGAGATCGAGCGCATCGCCGATCACGTGATCGCCGCGGTGAACGATCCGGCCGCGAGCGCGCGCCTGGCCGAGCGCGGCCGCGAAACCGCGGCGCGATTCTCCTACGCCGCATTCCGCGAGCGCTGGATCGCGGAGTTCGCCCGCGCGTTAGCGCGTTAGTGCGCATCGGTGTGGCGCGATCCCGGCGCGCCCCGCGATCCCGCGCCGTCGCCGAATCCATCGGCGAACAGCTCGTCGCTGCGGAAACCGGCGATGCGCAGCACGGTCGCGCCGAGCGGCAGCAACGTGAGCTGCGGGCGCGAGCCGTCGGCGGCGAGCAGCGTGCCCACCAATGCCGTCGGCGGTTTGCTCCAGGGTTCGAGCACGTCGCCGTCGGCACGCGCGACCGGCGAAAAGGCCACATCGCGCGGCAGCAGGTACTCCGGCGGATCGGCGGCGGGCACGAATTCGGTGTCGCGGAACACCGGCGTCGAGCTCGCGCCCGCGGCTTGCGTGACGCGGCCGGGAATCGCCACGGCGTCGATCGGCAGCGCGTACAGCAACGGCCCCCAGGCCATGCCGGTTTCGCCCGCGGCGTCGCGCACGGTGCGTATCGCGAAGGCGAGATCGAGCGCGACGACATCGCCGGCGTTCCAGGTGCCGGCGAGCTCGAAGCGGTCGGCGAAACGCTGCACGCTCACGCCGGCCGGCGCGGTCACGCCGGCGCCGGCGGCGTAGTCCGGAATACGCAGGGTCAGGGTGAAGCTCGTCGGTGCGGCCGGCAGCAGCGTGAAGGCGATCCGGTCGGAGAACGGGAAATCCGTCTGCTCGACGATCTCGAGCGCGGTCGTGCCGAGCGTCGTGCTGAGCGTGGACGGGCCGTACAGCCGCGCCAGCAGGCCGCTGCCGTCGGTGCGCTTGAGCCACATGCCCTCGACGTAATAGGGCAGCAGGCGCGTGGAATTGAGCGAGCAGCACGCCGCGCTCTGATGCGAGGCCGAATACACCAGACGGTCGGCGTAGGCGGCGGTTTGCGTCGCGAACCGGCGATTGTCCGAGCTCAGGTACGCCACCGCGCGACCGGCGGTGTGCAGGCGCGCGCCCTGGGCATCGTTGAGCGCGATGCGCTCGGCGAGGTCGGCGCTCGCCAGCGTGTCGCGGAACTGCGCCAGCCGATTGAGCGAGGCGATGGTTTCGGTCATCGAGCAGTATTCGGAGGTGAGCTCGAACGAGCCCGCGCGGCCGCCGACCGATTCGTCGCCGACCGGGCCGCCGCCGGGATTGGAATGCCGCGCGAGCTTGGTCAGCACGGCGTCGGCGGCCTGCGCGTATTGATCGGGACCGCCGTAGGCGTGGGCGATCGCCGGCAGCGCCAGGCCTTCGGCGATGTGCGGCGTGTGCGTGTACCACGGCCGCGACGCATCGAGCAGATGCGCCGGGGTGAGGTCGTCGTCGCGCACGTTGCTCGCGGCGTAGTCGGCGTACAACCAAAGATAGCCGTTGCGATAGGTGTCATCGCCGGTGATCCGATACAGCCATTCGAGCGTGTCGGCGAAACCGATGCCGTGCGACACGCCGCCGCCGCCGACCGGCCAGGCGGCGCGCTCGAAATAACTGCGATGGTTGGCGTAGGCGGCGAGCGTGCGCTGCGTCGCGCTCTCGACCGCGGCCAGGACGCGCAGGTCGCCGGTCGCCTCGTACCAGGCGAGCAGGGCCTGGAACATGCGGCTCTGCGTCCACAGCTCGCCGTCGTTCGGATCCTGGTCGGTGTAGCGCGCGAAGCTGGGATAGACGCCGATGTAACCGCTGCCGTCCTGCGCGGCGAGCACCGCCTCGAGCCGCGCGATGGCGGCCTGCTGCTGCGCCGGCGTGCCGGCGAGCCAGGCCAGCCGAAACAGCCCGTCGGCGTAGTAACCCTCATGCTCGCCCGGCCACCAGCCCGGTTCGCCGGCGGCGTCGGGTTGGTCGGCCTGCTGCCGCACGAACTGCTGCATGTTCACCGTGTCGGAGATTTCCGGGTAGTGGCCGGCGAGGCCGTCGTTCAGATCGGCCTGCATCTGACGCAGCATCCAGCCGGCCGGTCGCGTCTCGCCGAAGCGCGTCAACCCATACGGCGGCGGCGTCGGCGTGCCGACGGCGACGACGCGGTGGGCCGTCGCCGCGCAGCCGACCAGGGCGACGGTCAAGCCGATGAGACGAAGCAGTTTGAACCGGAACGGCATCGATGCCGTGAGCCCGCGCGATCGTGCGCGGCAAATGCCGCGGTTACTTCATCGCCCCCGGCAGCAGGGATTGCCAGCGGGCGCTGCCGCGCGGTTTGTGCGGCGTCGCGGCGTCG
Source organism: Rhodanobacteraceae bacterium (assembly GCA_021325475.1). Taxonomy (GTDB): domain Bacteria; phylum Pseudomonadota; class Gammaproteobacteria; order Xanthomonadales; family Rhodanobacteraceae; genus Rudaea. Next base: position 3,348 of record JAJPHA010000114.1, on the reverse strand, counting down.
CTGCCGAGCGCCGGGTGCGCGGGTTCGGCGCGTTCGGGTTTCGCACCGTCGCGCGTGCCGTTCTCGGCGGAGTTGTCGCCGCGCGCGCCGCCCGGCGTGCGCAGGTTGGCGCCGCTGTCGGCGTCGCTCGCGATCGGCAGGTTCGGTCCCTCGATGCCGCCGCTGGCGGCGACGGCGAAGCCTTCCTCGGGCATCGGCACCGAGGTGACGGCGTGGGCGGCGGAGGCGAAAGCCAGTCCGACGCAGCAGAGCGTAGCGACGGCGAGGCGGTTCGGCATGGCGTGATCCCCGAAGGACGGGGCTCGGCAGACGTGGCGGGATGCGCATGCTCGCATGTCTTGCCCTCCTGTGCCAGTGACCGCGCGGTGGAAGCAGCAATCGTGCCAGCGCCTCGCCGCGCGCCGCCACGCGGCGCCGTCGGGCTTGTGCATGCTGTCCGCGTGTCCGCGGACACGGCCGCGCTGCCGGCGGACACGCGCAGCGCGCCTGCCGCTACACTTGTCGGTCATGTCCGGAACCGATCTCGAAATGCGACGAACCACGTCCCGGCGCGAGCGGCGAACCGCGGTCGACGGACGCCGGCTTGCGGCCGCCGTTGCCGAAGTCTCGCCCGTGGCACGCGATCGCCGCGGCGGCGCGCGGATCGACGCGGGCGCGGTGTCGTGAGCATCGAACCCCGCGTCTTGCTCGCCGCGCTGTCGCCGGAACGCGCCTTGTCCGGCAGCGAGCTCGCGCGCCGGCTCGGCGTCACCCGCGCCGCGGTGTGGAAGCAGATCGAGGCGTTGCGCGGTCTCGGCGCGCCGATCGAGGCGGCGGCCGGACGCGGCTATCGGCTGCGCTTTCCGTTCGAGCCGCTCGCGGCGGCGGCGATCCGCGCCGAGCTCGACGCGGTGCAGCGGCGCCGGCTCGGCGATCTCGAACTGCACTGGCAGATCGATTCCACCAGCAGCGCGTTGCTGCGGGCGGCCGCCGCCGGCGCGCCGGATCTTGCCGTGTGCGTGGCCGAGACGCAGAGCGCCGGCCGCGGCCGGCGCGGACGCGGGTGGGCCTCGCCGCTGGGTGGAAATGTGTACTTTTCCCTGCTCAAGCGCTTCGAGCGGGGCATGGGCGCACTCGCCGGCCTGAGTCTGGTCGCCGGCATCGCGCTGCGGCGCGCGCTCGCCGATTGCGGCGTGGCCGGCGCCGGCCTGAAGTGGCCGAACGACGTGCTGGTCGACGGCCGCAAGCTGGCGGGCGTGCTGGTCGAGCTCGGCGGCGAGTTTCTCGGGCCCTGTTTCGCGGTGATCGGCATCGGCATCAACGTCCGGCTGCCGCAGGAATTCGCGTTCGACCCGCCGCCCACCGACCTCGCGCGCCTGTGCGGCGATCGTCCGCCGTCGCGCAACCGGCTGATCGGGCGTCTGCTCGCGCGCCTGATCGAGGCGCTGAATGGCTTCGTCGCCGGCGGGTTCGCCGCGTTCCGCGACGAGTACGCGCGCCACGACCTGCTCGCCGGCCGCGCGGTGCGCGTGCAGACCGCCGCGGGCGCGCGCAGCGGCATCGCCGAGGGTGTGGACGGGCGCGGCGCGCTGCGCGTGCGCCACGGCGGCGAGCTGGTGGTCTACGACAGTGCGGAAGTGACGGTGCGCGGGGCATGAAGCTGCTGCTCGATCTCGGGAACACGCGCCTGAAGTGGGCGGCGTGGGACGGCGGCCTCGGACCGGTGACGGCGCACGCGCACGACGCCGGCGGGCCGGAGGGGTTTGCGGCATTGTGGAAAGATATACCAACGCCGGAGGCGATCTGGGTCGCCTCGGTGGCGGACCCCGCGCTCGACGCCGCGCTGGCGCAGGCGCTGCGCGCGCGCTTCGATCGCGCGCCGCACTTCGTCGTCACGCCGGCGGCGGCATGCGGCGTGCGTTGCGCCTACGCCCAGCCGGAACGGTTCGGCGTGGACCGTTTTCTCGCCCTGGTCGCGGCGCACGCCGAGGTGCGCGGCGCCGCGGTCGTCGCGAGCTGCGGCACGGCGCTCACGCTCGATGCGCTCGCCGCCGACGGCCGGCATCTCGGCGGCCTGATCGCGCCGAGTCCGGAGCGGATGCGCGCCGCGCTGCACGGCGCCGCCGCGCGCCTCGGCGCGCCGGCGGACGGGCGCGTGGTCGAGTTCGCCGACAACACCGCCGATGCCATCGCCTCCGGCACCTGGCTCGCCGCCGCGGCGCTGACCGAGCGCTTCGTCGCGCGCGCGGCGCGGCGCCTCGGCACGGCGCCCGCGCTGCTCGTCGGCGGCGGCGGCGCGGCGCGGCTGGCGGCGCTGCTCGAGCTGCCGCATCGGGTGGACGCCGATCTCGTGCTGCGCGGCCTGGCGCGCTACGCCGAGGCGGCCGCGCACGCCTGAGCGCGTGCGTTTGTGAGTAGAATGCCGGCCTCGGACGAAGCCCGTCCCGCTGCGAATCCCCGGATCGCCGATGCTGTCGCGGATGCTGTTCCTGCTGCTGCTGGCCATGAACATCGGCGTGGCCGGCTGGTTGTATTTCGCGCCGCAGCGCACCGCGCCCGCGTTCGCGCCCACCGATCCCGGCGTGGCCAAGCTGGTGCTGCTGTCGGAGCGCGAACACGCCGGCGAGGCCAATGCCGCCGAGCTCGCCAGCGCGCCGGAATCGCCCGCGGATCTGCGCAACGATCGCTGCCTCAGCATCGGCCCGTTTCCGACCCAGGCCGACGTGCGCGCGGCGCTGAACGCGCTGACGCCGCGGGTGGCGCGCATCCAGTACCGCGAGGCGCACGCCACCGAGACGCGCGGCTACTGGGTGTTCCTGCCGGCGCAGCCGAGCCGCGAACAGGCGCTGGCGCTCGCGCGGCAACTGTCCAGCCGCGGCGTGCGCGACTACTACGTCGTCACCGCCGGCGAACAGCAGAACACCATCTCGCTCGGCCTGTTCCGCGATCAGGGCAACGCCGAGAAGCGTCGCAACGAGATCGCCGCGCTCGGCTTCGCGCCGGAACTGATCGCACGCACCGAGGAGTTGCCGGTGTACTGGATCGATTTCGCCGAGGATCCGCGCAACCCGGTGAACTGGCGCTCGCACGTGGCCGCCGCGAGCGAGCTGCGCCAGCAGCCGGTCACCTGTTTCTGAACTTGGGGCCTGATAAGCGTCGAACCTCAGCAGGCGGTTTTCTTCGCCCGCCACAAGAGCAGAGCTTCCGCTCGGCCGTTGTTTGCGCGATTTGTCTCGAGCAGCAAAGCTTCCGCTCGGCCTGCGGCCGAGCGGGTCACTTCTTTGCTGGTGCAAAGAAGTAACCAAGAAACACCTCGAAAGCAGAGCCTCCCTCGGAGGACCTGCACGAAGTTCGGCAAGCGGATGAATG
>JAJPHA010000121.1 GCA_021325475.1 Rhodanobacteraceae bacterium | reverse complement strand
CGCATGGGCAACATCGTCTGGCTCGCCTCGTATCCGAAATCGGGCAATACCTGGGTGCGGGCGTTCCTCGCCAACCTGATCGCGAATCGCGCCACGCCGGTGCCGCTGGCGGAGCTGCCGCGGTACGGCGCGTCCGAATCCGATCCGGAGCTCTACTCGCGGCTCGCCGGACGACCGAGCACCGAACTCAGCTTCGCCGAGCTGTGCGCGCTGCGTCCGCAGGCACACGCCGCGATCGCCGCCGCCGCGCCGCGCACGGTGTTCGTCAAGACCCACAGCATGGCCGGCGTGTTCGAGGGCGTGCCGCTGCACAATCCGGGCGTCAGCGCCGGCGCGATCTACGTCGTCCGCAACCCGCTCGATGTCGTCGTCAGCATGGCACATCACTTCGCCCTGTCGCTCGACGCCGCCATCGATTATCTCGGCGACGAGCGCGCGGCGACGGAGAACTCGGCGCTGTTCACCAGCGAGTTTCTCGGCTCGTGGTCGCAGCACGTGCGCAGTTGGGCGCAGTTCGCCGGCCCGCGGATCCTCGTGCTGCGCTACGAGGATCTCTTGGACAAGCCGCTCAAGAATTTCGCCCGGATCGCGCGCCTGATCGGCCTCGACGGCGACCGCACCCGGCTGGAACGCGCGATCCGCCACGCGAGCTTCGACGCGCTCGCGGCGATGGAGCGCCGCGACGGCTTCGTCGAGGCGGCGGCCAAGGATCGTCGCTTCTTCCGCGCCGGCCGCGCCAACCAGTGGCGCGAAGCCCTCAGCCGCGACCAGGTGCGGCGCGTCATCGCCGCGCATCGCGAAGAAATGGCGCGTTGGCACTACCTGCCGGCGGGCTACTGAGCGCGCATGACTGTGCCGGACGTCGATCGCGTGCTGCGCCGCTTTCTCGCCGCGGCGGCGAGCGACGCCGCGCTCATCGAGGCAATCGGCGCGCTCGCGCCGGCTCCGGTCGAAGCCTGGCGACAGACCGCGGCCGGCATGATTCGCGCCGATCGGCCGCGCGCCGCCCTGACGCTGCTCGACGCCGCGCTGCAGCGCTTTCCGCGCGACGTCGAACTGCGCTACTGGCGCGGCAATGCGCTGCGCCTGAACGGACTGGTCGAGCAGGCCGAAAGCGTCTATCGCGAGGTGCTGGGCGAGGATCCCTGCCACCGCGACGCCGCGCTCGCGCTCGCGTTCCTGCTGCGCGAGCAGGGGCGCATCGTGGCCGCCAGCGCGGTCGTGTCCGCCTCGACGCGCGCGCGCGCGGCGGATGCCGCCGAGAGCCAGGCCAATCTCGGCTTCCTGCGCGAATGCGGCGCGTTCGCGGCGGCGCACGAACTGGCTCAAGAGGCCCGCGCGCGGTTCCCGGACGACGCCGGCATCGCCGCGCTCGCCGGCGAATTCGCGCTCGCGGTCGGCGCGTTCGATCGCGCCCGCGACGCCCTGCGCGCGGCGTTGGCGCGCGAACCGCAGCGCGCGCCGTGCTGGCTGCGTCTGGCCTACTGCGGCCGCTTCGAACGAGCCGACGAACCGGACGTGCGGCGCTTCGAGGATGCCTGGCGCGACACCGCACGGGATGCGCCGACGCGCGCCTGCATCGGCTTCGCGCTCGGCAAGGCGCTGGACGATCTCGGCGACTACGCGCGCGCGGCGAGCGTGCTGCGCGAAGCCAACGCGCTGGCCCGCGCGACGCTACCCTGGGATGCCGACCGCTGGCACCGCTTCGTCGCCCAACGCCTCGCCGCACCCGCCCTGCCGCCACGCGCACCGGTGGCGGACTTCACACCGGTCTTCGTCGTCGGCCTGCCGCGCACCGGCACCACCCTCGTCGCCACCCGGCTGGCGCGTCGCTTCGACGTGCGCGATCGCGGCGAGCTCAACTGGATCGGCGCGATGCACGACCATCTCGCCGCGCACGGGCAACTGCACGACGCCCGGGCGATCGCCGCCGCGGCCGCGGTGGTCGAGGCGCAGATGCGCCGCGACGATGCGCCGGCGCGGTTTCATCTCGACAAGAATCCGCTCAATTTCCGCTACCTCGACCTGATCGCGGCGATGTTTCCGCAGGCCCGCGTCATCCATTGCCGGCGCGGCGCGCGCGATACCGCGCTGTCGCTGTGGATGCAGTACTTCGCGCACGACGACATGGCCTTCGCCTACGATTTCGGCACGATCGCGGAGTTCGCCGCCGGCTACCAACGGCTGATGGCGCACTGGCGCGCGACCCTCGCGCTGCCCATCCTCGATCTCGACTACGAGGCGCTGGTCGCGGAACCGGAAGACGCCGTGCACCGCCTCGGCGCCTTTCTCGGCGCGACGCCGAGCGCCGCATCGGCGCCGACCGGCGCGATCGCCACCGCCAGCGTCTGGCAGGCACGTCAGCCGGTCTACACCAGTTCGATCGGGCGCTGGCGCCACTATGCGCCGCATCTGCCCGAGCTGACGCAACGGTTTGCGGAATGAGGGCGCCGGGCGTTCGGCTCGCGTAGAATCCTGCCGCCAACCGACGAGCACCGCATGAGCGTCCCCTCGCTCGCCATTCTGCAATCCATGCAGCGCGCCTCGGCGCTGCTGCAAGCCGGCCAGTTCGCGCAGGCGCGCGGCGTGCTCGAGGCGGTGTTGCGCGAGGATCCGCGGCTCGTCGAGGCGCACCGGCTGCTCGGCGGCGCGCTGCGCGCGCTCGGCGACGCGGCCGGCGCCGAGCGCGCATTGCGCGCGGCGGT
>JAJPHA010000089.1 GCA_021325475.1 Rhodanobacteraceae bacterium | reverse complement strand
TTCGGCATGCGCCGCGCCCTGCGCCTGGCCGGCGCGCACACGGTGGTGATGAGCCTGTGGCAGGTGGACGACGCCGCCACCGCCGAGCTGATGCGCGCCTTGTATCAGGCCCGCTTCGCCGACGGCGCGCCGGTGCCGGACGCGATGGCCGCGGCGATGAGGAGCGTGCTCGCCGCGCGCCGCGCCGCCGGGGCGTCCGACCACCCCTACTACTGGGCGGCCTTCGTCAGCGAGGGCGCCTGGCGCTGAGCGGCGCCGGATGTTCGCTTTGCCAACTGCTCCGCGTTCCGGTGCGCATGGTTCGGAACGCGAGGTGGGACATGTTGCGGAGATTGTTGCTGGGCGTGCTGGCTGTCGTGGCCGGTCTGGGGGTGGTGCCGGTCGCGGCGGCGACCACGGTGTGCGTGTCCAGCACTGCGGAGTTGCGCAATGCGCTCACCAGCTGGCAGACCGCGACCGGCGGCAGCTACACGATCAAGTTGGTGCAGGGCACCTACCTGTATCCGAACAACGACTACTGGACGCAGGTCTACTACGGCGGCGACGCGCCGCTGCAAATGCTCGGCGGCTACACCGCGGGCTGCGCCGGCCGGTCGCTCCTCGCCAGCAACACCGTACTGGACGGTCAGCAGGCCACGCACGATTCGTCGTTCTATGTCGTCGGCGCCCGCAGCGTCCTGGTCGAGGGCATCACCTTCAAGAGTTTCGCCCACCAGGTCGAATTCGACGGCGACTCCAGCGATTCCGCGGACAGCGTGATCGTCCGCTACGTGATCGGCACCGATCTCTTCGCCGCGCCCTCCGTGCAGTACGACTTCGGCGGCTTTCGCGTCACCGGCAAGTCCAATATCCGCGTCGAGAGCAGCCTGTTCTACAACGTCCACGGCGGCGATACCGGCGCGGGCCTGGAGGTCACCGGCTTCAGCGACAACGTCTACGCGGTCATCAGCAACGTCACCTCGGCGTACAACGGCACGCGCGGTCTGAAGATGGGCTGTTTCCAGTGTTCGGGTATCGTGGAGGCGTACAACGTCATCCTGTTCAACAACGCGCTCGGCGATCTCGACACGCGCGATACCGATCCGAGCAGTATCGCCGGGATCTCCTATTCCGATTTCGATCCGGCGAAGTCGGTCGGCGGGTATGGCGCGATCGGTAACATCAACGCCGATCCCAGGTTCGCGAATCCACTGAACGGCGACTTCGTGCTGCTCCCCAATTCGCCGGCGATCAACGTCGGCGCCGCGGTATACCTCGTGCCGGGCGGCTACGGCAGCCAGGATCTCGGCGGCGGCGCGCGCGTGGTCGGCAGCCGCATCGATCTCGGCGCCTACGAATCGGCGGTGAACGATCTCGTCGCGCAGACGGTGACCTCGAACGGCGACGACGCGGTCAATCCCACCTTGCGCACAGCGATCAATACGGCCAATGCCAATGCCAATGCGACCACCATCCGCTTCAATATCAGCGGCGGCTGCCCGCAGGTGATCACGCTGTCTGCGCCGCTGCCGGACATCACCTCGGACGTCACCATCGACGGCTTCACCCAGACCTTCGCCAAACCGAATACCCAATTCCTCGGCTACGACGGCCGGATCTGCGTGATCCTGCGCGCGGCGAACGGCTCGGTCGATCACGCGCTCAAGACGAGCGGCGCCGGCCGGTTGACGGTGCAGGGCGTCGAGTTCGAAGGCTTCGCCACCGCGGCGATCCGGCTCGCCGGTGGCAGCGGCCACGTGATCACCGGCAGCGGCTTTGCCGCCATGATGGGAACGGCCGCCAACGGCGCCGGCGTGCGCATCGAGGGCACGGCCAATCACGCGCTGATCGGCGGGCTTGCGCCCGGCAGCCGCAACGTGTTCGACCAGGGCGCCGCCGGGGTCGATTTCGAGGCCAACGGCACCGGCCGCGCCCACACCGTCGAGGGCAATTATTTCGGCTTCAACTTCGACGGCACGTCGTGGGCCGGCCCGGCGATGACCTACGGCATCTACATGCTCGGTTCGGGCGGCAACACGATCGGCTACAACTCGATCGGCAACATGAGCTCGAACGGCATCCGCCTGACCGGCGCCAACACCACCGGCAACACGCTGATCGCCAACGGCATCGGCATCGGTCCGGACAATGGCGCCGCGGGCAACGGCAATGCCGGCATCGGCATCGCCGCCTCCGCGCACGACAACGTGATCGGCACGGCGAGCTACCAGACGCAAAGCGGCGGCGGCAACTACATCGTCAACAATTTCGGCCCCGGCATCTGGCTCGAAACCACGGCCGGCACCGGCAATCGCATCGACGGCAACAACGCGATCCGCGACAACAACGGCTTTCTCCCGGTCGATCTCGGTGCTGCCGGCGACACCTTCGGCCTCGGGCCGACCGGCAACGACAACGGCGACGTCGATACTGGTCCGAACAATCTGCAGAACTACCCGTTCCTGAGTCAGGCCACGCGCATCGAGGCGAACACCATCGTGCTCGGCGGCTTCCTGCAGACGCAGACGCCGGGACCGGCGCAGAATTACCGGCTCGACGTGTTCTGGACCGACACCTGCGTCGGTAGCGGACCGGACACGCCGCGCGGCGAGATGAAGCGCTACGTCGGCTTCTTCTTCGTGCACACCGACGGCAGCGCGTTCCTGGTGCCATGGTCGGGCCTCAAGCTCGCCGCGCCGGCCAACATTCCCGGCACCGGCTATCTCGTCGCCACCGCGACCGATGCCGCCGGCAACACCTCCGAACCCGGCAAGTGCTTCCCGTTCACCGATGACTACATCTTCACCGATGGTTTCGGCCACTGAGCGCGCGCGCCGCATGCTCGGCGCGTTGCTGCTGGCGACGCCGCTGCTGGTCGGACGCGACGCGGCCGGCTGGCACCTGCATGCGGACGAGCCGGAACGCCTGGCCGGGGCCGGCTTCGTCTGCCGCTGAAACGCCGGTGATTGCTCGTCCGGCCCGTGCAGCGCTGCGCTAGTCGGCCGACATCGGCGTGACGCTCGGCGGCACGTATTTCGCGCCCGCCGACGTGATGCAACTTCACGGCGGCGTGTGGAGCAAGCGTTACGCGCCGGCCACGGTTTCCGACCGTTGGGATATCGCGGTTTCGGCCCACACCGAGACGGAAACCGTGCACGTCCGCGATGTCGAGGTGTCGCGCAATTCCACCGTCGGCATCGCCACGTTCGACGGCACGGCGCGCTATTACGCCGTGATCGAGAACTCGGTGATCGTCGGCAACGGCGGCAACGTGTGCTTCGACCACATGCCTTGTCCGTGAGACGCGGCGCGCCGAGCGCGCTCAGGTGCTCGCCTCGATGCGATCCACGCGCTGGAAGCCGCGCGGCAGCTTGCCGCCGCGCTGGGCGCGGTTGCCGTTGTATTCGACCAGGTCCGCCCACTTCAGGATCAATTTGCGCTGACCGGCCCACAACGTGACCTCGCCTTGGCCTTCGGCGACGACGGCCACGCCGGCGACGCGCTCGCCTTCGGCGAGCTTCGCCTTCGGAATCTCGATCAGCTTGTTGCCGCGGCCGCCGTTTTCGAGCTCGGGCAGTGCGGCGACCGAGAACATCAGCACATGGCCGGCATTGGTGGCGACGACGATGCGGTCGCGCGCCACGTCGTCGACATAGGCCGGCGCCAGCACGTGCGCGTCGTCGTCCATGCTGATGAGCTGCTTGCCGGCCTTCTTGTTGGCGAGCAGCGCCGCGAAGCGGGTGACGAAGCCGTAGCCGAAGTCGGTGGCGAGCACGAGCCGGCTCGCCGGATCGCCGATCGCGACCGCATCGAACCGCGCGCCGGGCGGCGGCGCGAAGCGGCCGGTCAGCGGCTCGCCGTTGCCGCGCGCGGACGGAAGCGTATGGGCCGGCGTGGAGTAGCTGCGGCCGCTGGAGTCGAGAAACGCCACGTGTTGTGTAGTTTTCCCTTTTGCTGCATTGTGGAAACGGTCGCCTTCCCGGTACGCCAGCGCCGCCGGATCGACGTCGTGGCCGCGGGCCGCGCGCACCCAGCCCTTTTCCGACAGCACCACCGTGACCGGCTCGCTCACCACCAACGCGGTCTCGTCCAGCGCCTGCGCCACCTCGCGTTCGACCAGCGGCGAACGGCGCGCGTCGCCGTACTGCCTGGCGTCGGCCTTGAGCTCGTCCTTGATCAGGGTCTTGAGGCGCGCCTTCGAGTTCAGGGTCACGTTGATGCGCGCGCGTTCCTCCTCGAGCCGATCGCGTTCGGCGTCGAGCTTCATCTCCTCCAGCCGCGCGAGCTGGCGCAGCCGGGTCTCGAGGATGTAGTCGGCCTGTTCCTCGCTGAGCTTGAAGCGCTGCATCAGTACCGGCTTCGGCTCGTCCTCGGTGCGCACGATGCGGATCACTTCATCGAGGTTCAGGAAGGCGATGCGCAAACCCTCCAGCAGGTGCAGACGGCGCTCGACCTGGGCGAGGCGGTGGCGCAGGCGACGGGTCACCGTGTTCTGGCGGAAGCGCAGCCACTCGGCGAGGATCTGCTTGAGGTTCTTGACCTGCGGGCGGCCGTCGAGGCCGATCAGGTTGAGGTTGACGCGGTAGCTCTTCTCGAGATCGGTGGTCGCGAACAGGTGGCGCATGGTCGCGTCGAGATCGACGCGGTTGCTGCGCGGCACCAGCACCAGGCGGATCGGATGCGCGTGATCGGACTCGTCGCGCAGGTCCTCGATCATCGGCAGCTTCTTCGCGCGCATCTGCTCGGCGATCTGTTCCAGGATCCGCGACGGCGAGACCTGGTACGGCAGCGCGGTGATTACGACGTTGCCGTTTTCCACCCGGTAGATCGCGCGGCAGCGCACCGAGCCGGTGCCGGTCGCGTACAGCGCGACGAGTTCATTGCGCGGCGTGATGATCTCGGCGGCGGTGGGGAAATCCGGTCCCGGCACGTGTTCGCACAGCGCGGCGATGCTCGCCTCGGGTTCGTCGAGCAGGCGGATGCAGGCGCTCGCGATCTCGCGCAAATTGTGCGGCGGGATGTCGGTGGCCATGCCGACGGCGATGCCGGTCGCGCCGTTCAGCAGCACGTGCGGCACGCGCGCCGGCAGCCACGACGGTTCCTGCAGGGTGCCGTCGAAGTTCGGCGTGAAATCGACCGTGCCCATGCCGAGCTCGGCGAGCAGCAGATCGGCGAACGGCGTGAGCTTCGCCTCGGTGTAGCGCATCGCCGCGAACGACTTCGGATCGTCCGGCGAGCCGAAGTTGCCCTGGCCGTCGATCAGCGGATAGCGGTACGAGAACGGCTGCGCCATCAGCACCATCGCCTCGTAGCACGCCGCGTCGCCGTGCGGATGGAATTTGCCGATCACGTCGCCGACGGTGCGCGCGGATTTCTTCGGCTTGGCGCCGGCGTCGAGGCCGAGCTCGCTCATCGCGTAGACGATGCGGCGCTGCACCGGCTTGAGGCCGTCGCCGACGAACGGCAGCGCGCGGTCGAGCACCACGTACATCGAATAATCGAGGTAGGCGCGCTCGGCGTAGTCCTTGAGCGGAATCTGTTCGAAATTGGCTTGCAGATGCATCGGAATCGCCGCAGGGAATGGGTGCGCGCCGCGGATTGGCGCGCTGCCGCGCGGCCCGGGACGGCCGCGGCAAGCGGCGTATTGTGCCGCAATCGTGCGGGTCGGGTAAGCCGGCCGTCACGCCACGACCGTTCGGCCTGCTGCGCGAGTTGCGGCCGGATCTGATCTGCGCCGCGCCGCCGCGGCGGAGTCAGCGCGGCGCGCGGTAACCGCCGCGCACGCCGCGCGGGCTGAGCACGATCTGCCAGAGCTGGTTGCGGCGCGAGCGGAAACTGGCCGCGGCGGCGGAGAGGTAATAGCGCCACCTGCGGCGGAAGCGCTCGTCGTAGCGCGCGGCGAGCGCGGGCCAGGCGGCGTCGAAATTGGCGCGCCAGGCCAGGAGCGTGCGGTCGTAGTCGGCGCCGAAGTTGTGCCAGTCCTCGATCACGAACCAGCCTTCGCAGGCGCGCGTGATCTGCGCGGCCGAGGGCAGCATGGAATTGGGAAAAATATACTTCGCGATCCACGGGTCGGTGCGGTTGGTCGAGCGGTTGGTGCCGATCGTGTGCAGCAGGAACAGGCCGTCGTCGGCGAGGCTGCGCCGCGCCACCTCGAAGTAGCGGCGGTAGTTCTTCGCGCCGACGTGCTCGAACATGCCGATCGAGAACGCGCGCTCGACCCGGCCGCGGAACGCGCGGTAGTCCTCCAGGCGGATCTCGATCGGCAGGCCGGCGCACAGGGTCCGCGCGTAGTCGGCCTGTTCGTGCGAGACGGTGAGGCCGATGCCGGCCACACCGTAGCGCGTGGCGGCGAACTCGAGCGCTTCGCCCCAGCCGCAGCCGATGTCGAGCACGCGCATGCCGCGCGCGAGCCCGAGCTTGCGGCAGACGAGGTCGAGCTTCGCCTCCTGGGCGGCGTCGAGATCGGCGGCGTCCTTCCAGTAGCCGCAGCTGTACACCAGGCGCCGGCCGAGCATGGCGCGGAACAGGTCGTTGCCGAGATCGTAGTGGCGCTCGCCGATGGTGAAGGCGCGGCGGCCGCGTTGCAGGTTGCGCAGCGTCGCCTGCAGCCACAGCCAGGCGTCGTCGATGCCGTGCACGCGCTCGTCCAGATGCGCGTCGAGCAGGCGGGTGAGGAAGCCGTCCAGATCCGCGGCGTCCCACCAGCCGTCCATGTAGGATTCGCCGAGACCGAGCGAGCCGTGGGCGACGACCCGGGTATAGAAATGCGGATTGTGGATTTGTGGATCGCACGCCGCCGGGCCGTTGGCGGTCAGGCCGCACTGCGCCAGCAGCTCCTCGATCCGCGATTGCGCCGTGTGCCGGAACATGGGGTTGCCTGTGCCGGGTAGCCGCGACTGCCGGCCAGTTCACGCGCCCGGCGGCTCGAGCCAGCCGAACTCGGCCGGCAGGCGCGCATGGAACAGCGACAGACCCTCGACCCGCAGCGCATCGAGCAGGGCGTCGGCCTCGGCTGCAGTGCAGAGGAACTCCACCAGCACCGGCACGTCGCCGGCGAGCTCGAAGAAGTGCTGCTCGTGCAGGCGGCCGTGGCGGCCGTAGCCGGCGATGGCGCGAAATGCCGAGCCGCCGTGGATGCCGCGCTGGCGGGCGAACTCGAGCAGCCATTCGTACAGCAGCGTGCCGCCGTGCCTGCGGTTCTCGTAGGTATAGAAGCGCAAATGTATACCCTGCATCGGCATCTCCCGGATGTCGCCGGACGCGCGCTTCAACCGGACGGCGCGCCGAGCCACAGGCGCATCAGGCCGATGCCGGCCAGCGTCATCAGCAGCGAGCCGAGCAGATGCGCGGCGACGATCGCCGCGGTCCAGCCGTACTGCGCGCGCAGCAGCAGCGTCACCGTCTCCGCGGAAAAGGTCGAGAACGTGGTCAAGCCGCCGCAGAACCCGGTGGTGACGAACAGGCGCCATTCGGGCGACAGGCTCTGGAACTGGCCGAACGCGCCGAGCGCGGCGCCGATGACGAGGCCACCGAGCAGGTTCGCGGCCAGCGTGCCGAGCGGCAGCGCCGGCAGCAGCGGATTGAGCAGCAGGCCGAACCCCCAGCGCAGCAGCGCGCCGAGGCAGGCACCGACACCGACGGCGAGAACGGATAGCACGGCCTTGCGACTCCCGATTGCTTGGGATCCATCCGGCAGCGGCGGAACCGCGTGGGACGACGCCGCGAGACGATGCGAGGCGACGCCCGCGCGCATCCGGACGGCCGGATGGATCGAACAGGCATCATCAGCCTCGCGGCGGTTGCGAACGCGTGGCCGGCGCCTGCGTTCGAGGAGGAATGCCATCTCCTTGCGCGGCGGTATGGTAGCGCAGCGAGCGGGCGCGCCGTCAAGCGATTGTGTAGGATGCGAGGTTTGCGGCGCGCCGCGCGCCGTGTCGCGCGCCGCCATGACCATCGCCGTTCCTCGCCGTTCCGTGCTCGCCGCGCTGCTCGCCGCGCTGGCGATGTTCGGGCCGTTCTGCATCGACGCGATCTTTCCGGCGTTTCCGGCGATCGCGGCGCAGTTCCGCGCCGGACCGCTGGCGATGCAGCAGACCATCAGCGTGTATCTCGCCGCCTACGCGGTGATGTCGCTGATCCTGGGCGCGCTGTCGGACGCGTTCGGCCGACGCGCGGTGATCCTGGGCGGCGTGGCCGTGTTCCTGATCGCCTCGATCGGCTGCGCGCTCGCCGTGTCGATGCCGGTGTTGCTCGTGTTCCGCGCGCTGCAGGGCGCCTGCGCGGGCGTCGGTCTGATCGTCGGCCGCGCCATCGTGCGCGACTGCTACGAAGGCGCCGCGGCCCAGAAGCTGATGGCGCAGGTGAGCATGATCTTCGGCGTCGCGCCGGCGGCGGCGCCGGTGGTCGGTGCCTGGCTGGTGACGCTCGGCGGCTGGCACGCGCTGTTCTGGATCCTCGCCGCGTTCACCGCGGCGCTGCTCGCGCTCTGCGCGCGACTGTTGCCGGAGACGCACCCGCCGCCGCGGCGCGTGCCGCTGTCGCCGCGCCGGTTGCTGGCGACCTATGCGCAGATCCTGGGCGACGGCCAGTTCCTGCCGCTCGCGCTGACGCTGTCGCTGTGCGTCGGCGGGCTGCTCGTGTACATCACCAATGCCCCGGCGTTCGTGCTCGGCGCGCTCCGGCTCGACACCCACCAGTTCGGCTGGCTGTTCGTGCCGGCGATCAGCGGCCTGGTGCTCGGTTCCACGCTGGCGGCGCGGCTGGCCGGACGGATCAACGCGCGCGTGCTGCTCGGCGCGAGTTTCGCGATCATGCTGGCGGCGGCGTTCGCCGGCGTGCTCATCGCCTGGCGGGTGACACCGGCGCGCGTACCGTGGGCGGTGTTGCCGCTCGGTCTCGCCGGCGTCGGCATCAATCTGGTCGCACCGACGATCAACCTGCTGGTGCTCGATCGGTTCCCGCGCCATCGCGGGGCGGCCTCCTCGGTGCAGGCGTTCCTCACGCTGCTCTGCTACACCGTGCTGGCGGCCGCGTTCGGCGCGCTGCTCGGCACCAGCGCACGACGCTTCGCCCTGGTGTCGCTCGCGCTGTATCTGGCCGGCTTCGGCGCCTGGCGCTGGTATCGCACCATCGCCAAGCGCACGCCGCCGGCGGGGCCGATCGAGGCCGAATTGCTGGAGCGTCCCGCGGAAGGCGGCGCGTCCTGAGCGCCGCGCGCGATCACTTCGTCGGTTTGGCCTCGGATTCGCCGACGGCCTTGAGCGCCTCGGCCGGCGCGATCTCGCCGCCTTGCGCGTTCACGTAGTGGATGTCGAAGGCGGCGTCGGCAACCACGTAGATCAGACAGGCCCGTTCGCAGTGGAACTGGTGCGCGTGCTGCGCCGGCAGCCGGGCGAATCCGCCGGCGCGCAGCGTGAACGGCTTGGCGTCCTTCATCTCCACCCGTGCCACGCCGCTCACCATCATCAGTTGTTCGTTCGCCGTGTGCCAATGCCAGGGGACGGTGCAGCCGGTGGCGATCTTGCCGAGGACGACGAACGGCCCCTGCGCCGGATCGCCGCTCTGCACCGCGCCCGGTGCGCACGCCGGCAGGCCCGGCATGCCGCCGAATTTCATCTGCACCACGTTTCGTCCGGGCGCGTTGCCGGCGGCTGGCGCGTCGGCCGCCGCTTCGAGCAGGGGAACCCAAAGCAGCGCGAGCAACCACCAGGAACGACAGAGATTCATGGGTGCTTCCTCCACGGATCGCAAGCGGAGCGAATCCTCACGCCGCCGGCGGCGCGCCGCCGAGCAGCGATTTCAGCAGACCGAGCACTTCGTCCTTGGTGCCCATCACGGTGACCTGGTGTTCGCGCGGGATGTCGAGGCCGAGATTGACGGCGTAGCCGACGCCGGCGTCGTTGCCGTCCTCGTCGAGGCGCGGATAGGTTTCCACCTTGCCGACGTACACCACGCGATTGGCATCGAGGAAGCGGCCGTCGGGGAGTTTCAACCAGCGTTGCATGGTGGGCTCC
>JAJPHA010000043.1 GCA_021325475.1 Rhodanobacteraceae bacterium | reverse complement strand
TCTTTTGGTGACTTTTCTTGACTCCGGGCATCCTGCGCTGCGCCGCTGCGCGGCCAGCTCCGCTGTTCGCGCCGCTCCTGCGGCGCAGTGCACGAGCAAAGAAAAGTAACCCGCTCGCCGGACGCGAGCGGAAAACCGCAAGACACGCTTGGAGAAAAGAACAAGATCACTGCTGTGCCACCCCCACCCGCCGCGCTGCGCGCGTCGGCCTCTCCCGCCAGCGGGAAAGGCGGCAAACTGAATTTCGGCGCTAATCAGGAGGGGGCTTGACGTGCCGGAGCTGCGTCCTCCCGTCGTCCAAAGGTTCCCTAGACGAAGGCCAGGCCGAGCGCCGCGGCGATCTCGAGCACCGCCGCCGTGTGCCTGGCGAGTTCCGCGTCGCGCGCGCTGAGGCGCGGGCGCGCGTCGAGCGTGCAGTCGAGCGCGCGCTTGAGCAGCGCGGCATGCGCCGCGCCGAGTGCCGCGGCACGTGCGCCGTCGAGCACGCCGGCGGCCGCGGCGAGCGCGATCAGCTCGGCGGTGCTGCCGCTGCGCAGCAGCTCGGGTCGGCGCTCTGCCTCGAGCAGCACCAAGGTCTGCAGGATGAACTCGATGTCGAGCAGCGCGCCCGGCCCCTGCTTGAGATCGAGCATCTCCGGCGTGGAGCGATCGCGCTCGGCGCGCCAGCGCGCGCGCATCTCGGTCACCCGCGCGCGCACCGCGGCCGCGTCGCGCGGTCGCGCCAGCAGCTCGGCGCGCGTCGCGGCGAAGCGCGCGCACACCGCAGGGTCGCCGGCGATTGCACGCGCGCGCACCAGCGCCTGCGTCTCCCACACCCAGGCGCGTTCGCGCTGGTATTCGGCGAAGGCGTCGAGTCCGACCACGAGCAGGCCCTTGCCGCCGTCGGGACGCAGGCGCACGTCCACCTCGTACAGCCGCCCGGCATGGGTCGGCGTGGTCAGCCAATGCACGGTGCGCTGCGCCAGCCGCGCGAAATAGCGCACGGCATCGAGCGGCCGCGCGCCGTCGCTCTCGCCTTCGGCGCGGTCGTACACGAACACGAGATCGAGGTCCGAGGCGAAGCCGAGTTCCGCGCCGCCGAGGCTGCCGTAGCCGACCACCGCCATGCCGCCGTCGCCCAGCCGACCGTGCTGGCGCGCCACGTCGCGCACGGCGCGATCGAACACGCAGGCGATCACCACCTCGGCGATGCCGGCCAGTGCGCGCGCGGTCGTCACCGCCGCGAGCCCGTCGCGGTAGGCCAGACCGAGTCGGAACGTCGCGCTCTGCTTTTCCTCCTGCACGATCTCGATTTCCGCCTCGGCGTCGTCCGCGGCGAGCGCGCCGACGCGGCGGCGGATCTCGGCGGCGAGCGCATTCGCGTCGCCGGATTCGGCCTCGAGCGCGCTGTCGAACAGGTCGTCGAGCAGCAGCGGATGCGCGATCACGCGCTCGGCGAGCAGCGCGCTGCCGGCAAACAGGGCGACGACGCGGTCGCGCGCGGCCGGCTGTTCCTCGAGCAGGGCGAGATAGGCCGGGCGCCGCAGCACGGCGTGGACCAGCCGCAGCAGGCGCGCCAGACACGCCGCCGGCGCCGCGCTCGCCGCCGCGGCCTCGAGCAGCCGCGGCAGCACGCGCTCGAACCGGTTGCGCGCATGCGCCGACAGCGCGCGCGCGGCGGGACTCGCCGCCAGCGCCGCGACCTCGGCGTGCAGCGCCTCGGCCTCGGCGAAGCCGAGCGCGGCGAGCTCGCCGGCGTTCGCCTCGCCGGATCGCAGCCGACGCCAGTACTGCGCCGCGGCGCTCGACGGCGCGGCGCGCGCGGTCGGCAGCGGCGCCAGCACCGCGGCGAATTCCTCGGCGACGACGCCGCGCACGCGCGCGAGCTCGGCCGCGAACGCCGCGGCGTCGGCACAGCCCAGTCCGGCGGCGATCCGCGCCTGCACGAAGGCATCGTCGGGCAGTTCGTGGGTCTGCTCGTCGCGCAGCATCTGCAGGCGGTTCTCGACCCGGCGCAGATAGCGGTACGCCTCGCGCAGGCGCTTGGCGCGCGCGGCCGGCAGCGCGCCCAGCCGCTCGCACGCGGCGAGCGCCGGCAACAGGCCGCATTCGCGCAGCGACGGTTCGCGACCGCCGCGGATCAGTTGCAGCAGTTGCACGATGAACTCGATCTCGCGGATGCCGCCGGGACCGAGCTTGAGGTGCCGCGACCGATCCTTGCGCGCGACCTCGGCGTCGATCAGCGCCTTCATCTCGCGCAGCCCGGCGAACGCGGTGTAGTCGAGATAGCGGCGATAGACGAACGGTCGCAGGGTCTCCAGCAGACGCCTGCCGGCGACGAGGTCGCCGGCGACCGGCCGCGCCTTGATCCAGGCGTAGCGCTCCCAGTCGCGACCCTCGCGCTGGTAGTACTGTTCCATCGCCGCGAAGCTCGGCGCCAGCCGGCCGGCGCTGCCGAACGGACGCAGGCGCAGGTCGACGCGAAACGCATAGCCGTCGGCGGTGATCTCGCCGAGCAATTTCACCAGCCATTGACCGAGACGCGCGAACCAGGCTTCGTTGGCGAGCGGCGGCGCGCCGTCGCTCGCGCCGTTTTCCGGATAGGCGAAGATCAGGTCGATGTCGGACGAGAAGTTGAGCTCGCCGCCGCCGAGCTTGCCGAGCGCGAGCACGACCAGCCGCTGCGGCGCGCCGCTTTCGCTGCGCGGCGTGCCGTGGCGGTGTTGCAGCAGCGACTCGGCGTAGTCGTGCGCGGCGGCGAGACAGACCTCGGCGAGCGCGCTCGCGCCGGCGAGGGTGTCCTCGATCGCGTCCAGACCGTTGACGTCGCGCCAGATCAGGCGCAGCGCCTCGCAGCGCCGATAACGGCGCAGCAGCCGCATGGCCACGCTCTCGTCGAGGTCATGCGCCAGCGCCAGCGGCGGCCGCACCTCGGCGTGGCGCGGATCGGCCATCTGCGCGAGCGCCGCGGGCGCCAGCAGCGCCGGTTCGCGCAGCAAGGCGTCGTAGGCGAAATCGCTCGCCAGCAACACCCGCTGCACGTGCTCGGCGACACCGGCGTCGTCGTGGAACGCCACCCCGGCCTCGCGACAGCGCGCCAACAGACGCGCATAGCGCGCATCGACGAAATCGCTCAATTCCGCTGACCAGGGCGATGACATGCCGCGATTGTAGGGGCTCGCGGGGATGCGGCGGGGTTTGGGGGTGGACGGAAATCGGCCGCTCGTTCAAGCGGGAATCGGGAATAGGGCTGAGGGCCGAGGGCTGAGAAACGCGGCTCTTTCCACTCCCCACTCCCCAAAAATAAAAACCCGCCGCGATCGCTCGCAACGGGTACCCTCCCCCCGTTTTCGTTTTTGCGCCGGAATTTCATACTCCGACGCTGGCGGTTTGCCACGTCGCGGCGCAGCAATCCGCTGCGGTCACGGCGATCACCGCGGCTCGGGCGCGGCGTGCCGCCGCCGCGATGCCTCCGATCGGCCGGTCCGCACCTTTCGCCGGCGGTTCGGATCGTCGCGGCATTTTTTCCACATTTTTACCGGCAAACCGCGCTAAAATCGCGGCGAGTCCCGAGTCGGTCGCCCGCGAGGCGGATCGCGGAAATCATGAACTCGCCGATTGCGCACAGGACTGGGGGGACGCCTGCGGCTGCGCCAGTCCTGCGCGGCCTGGCCGACTGTCGCGCCTTGCCGCCGCGCGTGCATGCGATTCTGAGCGGCCTCCTGCAACGCGCCGGCGAGTGGCTCGCCAAGCCGTTCGACGACACCCTCACGGCGTTCAATCTGCAGCTCATCCGGCTGGCCGACAAGGCGCCGAGCAACGCCGAGCAGAATCGGTATTTCGATTCGGTGACCGCGCTCAAGCGCGGCCGCGCCGAGCTGGCGCCGCGCTTGCTGCGTCACCTCGAAAACGCGCTCGCGCGCTTCGACGAGGACGCGGCACGGCCGGCGGCAACGCGCGCGCTGCCGGCCAAACCCAGCCTCGCCCTGTCCGACGAGACGCCGCTCGACGAGGAGCTCGTGCTCACCGACATGGCGGTGCGCATCGAGACGCGCGAGCGCGAGCCCCTGTACACGCTCGGCTGCCGGTTCGGCGTGCTCGCCGGCGCGCCGCGCATCGCCGCGGAGGCGCTGCCAGTCGGACCGCGCGCCTTGACCGAGGCCCTGCGCCACGCCGCAGCGGTGCTCGACATCGAGCTTGCGCATCGGGTGGTGCTGTATCAGTGTTTCGAGCGCGTGGTGTTGCGCGACATCGGCGGCTTCTATCGCGCGATCAACGGCTACCTGATCGAGCAGGGCATCCTGCCGCACCTGCACGCCTCGCCGCAGTTGGCCGCCGCGCGCGCCGCGGCGCGCGCCATTCCGACCGCGACGGCACGACGTGCGCCGGCAGCGGCCGCACCGGCGAAGGAACCCGTGCCGGCGGCGGCCGAACGCACGCCTCCGCCACAGGCCGCCGCGCCGGCGCGCGTGGCGGCCGACGCGGAGGACTTCTTCGCCACGCTCAGGCGTCTGCTGGCCGCACACCGCCTCGCCCGGCTGCACGTCGTCGGCGCCGAGGAATTGCAACGCGCGCTGGCCGTCGTCCAGTCACACCGGGCCGACGCCGAAGCGCACGCCACGCCGTACACCGGCGAGGAACTCCGCGAGCAAATCCTCGCCGTGCTGCGGCCAGCCGCGGCGCCGGAGCGCACGTACCGTTTCGACGAAGCCGACGGCGACACGATCGACCTGATCGCGCGGCTGATCGCGACCCTCGTCGAGGACGTTCCGGCCGACGGCATCGTGCGGCGCATGCTCGTGCGCCTGCAGGTACCGGTGCTGCGCGTGGCGCTGCGCGACAAGAGCTTCTTCACGGACAAGACGCACCCGGCGCGGCAATGGCTCGATGCCGTCGTCGAGGCCGGCCGCGCCTGGGTGGACGAAACCGAAGGCGAAGCCGACGCCGAGCTTGGCGAGCTGTTGCAGCAATGGGTCGCGCGCATCGCCGCGGACCAAGCCAATGCCACCGCGCGGTTCGCCGAGGCGACGACGGAACTCGCGCAGCGGCTGGAGACGGCCACGCGCAAGAGCGAGGCGGCGGAGCGGCGCCGGGTGGAAGCGGCGCGCGGCCGCGAAAAACTCGAGCTCGCGCGCACCCAGGCGCTCGCCGCGGTCGCGGCGCGACTCGCCGCGGCCAGACCCGGCCGGCTGCTGCAAGCGCTGCTCGAGGGCGCCTGGACGGATGCGCTGATGCTCAGTCTGCTGCGCGACGGCGAAGCCAGTCTCAGCTATGCGCGGCGCCTTGCCGTCGTCGATGAACTGCTGGGTCACGCCGCCGAAGGCGAAGCCGGCCCCGAACGCGCGGCGCCTGTGGAACTGCGCAACGACCTCCATGCCGGCCTGAGCGAAGTGGGTCTGCCCGACGAGGAGATCCAGGCCGTGCTGCAGCGGCTGTTCGGCGCGACCGCCGCCGGCGCGGAGCCCGGGCTTTCCTTGACCGAACTGCTGATTCGCCTGCGCCACCGCACCCGCCGCGACGGCGAGGAAACCGGCGCGCCGGTCACGCCGGCGCCGCCGCCGGATGCCGCGCCGCTGGCGCCCGCCGAGCACGAGGCGCTGCACCGCGTACTGGCGCTGCCTGCGGGGGCGTGGTTCGCGTTCGCCGTCGACGGGCGTCGGGTGCGCCGCAAGCTGGCGTGGTACTCGCCGCAGACGCGGCAATGCCTGTTCGTCAACCGGCGCGGCGTCCCGGTCGCCGGGGCAAGCCTCGATGAGCTCGCGCGGCAGCTCGCGCGCGGCGCGGCGCACTTCGTCGATCCCGCCGAATCGCCGGTCGAGCGCGCCTGGTCGCGGGTCGTCGCCGCGCTCAAGGCCGGCGCGACCTGACATCGCGCCGGGCGCGATCTCCGCCGGCGCGGTGCGCGGTATACAATGCTCCGCGGAGACCGAAACCATGCCGGGCGCAGCGACCGACACCCCCGCCCCGCAAAGCGCCGACGCGCTGTTCGACGCCGTCTATGCGCGCCTGAAGGCCATGGCCGGCCGCCAGCTCGCCCGCGGCGAGCGCGGCAGCCTCGACACCACCGCGCTGGTGCACGAATTGTATCTGCGCGTGAGCGCCAACCGCGACCTCGGCTTCGCCCACCCGGCGCAGTTCTTCGCCTACGCCGCGCGCGCCATGCGGCATCTGCTGGCCGACCGCGCGCGTGACCGCCTGCGCCAGCGTGCCGGCGGCGGCTGGCAGCGCGTGACTCTCACCGGCACCGATCCGCGCCTGGCCGTGGACGACGCCGAGCAGGCGCTCGCGCTGGAGGCGGCGCTGACCGAGCTCGAGCGCGCGGATGCGCGTGCGGCGCGCGTGGTGGAACTGCATTACTTCGCCGGCCTGACCCTGGAAGACGTGGCGCAGACGCTCGGCGTCGTCCGGCGCACGGTCGATCGCGACTGGCGCTACGCGCGGGCGTTCCTGCACGAACGCCTCGGCTGATGTCGCAGCCGCCACGCTTTCGGCGTTAGCCGACCTGAAGCATGACCGCCGAATCCGTCCATTCAAGCGATGCCGAGCACCGGCGGCGCGCCGCGTTCGACGCGCTGCTCGAGGTGCCGGAGGCCGAGCGCGCCGCGTGGCTCGATGCGCACGTGCCGGACATCGCGGACCGCGCGGCGCTGGTCCGGCTGCTCGCCGCCGACGCCCGCGACGGTTTTCTCGACACGCCCGCGGTCGAGCACGCCGCGCGCCTGGCCGCGGACGATCTCGAACCCGCCGGCCTGATCGGCCGCGACATCGGCGAATTCCGCATCGTCCGCGCGCTCGGCCAGGGCGGCATGGCCGCGGTGTTCCTCGGCGAGCGCATCGGCCGCGACTTCGTCCAGCGTGTGGCGATCAAGCTGCTGCGCCGCGGGCTCTATTCCGAACTGGAGCAGCGCCTGTTCCAGCGCGAACGTCGGGTGCTCGCCGCGCTCGAACACCCCAACATCGCGCGCCTGATCGACGGCGGCGTCACCGCGGCCGGCGTGCCCTACCTGGTGATGGAGTACGTCGACGGCGTGCCGATCACCGAATTCGTGCAGGCGCGGCGCCTCGGCGTGCGTGCGATCGTCGAACTCATGCTCACCGTCTGTCGCGCGGTGGAAGCGGCGCACCGCAACCTGATCGTGCATCGCGACCTCAAGCCGTCCAACATCCTGGTCGGCACCGATGGCAGCGTGAAGCTGCTCGATTTCGGCATTGCCAAGCTGATCGAGGAGGACGCCGACGCGACCGGCACGCTCGGCGTGTTCACGCCGGACTACGCCGCGCCGGAGCAGGTGCGCGGCGGCGCGATCACCACCGCCACCGATGTCTACGGCCTCGGCGTGCTGCTGCACGAGTTGCTGCTCGGCGTGCGCCCGGACGGATCGCCGACGCGACGGCCGTCGTCGCGGGTCAACGAGGTCGCCGGCACCGACGTGCCGCTGCCGCCGGCGCGCCTGCGCCGGCTGCTGCGCGGCGACCTCGACAACATTTTGCTGCAGGCGCTCGCCGAGGAACCGGAACGCCGCTACGCCTCGGCCGGCGCGCTGGCCGACGATCTCGAACGCTATCTCGCGCGCCGCCCGATCCGCGCGCATCCGCCGTCGCGCCTGTACCGCGCGCGCAAATTCGTCGAGCGCCACCGCGGCGGCGTCGCTCTCACCACGGTGTTCGTGCTCGGCATCCTGGCCGCGCTCGGCCTCGCCCTGTGGCAGGCGGAGGTGGCCCGGCGCGAGGCCGCGCGCGCGAACACGGTGCGCGACTTCCTCGTCGGCTTGTTCGATGCGGCGCGTGCGCACCTGCCGCGCGATCAGCGCCCGACGCCGGAGGCGCTGGTCGAACACGCCGTGCGGCAGCTCACCGGCTCGCGCGATCTCGACACCGCAACCCGCGTGGACCTGTTGCGCACGCTCGGCGAAGTGCAGTTGTCGCTTTCCGGTTTCCAACGCGCCGAAGACTTGTTCGGTCAGGCGCTGGACCTTGCCCGGGCGTCCGGCGACGCGCACGCGCAGGCGGCGTTGCGCGTGCTGCACGCGGATGCGCGCCAGCGCGCCGGCCAGAACGCGCAGGCAGTCGCCGAACTCGCGCCGCACCTCGATGCCCTGCGCGCTGCGCCGTCACCGGATCTCGTGCGCGCGCTCGGCGTGCTGGCGGCGGCGGAGATGGCGCTGGGCAAACCGGAAGACGCCGTGACGCATCGGCGCGAGGCGGCCGCCGCGGCGCAACGCGTATACGGCGAAGACGCCGCCGAGGCTCTCGCGGCGGGCTTCGACGTCGGCAACGCCCAGGCGCAGGCGCAGCTTTATCCCCAGGCGATCGCCACGCTGGAACCACTGCTCGCGCGCTGGCGCGCCAGCGCCGCGCCCGAGGATGACCGCTACGTCGCAGCGCTTTCCAGCCTGGCCACCGCCAACAACGGCGTCGGCGACCGGCAGGCGTCCGAGGCACACTTCCGCGAGCTGCTCGCGCTCGAGCGCCGCATCTACACCGAGCCGCACGACGCGATCGCGCGCACGCTGCGCGATCTCGGCCTGATCCTCGCACAGTCGGAAAAGTACGCCGAGGCGGAATCGCTGATCAACGAAGCGTTGCAGATGCTGCGGCGCATCTACGGTGACGATCACGCGCAGATCGCCGAGACCTACGAAGCGCTCGGCAACGTCAAGGTCAGCCAGTGGCGCTACGCCGACGCCGAGGCGAACTATCGCGCCGCCATCGCGACGTGCAGCCGCACCGGCATCCGCGAGGAAGTGTGTGCGCGCGCGCACAATGATCTCGGCATGGCGTTCTACCGCCAGCAAAAGTACGATCAGGCGAAAACCGAGATGACGCAAGCCCTCACCGAGCGCCGCGCCGTGTTCGGCGACGATCATCCGACGGTCGCCTATTCCCTGTCCACACTGGCCAATGTCGCCGCCGCACAACGCGACTTCCCCCAGGCGATCCGCCTGTCCGAGCAGGCGCTGGACATCCTCGAGCGCGGCGGCCGTGGGGCGTCGCGCGAGGCAGCGCTGATCCGCAACGGCTACGCCCAGGCGCTGTGGCTGGCCGATCGCAACGCGGACGCGCTGCGTGAAATCGACCGCACGCTTGCGGACTGGCAGCGTGTGGCGCCGGAAGGCAAGGTGCGCCGGGTGATGATGCTGGTGCAAAAGGCGCAGATCCTCGAGGACCTGAAACGCCACGACGACGCGCGGCGCACCGCCGACGAGGCAATCCGCGTCGGCGCCGATCCGGCGGAGTTGCAGGCCACGACCAAGCGGCTCCTGCGCGAGCTGAGCGGGCGCAATGACGTCTATCCGGAGGCCACTGCGGGCACCACGCCCTGAGCAGACAGCGAACTCTCCTGCGGCAGCGTCGAACGGCAGCGGCCGCGTGTCGCAATTCGCCGCGAAGCGGCGTTCATCGCCTGCGCTGGGTCGTCTCGACCGCAGCGCCATTCAACGTGACACGAGAGGACAGCGCAATGCCCAAATACGTCATCGAACGCGAAATTCCGAATGCCGGAAAGCTCTCGGCGCAGGAGCTCAAGGCCATCTCGCAGAAGTCCTGCGGTGTGCTCAGCGGCATGGGTCCGCAGATCCAGTGGCTGCAAAGCTACGTTACCGGCGACAAGATCTACTGCGTGTACATCGCGCCGAACGAGAGCATGGTGCGCGAGCACGCGCGCCAGGGTGGATTCCCGGCGAACCGCGTCGCGGAGGTGAAGACCGTGATCGACCCGACCACGGCGGAGTGATGGAAAAAAACGAACGACTCGCGCACACGGCGCAGGCCGTTCCCGGTGCAAGTGTGGTCGCTCGCGCTTGCGGCCAGTTGCAGGCCGCGTTGACAGCGCCGGCACGATTCCTGAGGCCGCGGATGCGGCGGCTGTCGACGACGCGCCGCTGCGCCGTGTCGCAACCCATCGCGAAACAGCGTTCACCACTCACGACAGGAACGAGGGGAAGCCGGGAGTGGAGAGTGGAGCCATGTACGCACGTCCGAGAATCCTCAGCGTCGCCCTGCTGCTCGCCGCCGGAGATGCCGGCGCGATCTGCACGCCAGTGCCGCACTACCTCTACGTCGGCAGCGATGCCCAGTGCAATTTCAGCGACATCCAAGCGGCGATCGACGCGGTCGTCTGTCCGGCCACCACCGTGGTGGTGACCAACGAGCTCGGCTACAGCGGCCAGCATCTGACCATCCAGGACAAGTCGCTCACGATCTCCGGCAGCACGGGCGCCTGCAACACGCCGCCGGTGATCTGCGATCCCGATCTCGGCTGTGGCGGCGGAAGTGTGCCGCAGCAAGTGACGATCGGCGGCGACGGCGCCAACCCGGTGTTCACGATCGGCGGCAACGGCACGGTGACGCTCGCCAATCTCGCCATCAGCGGCGGCAAGGGCCAAAGCAACTTTCTCGCCGGCGGCGGCGGCATCGGCGTCAACGGCGCGAGCATCGCACTCATCGTCGACAACGTCACCCTGTCCGGCAACAGCGGCTATGCCGGCGGCCTCGCCTTCTACGGCGACGGCAGCCTGACACTGCACGGCGTGTCGATCCGCGGCAATACCGGGAGCTACGCCGGCGGCCTCGCCGCGGAGAGTTCCTTCATCGGCCAGGTCGGCGTGACCCTGGTCGACGATCCCACCCTGACCACCGACATCAGCGGCAACGTCGCCATCGTCGGGGGCGGCGGCATCTCCGTGTCCGGCAATACGCACCTCGTCGCCGTGGCGAAGGGAATCAGCGACATCCTGATCCACGACAACCAGGCCGGCAACTACGGCGGTGGCATCATGGTCAGCGGCGCCAGCGCCGACCTCGCCCTGCCGGGCGGCATCTACAACAACAGCGCGGGCAACGGCAGTCTGGCCGGTGTCGGCGGCGGCATCTATGTCGGCGCCGACAGCCAAAGCGGCGCCATCGTGCGCATCTTCAGCACCGACCCGGCGACACCAACGTTAATCCTCGGCAACAGCTCCACGAACTACGGCGGCGGCCTGTACGTCAACGGCGCCGGCGGCAACGGCCTGCATGCCACCGCCTGCCTGTTCGATGTCGGCATCATCGGCAACAGCGCCGTGCAATCCGGCGCGGCGGTCCAGGTCGAGAGCGGCTCGCGCCTGGTCGTCAATCCGGAGCAGGACGGCGAATGCCACTTCGCCGACGTGGCGGCACTCGGCGCGCAGCATTGCGATCCGGCCGCGATTGGCTGCAATCTCGTCGGCTCCAACACCTCCAGCGGCAGCGCCGCCGCGATCGATTTCACCGGCGCGGCCGAGATCGCGGCGCAACGCCTGCACCTGGCCGATAACAGCGCAAACCACCTCATCCGCGGCTTGGGTGCGACGGCGCAGGCGAGCATCGTCTTCAGTCAATGCCTGATCGAGCACAACACGACCGCGGGGGAACTGGTGAACCTGATGGGCGCGGGCGCCGCCTTCGACGGCTGCACCTTCGCCGACGACACGATCGGCGGCAGTTACGTCTTCGCCTTCGATTCCGGCATGAGCCTCACCCGCAGCATCGTGCGCGAAGCCTCCAATCTGCCGGCGTGGAACCCGACCCCCAACTCCGGCCTCACCGCGCAGTATCTGCTGCTCAACGGACCGAAGCTGCCCACCGATCCGACCGTGGTCTATGCCGACCCGAGCTTCGTCGATGCGGTGAACCGCGATTACCACCTGCAGGCGAGTTCGGTCGCGATCGACTTCGCGCCCACCGGCAACGAGACCGGCAGTACCGACCTCGACGGCAATCCGCGCGAAGCGGACCTGCCGAACGTGAGCAACCGCTTCGGCGCGCGCGATCTCGGCGCCTACGAATTCCCGCTGCCGGACGAGATCTTCAAGAACGGTTTCGAGTGAGCGCGGGTAGCGCAGGTCCCGCGCGCCTTCCCGCCGCCGGGAACCCGGCGGCAGAATGCGATCGTGCCGCGGGAATTTCGCTACACTCGCCGCCGTTCTCTCGAGGCCACCGCGTCCGTCCGGCATGAGTGCCTATTGGATCGTCCGTCGTCGCGCCGACCCGCGGTTTCCGTTCGCCATCCGCATCGAACAGGACGGCCGGACACTGTTCGCCGTGCGCACGCCGCATCCGCAATCACAGCCGGTGCTCGCCACGCCGAACGGGGCGTCGCAGTAGACCGCTGTCGCATCGCGCGGCCCTGGTCACGCTCGATGCGCGGCTGGCGGCGGCGTGGGATGGCGCGGTCGATTTGGCATCCCAGGCCTGCTTTCGCAGCCGACAGGCTGCCGTGACATCCGGCACTCGCGATTGGTCGCGGGCGAGCGCCTAAATTGCCACGAGCAATCACGAGCGAGCCGCCATGACACGTTCGATCTACCTCTTGCTGCCGCTTGCCATCGCGGCGAACGCGGCAGCCGGGCAAGGCACGGCTCCGCCCAACCGCCTGGACATGTTCGTCGGCACCTGGCATGCCAGCGGCAGCATGGCCGCCGCGCGCGGCAAGCCTCCGCAGCATCTTCAAGGCACGAATGTGTGCCAATGGTCGGGCGCCACGCATCTGTTTCTGGTGTGCGATGGCGTGTTCCGGGTCGAGGGCACGCGCGGCGAAGAACATCAGCTTTCGGTGTACGCCTACGATCCGGCCACGGGCCGTTACCGCTTCGCCAACCTCAGCGGCGGCGAGGTCGGTACGCCCGAGCTCAGCCTGAGCGGCAACACCTGGACCTATTCCGGCTCCTTCACCGACCAGCAGGGCAAGACCCACTGGTACCGCACGCTCAACATTTTCGATTCGCCCGATCGCTATCGCTACGAAATCCAGAACAGCGACGACGGTCAACGCTGGACGACGAGCGGCAGCGGTGAATCGCGCAGGCAGTAAAGCTGCATTCCTTCGGAGCTCCCGAGAGTCTCTGGATTCCGCTTTTGCGGCCGCACAACAACGTGCGGTGTATCGGGCGCGAAAGCAGGCGGCTTTCGCGCCCGAGAAACAAAAAAGCCCCGCGATTGCTCGCGGGGCTTTGCTTTGGAGCTTCGAGCTTCGGACTTTTGCTTTTGCTTCTACGGCGGCACACGGATGTGCCGCCGTACCCGGTTGCAAATTCAGGGATGAATTTGCAAACAAGAATCAGAAGTCCATGTCGCCGCCCATGCCGGCACCCGGCGCGTGGGCGTGCTTCTCCTCCTTCTTCGGCGCCTCGGCGACCATCGCCTCGGTGGTGATCATCAGGCCGGCGATCGACGACGCGTTCTGCAGCGCCGTGCGCGTGACCTTGGTCGGATCGAGAATGCCCATCTCGACCATGTCGCCGTACTGGCCGGTCTGCGCGTTGTAGCCGAAGTTGCCCTTGCCCTCGGCGACCTTGTTCAGCACCACGCTCGGCTCCTCGCCGGCATTGGCGACGATCTCGCGCAGCGGCGCTTCCATCGCGCGGCGGGCGATGGCGATGCCGTGGCTCTGGTCCTCGTTGTCGCCCTTGAGCTTGGCGATGCCGGCGAGCGCGCGGATCAGCGCCACGCCGCCGCCCGGCACCACGCCTTCCTCGACCGCCGCACGGGTGGCGTGCAGGGCGTCCTCGACGCGCGCCTTCTTCTCCTTCATCTCGACTTCGGTGGCCGCGCCGACCTTGATCACCGCGACGCCGCCGGAGAGCTTGGCCACGCGCTCCTGCAGCTTCTCGCGATCGTAGTCGGAGGTGGTCTCCTCGATCTGCGCCTTGATCTGCTTGATGCGCGCCTCGATCGCCTTGCTCTCGCCGGCGCCGTCGATGATGGTGGTGTTCTCCTTCGACACCAGCACCTTCTTGGCGCGGCCGAGATCCTTGAGCGTCGCCTTCTCGAGCTGCAGACCGACTTCCTCGGAAATCACCTGGCCGCCGGTGAGGA
The DNA here is from genome assembly GCA_021325475.1 of Rhodanobacteraceae bacterium. Taxonomy (GTDB): domain Bacteria; phylum Pseudomonadota; class Gammaproteobacteria; order Xanthomonadales; family Rhodanobacteraceae; genus Rudaea. Next base: position 28,388 of record JAJPHA010000043.1, on the reverse strand, counting down.
TGGCCATGTCTTCCAGCATCGCCTTGCGACGGTCGCCGAAGCCCGGCGCCTTGACCGCGCACACCTTGACGATGCCGCGGATGGTGTTGACCACCAGCGTGGCCAGCGCCTCGCCCTCGACTTCCTCGGCCACCACCAGCAGCGGCTTGCCGGCCTTGGCGACGCCCTCGAGGATCGGCAGCAGTTCACGCACGCTCGAGATCTTCTTGTCGTGCAGCAGGATGTACGGATCCTCGAGCTCGCACTGCATCGACTGCTGGTTGTTGATGAAGTACGGCGAGAGATAGCCGCGGTCGAACTGCATGCCCTCGACCACGTCGAGCTCGTTCTCGAGGCCCGAACCCTCCTCGACCGTGATCACGCCTTCCTTGCCGACCTTGTCCATCGCCTTGGCGATGATGTCGCCGATCGCGGCGTCGCCGTTGGCGGAGATCGTGCCGACCTGGGCGATCGACTTGGAATCGGCCGACGGCTTGCTGAGCTTCTTCAGCTCCTCGACCGCGGCGTGCACGGCCTTGTCGATGCCGCGCTTCAAGTCCATCGGGTTCATGCCGGCGGCGACCGCCTTCATGCCCTCGCGGATCATCGCCTGCGCCAGCACGGTCGCGGTGGTGGTGCCATCGCCGGCGACGTCGGAGGTCTTGGAGGCGACTTCCTTCACCATCTGCGCGCCCATGTTCTCGAACTTGTCGGCGAGTTCGATCTCCTTGGCCACGGACACGCCGTCCTTGGTGATGGTCGGCGCGCCGAAGCTCTTCTCGAGCACGACGTTGCGGCCCTTCGGGCCGAGCGTGGCCTTGACCGCGTTGGCCAGGATGTTCACGCCCCGCAGCATGCGCGTGCGGGCATCTTCACTGAAGCGGATTTCTTTGGCAGCCATGGAATTACCTCATACGGAAATCGGAAATGGGAAACGGGGAATCGGAAGAACGTCGGAATGGCCGCACCTCGCGCGCCGCAGCTCAACCTTTTCCGATTGAGTCCGCGCCGCGGGTGGCCCATGGCCGATTTCCGGCTTCAACCCTCGATGACGGCCATCAGGTCTTCCTCGCGCATCACGAGGTATTCCTGCCCGTCGACCTTGACCTCGGTGCCGGAGTACTTGCCGAACAGCACCTTCTCGCCCGCCTTGACCCCGACCGGACGCACCTTGCCGTCCTCCAGGATCTTGCCGCTGCCGACGGCGATGACCTCGCCCCGGATCGGCTTCTCGGCCGCGGTATCGGGAATCACGATGCCGCCTGCGGACTTGGTTTCGGCCTCCAGGCGCTTGATGATGACGCGATCGTGCAGTGGACGAAGCTTCATGGTTGATTCCTCAATTAGTTGATGTGCCACGAGTTTTCAAAATTTGCTAGCACTCTCGTCGAGTGAGTGCCAATTCTAGCGGCGACAACGCCCCCTGCAAAGGGAGCGTCGACGGCTTGCCCACATGGGGACGGGCGAATACGATTCAAGGGGCGGTGATAGGATTTCTTGCCGCACGCCGTTAGGGCATGTGGTCAGATCAGGGGCGTACCGTGCGACATGCAACCTTTGGCTTGCTCTGCCTGGGCTTCGGCCTGTCGGCCTCGGCCGGCACGCTGGTGGTCAACGATACCGGCGATGCCGGCCCCGGCGACTGCGCCGCCACCTGCACGCTGCGCGATGCGCTGGCGAGCGCGGCGCCGGGCGACACCATCACGTTCTCGCCGGCGCTTTCCTACCCGGCGACGATCACGCTCAGCGGCCAGGAGCTGCTGATCTACAAATCGCTCACCATCGCCGGGCCGGGCCTCGATCGCCTGACGGTGAGCGGCGGCAATCAAAGCCGCGTGTTCGAGATCGCCAATTCGGCCACGGTGACGATCCAGGATCTCGCCATCGCCGACGGTAACGAAAGCGGTGCGAACGGCGCCCCCGATTTCTCCGGCACCACGCCGCCGGGCAATGGCGGCGATGCGGCCGGCGGCGCGATCTATGTGAACTCCGGCAGCAGCCTGCTGCTGGCCGACTGCGATATCCACCACAACGGCGCCTCCGGCGGCGCGGGCGGCCCCGAGATCTCGCCCGGCTGCTCGTTTGCCGCCGGACGCGGCGGCTCGGCCGCTGGCGGAGCGCTGTACACCGCCGGCGATGTCATCGTCCGCAATTGCACTTTCCGCTCCAATCAGGCCGCGGGTGGGGCGGGCGGCGATAACTTGTGTATTTCGGCGTCCGCCGCCGGCGGCGCCGGGGGCGATGCGGTCGGCGGCGCCATCGCCGGCAGCGGTCAGGTCGAATTGTCCAATGTCACGCTGGCCGGCAACTCGGCCGGCGGCGGCTCCGGCGGCAATGGACCATATGGCGGGGCCGGAGGCAATGCCCGCGGCGGTGCGCTGTCGCTGGACGGCTTCAGCGTGCTCGAATTCGTCTCCAGCGCTGGCAATACGACCTCGGGCAGCGGCGGCGGGTTCGGCACCCCACCGGGTCCGCCGGGCAGCGCCACGGCGAGCGATGCGCTGATCGGCGCGACGGTGGTCGCACGCAGTTCGGTACTCGCCAGCACGCAGACGCCGAGCTGTCAGGTCGACGCCGGCGGCATCTACGCCGAAGGCGCCAACCTCGATCGCGACGGCAGCTGCCCCGGTTTCACCCTGCACGCGGACCCGAAACTCGCGCCGCTCGGCGCGAACGTGGGCGGCCGCTACGTGATGTTTCCGCGCCCCGGCAGTCCGCTCATCGATGCCGCCCTCGATTGCCAGGATGCCTTCGGCGGTACGGTGACGACGGACGAACTCGCCACGCCGCGACCGCAGGGCGCGCGCTGCGATCTCGGCGCGGTCGAATCCGACCGGCTGTTCGGCGACGGCTTCGACGGTTCCTGAGCCGGCCCCTTTCCGGGCGGACCGTCCTCGCGTAGCCTTGCGCGACGCCGTCGTGCGAGTCCGTCCATGTCCGTGCTGATCGCCCTGTGCACCGTGCCCGACCGCGACGCCGCCGCGCGCCTGGCGCACGCGCTCGTCGAGGAGCGGCTCGCCGCCTGCGTCAACCGCCTGGAAGGCGTGACCTCGACCTATCGCTGGAGGGGCGACATCTGCGTGGATGCGGAATGCCTGCTGTTGATCAAGACTACGCGCGAGCGCTTCGCCGCGCTCTGCGACCGCATCGTCGCCCTGCATCCGTATGAACTCCCGGAGGTGATCGCGGTCGATGTCGCGCTCGGGCTCGATCGCTACCTCGACTGGGTGAGCGAGGAAACCCGGGCCTGACGCAAGTCGGCGCGGCGCGCGCCGGTCTTGCTGCGATCTTCACGCCACTGCCGCCACCCTTTGCCCATGAATCGACTGCTCGCCCTGCCCTGTCTGCCGCTGCTGCTCGCGGCCATGCCGCCCGGCGCGCACGCCGCCGACGCCGACAACCTGTTGCCGGTGGAGGAAGCGTTCCGGGTCGAGGCCACTGCGCCCGACCGCGAACACGTGCGCTTCGAGTTCCACGTCGCGCCCGACTATTACCTCTACCGCGAGCGGATCAAGGTGAAGAGCGCGGACGCGGGCGTGGCGCTCGGCGCGCTCGAACTGCCCGCCGGCGAGAAGAAGCACGACGAATTCTTTGGCGACGTCGAGGTGTACCACCACGACTTCGCGGCGACGCAAGCGCTGACCGCACCGGCCGACGCCGAGCAGGTGACCCTGGAATTGCGCTACCAGGGCTGTCACCAGGTCGATCCGAAGATCTGCTTCCCGCCGCAGAAGCGCACGTTGAGCATCGCCCTGCCCAAGGCCGCGGCGTCGCCGCCCGCCGCGCCGATCGGCGCCGGCCTGCTCGCCGGCAACGCCCCGCTGCCACCGGAACAGGCATTCGTGTTCGAGGCGATCGCGAGCGCGCCGGATCGAGTGCTCGCCCGCTTCACCATGCCCAAGGGCTATTACCTGTATCGCGACAAGACCGAATTCCGCGCCGCCGCCGATTCCGGCGTGACGCTTGGCGCGCCGCAGTGGCCGCCGGGCCGCGAGCACACCGACGCCAACTTCGGCACGACCACGGTGTATTTCGACCAGGTCGACGTGCCGATTCCGCTCACGCACCGCGACGGCGCCGCACAGACGCTGGCGCTGACCGCCCGCTTCCAGGGCTGCCTCGAGGGCAGCGTGTGCTATCCGGTGATGACGCGCACGCTGAACGTGTCGCTGCCGGCGATGGCGACGGCGACGGTCGCGGCCGGCGCGCCGCCGGCGACCACCGGCGCCGGGAACGCCGACAGCGAATTCCAGCGTGCGCTCGGCGGGTCGCTGTGGCTGGTCGCCGGCGTGTTCTTCCTGGCCGGCCTCGGCCTCGCCTTCACGCCCTGTGTGTTCCCGATGATCCCGATCCTGTCCGGCATCATCGCCGGCGCCGGCGAGAACCTCTCCACCCGGCGCGCGATCGTGCTGTCGGTCGTCTACGTGCTCGCCAATGCGGTGATCTTCACCCTCGCCGGCGTGATCGCGGGCCTCGCCGGCAAGAATCTCCAGGCGGCGTTCCAGTCGCCGTGGGTGCTGGGCGGCTTCGCCGGACTGTTCGTGCTGCTCGCCTTGTCCATGTTCGGCTTCTACGAACTGCAACTGCCGAGCGCGTGGCAATCGAAGATCGCCGATGTCAGCAATCGCCAGTCCGGCGGCTCGCTCGCGGGTGTCGCGATCATGGGCGCGCTGTCGGCGCTGATCGTCGGCCCGTGCGTGACGCCGCCGCTCGCCGTGGCGGTGCTGTACATCGCCGAGAAGCACGACGCGGCGCTCGGCGGCTTCGCCCTGTTCATGCTCGCGCTCGGCATGGGCGCGCCGCTGGTCGTGTTCGGCGCCAGCGCCGGCAAGCTGCTGCCGCGCGCCGGCGCCTGGATGGACGCGGTCAAATCGGTGTTCGGCGTGAGCTTCCTCGCGCTCGCGATCTGGATGCTGTCGCGCGTGCTCGACACGGTCTGGATCATGCTCCTCGCCGGCCTGCTCGCGGTCGCCTGCGCGGTGTACCTGGGCGCGCTCGAGCGGCTGCCGGACAACGCCTCCGGCTGGCGCAAGCTGTGGAAGGCGCTGGGCGTGGCGCTCCTGATCGGCGGCGCCGCCGAGCTGATCGGCGCCGCCTCGGGCGCGAACGATCTCTTGCAGCCGCTCAAGGGTTTGGGCGCCGGCACCGGCGCGGCGAACGCCGCGGCGGCGGCGCTGCCGTTCCGGCCGGTGAAGTCCGTCGCCGATGTCGAGCGCGAGCTGGCCGCAGCCAAGGCGGCGCACCGGCCGGCGCTGCTCGACTTCTACGCCGACTGGTGCGTGTCGTGCAAAGAAATGGAAAAGTTCACATTTTCCAAACCCGAGGTGCACGCCGCGCTCGCCGGCTTCGTGCTGTTGCAGGCCGACGTCACCGCGAACGACGACACCGACCAGGCACTGATGCGCCACTACGGCATCGTCGCCCCGCCCGACACCCTGTTCTTCGACGCCGACGGCGCCGAGCGCCGCGACCTGCAATTGACCGGCCCGGAAGACGCCGAGAAATTCGTCGCGCGCGTGCGCCGGGTCGCGGCGGCACCCTGATGCCCGGCCGCGGCGGCCATCTGCTGATCGTGCTGGTCGCCGTGCTCGGCGCCGGTCTCGGCCTCTTGGTCGGCAGCCGCCTCGACCAGCCGCCCGAGCGGCCGGTCCCGGCCGGGATCGCCGTGCTGCGTCCGGGCGATGCGCGTGCGGACCTCGCCTTGCCCGACATCGACGGCGCGCCGCACCGCCTGAGCGAGTGGGACGGCAAGCTGGTGCTGGTCAACTTCTGGGCGACCTGGTGCGAACCCTGCCGCGAGGAAATGCCGCTGCTCGACCGCCTGCGCGGCCGCTACGCCCAGGACGGCCTGGAGGTGATCGGCATCGCCATCGACGATGCCGGCGCGGTGCGCGAATACCTCGAGCACAACCCGGTGCGTTATCCGATCCTGATCGGCGGCGAGGAGGCGGCCAATCCCTCGCTGGTCTTCGGCGACACCCGCAGCGTCCTGCCCTACAGCGTGCTGATCGGCCGCGACGGCAAGCTGATCGCCCAGCGCGCCGGCAGTTTTTCCGCCAGCGGCCTTGCCGATTGGATCAAGCCGCATCTGTAGCCGCGGCTTTGCCCAGGCGATCGGGCCCCATCGTGACCCGACGAACATCGGCAAACTTCGGCGATCTTGGGTAGATCGCGCTGGACAAATCCGGTTCCAAGGCGCAGACTTCGCCGCCTTGCCGGGCCGTTGGGTCCGCAGGGGATGCGCATTCGTGGCCAAGATTCTCGTCCTGCACGGACCGAACCTCAATCTGCTCGGCGAGCGCGAGCCGGAGATCTACGGCCGCACCCGGCTCGCCGACATCGACGTCCTGCTCGCCGAGATCGCGGGCAAGGCCGGCTACGCGCTGACCAGTTTCCAATCCAACGCCGAACATGCGCTGATCGAGCGCATCCACGCCGCGCGCGACGACGGCACCGCCTTCGTTCTGTTCAATCCGGGCGCCTTCACCCATACCAGCATCGCGCTGCGCGATGCGCTCGCCGCCGTCGGCATCCCGTTCATCGAAGTGCATCTGTCCAACGTGCACGCACGCGAGGCGTTCCGGCGGCACTCGTATTTCTCCGATCTCGCCGTCGGCGTGATCGCCGGGTTCGGCCCGGACAGTTACCGGCTCGCGCTGGACGCCGCGCTGGCGCGGCTCGCGCGCGCCACCTGACCCCGTTTCCGTTTCGTCGTATCCGAGGATCCGTCCATGGATTTGCGCAAGATCAAGAAGCTCATCGACATCCTGGAAGAATCCAATCTCGCCGAGCTCGAAATCCGCGAAGGCGAGGAATCGGTGCGGCTGAGCCGCGTGCCGAAGGGCGGGTTCGCCGCGCCGGCCGCGCCGCCGGTCACCCACGTGGCGATCGAACCGCCGCGCGCCGCGCCGGCGACCGCCGCCGCGCCCGCGGAGCCCGCCGCGCCCGGCGGCCGCGAGCTGCCGCCCGGCCACGTGGTGCGCGCGCCGATGGTCGGCACCTTCTACGCCTCGCCCAATCCCGAAGCGCCGCCGTTCGTCGCCGTGGGCCAGCAGGTCAAGGTCGGCGACACGCTCGGCATCATCGAGGCGATGAAGATGTTCAACCAGATCGAAGCCGACGTCGCCGGCACGGTGGTCGCCGTCCTGGCGAGCAACGGCCAGCCGGTGGAGTTCGACGAGCCGTTGTTCGTTATTGGGTGAGCGGCTGAACGGTGAGCGGTGAGCGGGAAACGCTCTCGCCGCTGACCGCTCACCGCTGACCGCTCACATGATCTGCATCAGCGCCAATGACAACAGCGAAAGCATCTCATGCTAGATAAAGTTGTAATCGCCAACCGCGGCGAAATCGCGCTGCGCGTGCTGCGCGCCTGCCACACGCTCGGCATCAAGACCGTGGCGGTGCACTCCACCGTCGACCGCAATCTCAAGCACGTCGGCATGGCCGACGAATCGGTGTGCATCGGCCCGGCGCCGGCGGCGGAGAGCTATCTCAACATCCCCGCAATCATCGCCGCGGCGGAGGTCACCGACGCGCAGGCGATCCATCCGGGCTACGGTTTCCTGTCCGAGAACGCCGACTTCGCCGAGCGCGTGGAGCAGTCCGGCTTCATCTTCATCGGCCCGACCCCGGAGGTGATCCGGCTGATGGGCGACAAGGTCGAGGCGATCAAGGCGATGAAGGCCGCCGGCGTGCCGTGCGTGCCGGGTTCGGGCGAGCCGCTCGGCGAGGACCCGGCGGAGAACGCGCGCATCGCCCGCGACATCGGCTATCCGGTGATCATCAAGGCCGCCGGCGGCGGCGGCGGTCGCGGCATGCGCGTGGTGCACACCGAGGCGCACCTCAACAACGCCGTGCAGATGACCAAGTCCGAAGCCAAGGCCGCGTTCGGCAACGATCAGGTCTACATGGAGAAGTTCCTGGAGAATCCGCGCCACATCGAGATCCAGGTGCTCGCCGACGGCCAGGGCAACGCGATCCATCTCGGCGAACGCGACTGCTCGATGCAGCGCCGCCACCAGAAAGTCGTCGAGGAGGCGCCGGCGCCCGGCATCACGCCCGAACAGCGCGCCGAGATCGGCCGCGTCTGCGTCGAGGCCTGCCTGCGCATCGGCTATCGCGGCGCCGGTACCTTCGAATTCCTGTACGAGAACGGCCGCTTCTACTTCATCGAGATGAACACACGCATCCAGGTCGAGCATCCGGTGACCGAGCTCGTCACCGGCGTCGATCTGGTGCGCGAGCAGTTGCTGATCGCCGCCGGCGAGAAGCTTTCCCTCCGCCAGTCCGACATCCGCCTGAGCGGTCACGCCATCGAATGCCGGATCAATGCCGAGGATCCGGATACCTTCCTGCCCTCGCCCGGCACGGTCAAGGGCTTCCATCCCGCCGGAGGTCCGGGCGTGCGCATGGATACGCACCTGTATGCCGGCTATCGCATCCCGCCGAACTACGATTCCATGATCGGCAAGCTGATCGTGCACGGCCGCGATCGCGCCACGGCGATCGCGCGCATGCGCATCGCGCTCGGCGAGCTGGTGATCGAGGGCATCAAGACCAACATCCCGCTGCAGCAGCGCATCCTCGCCGACGGCGGCTTCCAGCAGGGCGGCCAGAACATCCACTATCTGGAGAAGCGCATCGTCGCAGCGCGGGACAAGGCGATGGCGTTGGGCTGAGGGCCGAGGGCCGAGGGATGAGGGCCGAGGGATGAGGGCCGAGGGATGAGGGCCGAGGGATGAGGGCCGAGGGATGAGGGCCGAGGGATGAGGGCCGAGGGATGAGGGCTGAGGGCCGAGGGCTGAGGGCCGAGGGCTGAGGGCTGAGGGCTGAGGGCCGAGGGCCGAGGGCTATACAGCTTTTTTCCACTCCCCACTCCCCACTCCCCACTCCCCACCTCCCGCCCACCCCAAAATGCCCTGGCTCGAACTCTCCCTGACACTGCGCGCCGAACAGCAGGCCGAGGTCGAGCGCGCGCTCGAGGAGCTCGGCGCGCTGTGCCTCACGCTGCAGGACGCGCGCGCCGACACGCCCGACGAACGCGCGATCTTCGAGCCGGGCCTCGGCGAGACGCCGCTGTGGAACGAGCTCGTGCTCGATGCGCTGTTCGATGCCGACATCGACCGCAGCGGTCTCGTGCACGCGCTCGTCGAGCTCGTGCCGACGCTCGCGCCGGAGCAGCTCCGCTTTCGCGAGGTTGCCGATCGGGACTGGACGCGCGTCTGGCTCGACCGGTTCCAGCCGTTGCGCTTCGGACGGCGGCTGTGGATCTACCCGTGGACCATCGAGCCGCCGCCGGAGCTCGGCGCGGCCGCGGTGGTGCGGCTCGACCCCGGGCTCGCGTTCGGCACCGGCACGCACCCGACCACCGCGCTGTGTCTGGAATGGCTGGACGCGGCCGACCTCGCCGGCCGCACGCTGATCGACTACGGCTGCGGTTCCGGCGTGCTCGCGCTCGCCGCGCTGGCGCTCGGCGCCGCGCGCGTGGTCGGCGTGGACCACGACGTCCAGGCGCTCACCGCCAGCCGCGACAACGCCGCACGCAACGGCGTTTCGGAACGACTGGAATTGTATACACCGCAGCAATTTCCACAAATCACCGCGACCGTCCTCGTCGCCAACATCCTCGCCGAACCGCTGTGCGCGCTGGCGCCGCGGTTCGCGCGCTGCCTCGCGCCCGGTGGCGCGATCGCGCTGTCCGGCATTCTCGCCGGGCAGGCCGACGAGGTGCGCGCATGCTATGCCGAAGAATTCGAGGATTTCGCCGTCGCCGAACGCGACGGCTGGGTGCGCCTCACCGGCCGGCGCCGCGCGACGGCGTGAATCGCATCATTCGGTGGCGAGCTTCAGCGTCGCCGCCAGCCGTTCCGCGGCGACCCGATCCGCGGCGCGCTCGACCAGCGCCGCACGCAGCACCGGCAGGGCGCGGCGCAATGCATCGCCCGCCGCGGCCTCGTCGTGCGCGGCGTGGGCGTAGCGCGCCAGCGCGAGCTCCGCGCGCGCGCAGAGCGGATGCGTCTCCGGCAGCAGCGTGCGCAGTTCGTCGAGCGCGCGCCGTTCGGCCGTGCGCGCGGCCGGCCAATCGTTGCGCGCCGCCGCCAGGTGCGCCTGCGCGTCGGCGTAGCGCGCGCGCCGGCGATAGTTGCCGCGCCCGTCGGGCGGCGTGAGCGCCGCCAAGGTCGTCGCGGCCGCCTCGACCTGTCCGTTGGCGAGCTGCCATTCGGCGGCGAGCAATTCGCTGTCGAAACGCTGCGCATCCTCGGACGGCGCCGCGCGCCGGGCCGCGCGCGCCGCGTCCAGCAGCGGCTTCGCCGCGGCGATCTCGCCGAGCTCGATCAGACAGCGCGCGAGATTGTGCTCGGCGCGCGCGAGCGCCGGATGGCCGGCGGCGAACTTGCTCCGGCGCACCGCCAGCGACTGTTCGAACCAGCCCCGCGCCGCGACGAGGTCGCCGCGATCCTCCAGCAGCGTCGCCAGATTGTTCGCGGTCGTGGCCGCATCCAGCGAGTCTTGCGGCTGCAATCGGCGATGCAGATCGAGCGCCGCGCGGTACTGACGCTCGGCCTCGGCGTAGTCGCCGAGATCCTGCAGCACGTTGGCCAGATCGTTGCGCGCGTGCGCGGTCGGCACGCTGTCGGCGCCGTGCACGCGGATGCGCAGCGCCAGCACCTGCTCGAAGGTGGCGCGCGCGGCGACGAGATCGCCGAGCGCCTGTTCGGCCTGCGCCAGGCCGTTCAGCGAATTGAGCGTGCGCGGATGGGCATCGCCATAGAGCGCGCGCTTTTCGGCGAGCGCGGCGGCGTATTCGCGCCGCGCCGTCTCCCAATCGCCGCGCTGCGCGGCGAGAAAGCCGAGATTGTGCGTGGTCGAGGCGGCATCGTCGCGATGCGCCTCGCCGGCCGCGCGGAACACGGCGAGCGCGGCGCGATAGCGGCGTTCGGCCTCGGCGTAGCGGCCCTGCGCCTGATCGACCAGGCCGAGCTGGTTCTCGGCATGGGCGATGTCGAGGTGACCCGGCGGCAGGTTCGCCTCGTGCAGCGCCAGGCTTGCCTCGCACGCCGCGCGCGCCGCGGCGAAGTCGGAGACGTCGTGCCGGGCCTTGCACAACAGGTGCAGCACGCGTGCGCGCTCGAGCGGTGCGGCCGCCGGCGTCAGGCGTGCGGCCTCGTCGAGCAGTTCGACGCTGCGCGCCGGCAGGCCGATGTCACCGTAGATCTCGCCGAGCGCCGCGAGCAGCCGCGCGCGCACCGCCGGCGCATCGTCGAGCGCGTTGCGGGCGAGCTCGCCGCCGCCGCGATCGAGCAGCTCGCGCGCGCTGACCTCGCGGCCGCGTGCGGTCTCCGGATCGGCGTTCCGGAACAATTGCAGCAGGAATTCGGTGACGCGATTGGCGGTGCGCGCCTCGGTCTCGGCGCGCCGCTCGGCGCGCACGGCGCGCGCGCGTTCCCGCGCCAGCCATCCGGCCGCGGCGACGATGCCGACGAGCGCCAACGCCGCCGCGGCGACGCCGAGCCGGTGGCGACGCACGAACTTGGCCAGGCGATAACCGAGCCGATCGGGACCGGCCTCCAGCGGCAGGCCGGCGAAATGGCGGTCGATGTCGGCGGCCAGCGCCGCGGCCGAGCTGTAGCGGCGCGCCGGCTCCTCGGCCAGCGCACGGCGCACGACGTGCTCGAGATCGCCGCCGATCGCCGCCGCCTCGGCGCGCAGCCACGGCGCGTCGGCAGCCTCTGCCACCCGCGCCGGGCGCGATGCGCGCCAGCTCGTGGTCCGGCCGCCGGATTTGTACGGTTTTCCACAAAGCAACTCGTATAAAATGAGACCGAGCGCGTAGACGTCGCTCGCCGTCGTCACCGGCCCGCCGCTCACCTGCTCGGGGCTGGCGTAGTCCGGGGTGAACGCGCGCAGTTCGGTCGCGCGCTCGCCGTCCGCCTCCGGCGCGATCAGCTTGGCGATGCCGAAGTCGAGCAGCACCGGCGTGTCGTCGGCGCGCACCAGCACGTTGCCGGGTTTCAGATCGCGGTGCACGATCAGGTTCTGGTGGGCGTGGTGCACGGCCAGGCACAGCTGCTGGAACAGCCGCAGCCGCAGCGCCAGCGGCGGCCGGCGTTCGGCCCACCATTGCATGAGCGGCCGGCCCTCCACGTATTCCATGACGAGGTAGGGCTGGCCTTCCGGCGTGGTGCCGCCATCGAGCAGGCGCGCGATGTTCGGGTGCACGAGCCCGGCCAGCACCTGGCGCTCGCGGCGCAGGCGCTCGAGCGCGGCCTGGGTGGGAAAACCGCGGATCAGCTTGATCGCGACCCGCGCCTGGTACTCGCGGTCGGCGCGCTCGGCCAGATACACGCTGCCCATGCCGCCCTGGCCGAGCTCGCCGACGATGCGGTAGTTGCCGATCCGCCGACCGAGCCAGGGCGCGGTCGCATCGAATTGCGCCGCCGCCGCGGCCGCCACGCGCGCGGCGAGCGGGTCGGCCGCGCTCGGCGCGAGCGTGCCGGCGTCGCAGGCGATGAGCGCCTCGAGCTCGGCGCGCAAGGCCGCATCCGTGCCGCAGGCGCGTTCGAGGAACGCATCGCGCGCCGCCGGCGGCTGCGCCACCGCAGCGTCGAACAACTCCTTCAGCCGCTCGACCCGGCTCATGCGGTGTGGTCAGATCGCCAGTTCGCGCCGCAGCCAAGCGCGGCCGAAGCGCAGGCCGCGGTCCACCGTCGGCACGGACACCTCGAGCACGTGCGCCACCTCGTCGCGGTTCAGGCCGCCGAAATAGGTGAGCTCGATGATCTTGCCGGTGCGCGCGTCCTCGGCTTCCAGCCGTTGCAGTGCCTGATGCAGGGCGAGCAGATCGGCGCTGCCGTCGGCGCCGTCGGCCCCCGCCGCGGTCAGGGTGACGTGCAGCGCGCCGCCGCCGCGTTTCTCGGCCTGCTGGGCGCGGGCGTGATCGACCAGCACGTTGCGCATGTGCAGGGCGGCGAGCGCGAAGAAGTGCGCGCGATCGCGCCAATCGACGTCGCTCTGGCACAGGCGCAGGAACGCCTCGTGCACCAGCGCGGTGGGGTTGAGCGTGGGCGCGTCCGCCGCGCGCAGGCGCCGCCAGGCCATGCGATGCAGCTCGTCGTAGACGAGATCGGTCAGGCGCGGCAGCACCGCCGTCTGCCCGGCGCGCCAGGCGCGCAAGAGCTCGGTGATCGGCGACTGCGGCGTGAGCATGCCAACAGTGTAGCGCCGGATCCCGCCGTCGGCGCTGACGTGATAGGAACCGCCGCGCTTTTCCGTTTCCCCCCGGTACCACCACGCCAAGGGGAACCACCATGTCGCTTTCCGTCCGTACCGTTTCGCTGCTCCTCGCCGTCGGCCTGGGCGGCGGCGCCGGCGCGCACGCCGCCAGCAGCGTCACCGTCACCGATCCTGGCGACGCCGACAACAACGACAGCGTGTGCACACTGCGCGAGGCCATTACCGCCGCCAATACGCAGACTTCGTATCACGGCTGCACGTTCTCGGGCACCGGCAGTCCGACCACCATCGCCTTCGCCATTCCCGGCAGCGGCGTGCAGGTCATCCCGGTCGCCAGCCGCCTGCCGGCGATCAGCAAGCCAGTGATCCTCGACGGTCTCACCCAAACCGGCGCGAGCTGCGCGTCCTGGCCGCCGACCCTGCTGATCCAGATCGACAACCCGAGCGGCGGCGCCTACAACGGCCTGACCCTGGATCCCGGCTCCGACGGCAGCATCCTCCGCGGCCTCGTCATCACCGGCTTCGTCAACAACACCGGCTACGCCTACAACTTCAACGCCGCGATCAACATCTATCAGAGCAACGGCAATCACGTCGAGTGCAATTTCCTCGGCACCGATCCGGACGGCGTCACGGTGAACGCGAACCTGCGCGGCGTGGACATCAACAGCGCCAGCAACAACGTGATCGGCTCCGACGGCACGGCGAAGAGCTACGTCGCGCGCAATCTGATTTCTGGCAACACCTACGGCCAGGTCGATACGCGCGGCGCCGCGCTGAGCGGCAACCGCATCTCCGGCAACTACATCGGCACCGACGTCACCGGCACGGTCGCGATGAGCAACCAGGGCAGTGCCGAAGGCGTCGACATCAGCGCCAGTCCGGGGCCGGCCAGCGGCAACTACGTCGGCTGGGACGGCGTCGGCGATCCGGTGCTGATGCGCAACGTCATCTCTGGCTTCACCGGGGTCGGCTACGGCGGCGTGAACATGGTCGTCGGCGCGCAGGGCAACATCGTCGCCGGCAACTACATTGGCACCGACGCCACCGGCCTGCACGCGATCCCGAACTGGGCCGGCATCGAGCTCGGCAGCAATGGCAGTGTGTATCACAACATCATCGGCAGCGACGGCACGCTGGATTACAAGCTCGCGCGCAACGTCATCGCCGGCAACAACTTCGCCGGGGTGGACATCAATGCCGCCAACGGCACGCACGACAACGCCGTGATCGGCAACTACATCGGCGTCAAGGCCGACGGCTCGGGCACGCTCGGCAACGGCCAGTACGGCATCTCGATGGACTACGCCGCCGCCAACACCCTGATCGCGCGCAACTGGATCGCCGGCCAGGGCACGGCGATCCGCTTCTTCGCCAGCGGCAGTTTCGGCGGCGGCAGCACGGCGCAGTTCATCAACAACGGCGGCGGCGGGACGGTGGGCCTGCCGAGCCTCGATTCGCGCGACAACTGCGTGCTCGGCGGGACCGGGGTGCTGGTGCAGGCGCAAGGCGCGAACGTGCCGAGTCCCAACCACTTCGAGAACAACTGGTGGGGCGCAGCGACCGGGCCGAACACGCCCGGCGCGAGCGCCGCCGACGGCAGCATCGCGGCATCGCCGTTCCTGACCGCGCCGGCGCAGGTGTGCAGCGACGTGATCTTCGCCAACGGTTTCGAGCTGCCGTAGCCGGCCGGCGGTGCGCGCGTTTCGGCTACACTCACGGCATGTACGCGCAGTGTCCGGAATGTCTGACGATCTACAAGCTCGGCGCCGCCGAGCTCGCCGCCGGCCACGGCAGCGTGCGCTGCGGCCACTGCAACGCGGTGTTCGACGCGCTGCGCACGCTTACCGAGCAACTGCCGCCGGAGCCGGTGCACGAGCTCGCGCCGCATCCGCCGAGCGTGGCACCGCCGCAATTGACAATCCCGGCGCTGCGCCCGCAGCCGGCGCAGCAGACGCTGCTGTTCGATCCCGACGAACGCCGGCCGCGCGCGGCGGCGCGCGGCCACCTGCCCGCGTTCGCGCGCGTGCGCCCGGCGCGTCCGCCCGCGCACCACTGGCCGTGGCGCGTGGGCGTCGCGCTGCTGCTCGCGAGTCTCGGCGCGCAGATCGGCTACGCCGAACGCAGCGTGCTGCTCGACGACGCCCGCGTGCGGCCGTGGCTCGACCGCTTCTGCGCCGAGTTCCGCTGTCGTCTGCCGTTGCGCCACGATCCGGCCACGCTGCAACTGCTCTCGCGCGACATCCGGCCACATCCCTCGGTGCCGAATGCGCTGATCATCTCGGCGACGCTGCGCAACGACGCACCGTTCCCGCAGGCGTTCCCGGCGGTGGAGATCACCCTGTCGGATCTGGACGAGAACCGCGTGGCCATGCGCCGGTTCCTGCCGCAGGAATATCTCGGCGACAGTCGCGGCATCGCCAACGGCCTCGCCCCCGGCGGCACCGCGGCGCTGGTGTTCGAGGTGGCCGATCCCGGCAAGAACGCGGTGGCGTTCGAATTCAAGTTCCTGTGAGCCGCGCCGGCCGGCCGTTCGCGCCGCGAACCCGAGCGTGAACTCGGCACTGTCCAAGCCGCGCGCTTGGCGCTAGACTCGCTCCCCCGTCATCGCCCCGGTCGTTGCGCCGGGCCGCGCGGCGGAACCGTTCCAGGGAAGCCCGCAGGTCCAGCAGGGTGATCGCCGTCGTGAATGCCGCCCCACTGCCGCACACCGATGCAGCCGCCGAAGCCGCGTTGCAACCAGCCCTGCGCGAATGCGTGGCGCGCGCGGTGCGGCGCTATCTCGCCGACCTGCATCCGCAGCGGCCGGACGGCCTCTACGAACTCGTGCTTGCCGAGGTGGAGACGCCGCTGCTGCGCGAGGTGCTGCACTGGAGCGGCGGCAACCAGAGCCGGGCCGCAGCGGCGCTCGGCATCAACCGCGCCACGTTGCGCAAGAAGCTGGCCGCGCGCGGACTCGGCTGACGCGCGCGGCGATGCCGCTATAATCGCGCGTTCGGCTTGCGGGGAAACCGATTCATGTTCGATGCCACCCTGGTTCCGGTCCGGCGCGCGTTGCTCAGCGTCTCCGACAAGACCGGCCTCGTCGATCTCGCGCGCGGGCTCGACGCGCTCGGCGTGAGCCTGATCTCCACCGGCGGCACCGCGCGCGCGCTGCGCGAGGCCGGCCTGCCGGTCACCGACGTCAGCGCGGTCACCGGCTTTCCCGAGATCATGGCCGGCCGGGTCAAGACCCTGCACCCGAAGATCCACGGCGGCCTGCTCGGCCGGCGCGGCATCGACGACGCAGTGATGGCCGAGCACGACATCGCCGGCATCGATCTGCTGGTGGTGAATTTGTATCCTTTTGAACAAGTCACCGCGGCGCCCGATTGCACGTTCCTGACCGCGATCGAGCACATCGACATCGGCGGACCGGCGATGCTGCGCGCTGCGGCCAAGAACCACGAGCACGTCGCCGCGGTGGTCGATCCGGCCGACTACGCCGAGCTGATCGAAACCCTGCGCCGCGACGAGGGCACCACGCTCGACCTGCGCCGTCGCCTCGCCGCCAAGGCCTTCGCCCACACCGCGCGCTACGACGGCGCCATCGCCAACTGGCTCGGCGCGCGCCAGTGGAGCGACCGCGTCGAGCAGTTCCCACCGAGCCTGCACCTCGCCTTCGAGCGCAAGGCGCTGCTGCGCTACGGCGAGAATCCGCACCAGAACGCGGCGCTGTATCTCGAATCCCCGGCCGCGCCCGGCAGCGCCGCCGGCGCCCGCGTGCTCGCCGGCAAGGAACTGTCCTACAACAACCTCGCCGACGCGGACGCCGCGCTGGAGTGCGTCAAGGCGTTCCGCAAGACCCCGGCCTGCGTCATCGTCAAGCACGCCAATCCCTGCGGCGTGGCAATCGGCGCCACCGCGCGCGACGCCTACGACCAGGCGTATGCGACCGATCCGGTGTCGGCGTTCGGCGGCATCATCGCCTTCAATCAGCCGCTCGACGCCGCCACCGCGCGCGCGATCCTCGAGCGCCAGTTCGTCGAGGTGGTGATCGCGCCGGAAGTGGACGAGGCCGCCCTGGCGGCATTTTCCAGCAAACCCAACGTCCGCGTCCTCGCCTGCGGCGCCTGGCCGGAGCAGCCGCCGCCGGCGCTCGAGTTCAAGCGCGTCGCCGGCGGCCTGCTGGTGCAGGACGCCGACCGCGACACCCTGCTGCTGTCCGATCTCAAGGTGGTGTCGAAGCGCGTGCCCGACGCCGACGAGCTGCGCGACCTGCTGTTCGCCTGGCACGTGGCGATGTACGTCAAGTCCAATGCCATCGTCTACGCGCGCGGCGGCCGCACCATCGGCATCGGCGCGGGGCAGATGAGCCGCGTGATCAGCTCCCGCATCGCCGGACTCAAGGCGGCCGAGGCCGGCCTCGAGGTCCGCGGCAGCGTGATGGCCTCCGACGCATTCTTCCCGTTCCGCGACGGCATCGACGAGGCGGCCAAGGCCGGCATCCGCGCCGTGATCCAGCCCGGCGGCTCGCTGCGCGACGCCGAAGTCATCGCCGCCGCCGACGAACACGGCATGGCGATGGTGTTCACCGGCGTGCGGCATTTCCGGCACTGAGGAGGGAATGGGCTACGAGGGCCGAGGGCTGAGGGCCGAGGGCTGAGGGCGACACAGCTCTTTCCGCTGACCGCTGACCGCTCACCGGCTTCCAATTTCCGTAAGCTTGTCCCACTCCCCACTCTCAATTCCCGATTCCCCATTCCCACCATGAAAATCCTCGTCATCGGTTCCGGCGGCCGCGAACATGCGCTGGCCTGGAAGCTCAAGCAATCGCCGCGCGTGAGCGAGGTGATCGTCGCGCCGGGCAACGCCGGCACCGCGCGCGAACCCGGCGTGCGCAACGTGCCGGTCGCGGCCGACGAGTTCGATACCCTGCTCGCGCTCGCGCGGCACGAAAACGTGGCGCTGACCGTGGTCGGGCCGGAGGCGCCGCTGGTCGGCGGCCTGGTCGATCGCTTCCGCGCCGAGGGTCTGCGCTGCTTCGGCCCGCGCAAGATCGCCGCGCAACTGGAAGGCTCCAAGGCGTTCGCCAAGGATTTCCTGATCCGCCACAACATCCCGACCGCACGCCATGCCGTGTTCAGCGAGCTCGCGCCGGCGCTGGCCCACGTGCGCGCGCACGGCGCGCCGATCGTGATCAAGGCCGACGGCCTCGCCGCGGGCAAGGGCGTGGTCGTCGCGCTCACCCTGGCCGACGCCGAACAGGCGCTGCACGACATGCTCGGCGCGCGCGCGCTCGGCGCGGCCTCGGCGCGCGTGGTCATCGAGGAGTTCCTCGACGGCGAGGAGGCGAGCTACATCGTCATCAGCGACGGCCGCCACGCCCTGCCACTGGCGACGAGCCAGGATCACAAACGTCGCGACGACCGCGATCTCGGTCCGAACACCGGCGGCATGGGCGCCTATTCGCCCGCGCCGGTGGTGACGCCGGAGGTGGAGCGCCGCATCCTGCGCGAGATCATCGAGCCGACGCTGGCCGGCATGGCCGGCGAAGGCGCGCCGTTCATCGGCTTCCTCTACGCCGGCCTGATGATCGGCCGCGACGGCGCGCCGCGCGTGATCGAATTCAACGTGCGCATGGGCGATCCCGAAACCCAGCCGATTCTGCTGCGCCTGCGCAGCGACCTCGTGGATCTGCTCGACGCCGCGCTCGACGGCCGCCTCGACCGCACCAGCGTCGGCTGGGATCCGCGGCCCGCGCTCGGCGTGGTGCTGGCCGCACCGGGGTATCCCGGCAAGCTGCGCCTCGGCGACCCGATCGCCGGCCTCGACGCCGACTTCGGCGCCGACGTCAAGGTGTTCCACGCCGGCAGCAAAGTGGAAAATGGGAAAATTGTCACCGCCGGCGGCCGCGTCCTCACCGTCTGCGCGCTCGGCGCCGACCTCGCCGCGGCGCAGGCACAGGCCTATGCCGCGGTACGCCGCATCCGCTTCGACGGCATGCACTACCGGCGCGACATCGGCTGGCGCGCGCTGACCCCGCGCGCCTGATCCGGCACCCGCCGCCGCCTTGCCGCGCGCGGATCGAAAGCAACCGAGCGGACCTCAGCACCGCTTGCGCAGGTGCAGCACGTTCTGGCCGTCGACGTACTCGTGGCGGAATTCGTCCATCAGCGCGCGCACCAGCGGAATGCCGAGGCCGCCGACCGTGGACTCCCCGACCGATTGCGCCGGCGGGCGCGATTGCCAGATCGTCGGATCGAACGGCTCGGCGTAGTAGCGGATGGTGACGTCGAGTGCACCGGCCGAGCGCGCGAGCTGGAGCTCGATCGCGCCGGTGGCCTGTTCGGCGTGCATGATGACGTTGCTGAGCAGTTCGTCGAGCGCCACCTGCAGCGCACGCAGCACCTCGTCCGGCACGCTCGGGCTCAACTGCTGTTCCAGACGATCGTTGAGGCGGCCGATCGCGCTGCGCTCGCGCTCCACGCGCCACTGCCAAACGACGCCCGTCGGCACTGCCGCCTGCGGCCCGCGCCAGAATCCCCGCCAGCGTTCGCGCCATCCGGCCATGGCACGCCGATGGTGACGAAAACGCGCGGGCTTGGCAACGGCGGAGCTGGGAGTGGGGAGTGGGGAGTGGGGAGTGGAAAGAGCTGCGCAGCCCTCAGCCCTTGGCCCTCGTGCGTCAGCGGTCAGCGGTGAGTAGTGAGCGGAAAGAGCTGCACGGCCCTCAGCCCTCAGCCCTCAGCCTTCAGCCTTCAGCCCTCAGCCCTCAGCCCTCAGCCCTCAGCCCTCGGCCCTCAACCCTCAGCGCACGCTCTGCCGATTTCCATAAGCTTGTCCCACTCCCCCCCACTCACCGCTTCGGTGCCGGTTCGGGCGGCAACGGCGTCAGCGGCGGCGGCGCGAAGTACGGATGCGCGGGCGGCCAAGGCTTGTCCGGCACGTGGTGGGCGACGAACTGGCGCATGGTTTCGCGATACATGGCGGCGCGCTCGGTGTCGTTGACCCGCACCGCTTCGTAGATCGCCTCGGCCTGCGATTTCTGCGCGTCGTCGAACTGCCCCGCGGCCGCCTGGGCCAAGGCCAGCGCCGTGGTGTTGGCGGCGTTCGGCAATTGCCGGTACAGCGCCTTGGCGTAGTCGAGGGCCATGCTGCGCTCCTGCGCACTCGCCGCCGGGCAGGTGCTGGCCAGGCGCACGAAGACCTGCATCAAGTCCCCGTCCTGCGCGCGTTTGGCGAGCGCCTGGTTGACCGTCGCCAACGCCTCGGCACAGCGTCCGGCCGCCACTTCCGCGGCCGCGAGGCGCGCTTCGGCCTCGGCACCCGGTGCGACCGCCGCGAGCTGCCGATACTGCTCGGCGGCCTCAGCGTACTCGTGCCGGCGCATCAGCGCGTTGCCGAGCAGCAGCCGCGCATCGGGCTGGGCGGGATCGGCCTTGAGCGCGCGCACATAGTACGGATACGCCTTGGCCTCCTCGCCGGCGAATTCGTGGACCATGCCCTGGCTCAGATTCGCCGCAGCGCTGTCGGGCTCAAGCTTGAGCGCGCGCGCGGCTTCGTCGCGCGCCGCGGCCGATTTGCCGAGCAGCGCATCGAGGCGCGCGGCGAGGGCCAGCGCTTCGGCGTCGTCGGGTTTTTCCTTCAACGCCGCCTCGGTGAGCGCGCGCGCGGCGGCGAAATCGCGATCGGCGAGCATGCGCCTGGCCGCCTCGAGCGCGCTCGCCGGCGGCGGCGGCGCGGCGGCGGCGTCGGCATAGATGCCCGCCACCAGCGGATCGTCCAGCCGCGGTTGCCGACTGCCGGCCTTGGCGCGCGCCTCGGCGGCGCGTTCGGCGTTGCCCTGGCCGGCGTAGGCCTCGGCGAGGTCCTGATACAGCGCATCGGCCTGCGGCTCGAGCTTGAGCGCCTGCGCCAGGTGCGTAGCGGCATCGGCGTAGCGCTTCTGTCTGAGCTCGAGCCGGCCGAGCACGGCGTGGACGATCGCCTGGTCCGGGTGCTGCGTCGCCGCTTCGGTGAGCAGCGTCCGCGCAGCGTCGGGCTGGCCGAGATCAACCAGCGTGTCGGCGAGCCGGAAGCGGATCGGCAGATAGTTCTTGTCGAGCGTGAGCGCCGCCTCGAAATCCGCGCGGGCCTCGGCGTTGCGCTTCTGCGTGCGCGCCACCACGCCCTGCAGATACCGCCAGCGCGGATCCTTCGGCGCGAGCTGCGATGCATCGTAGAACGCGACCGCGGCGACGTCGTCGAAGCCGAAGCGCAGGTACAACGCGCCGATCTGCGCATAGGCCTCGGCCAGGGCGTTGCCGACCAGGCCGACGCGGACCTTGTCGAATTCCGCACGCGCATCGGCGAGATCCTTGGCCTGTTGCGCCGACAGCCGGCGGGTATCGGGCTGCGGCAACGGCTTGACCAGCGCCTCGGCGTGCGCGCCGGAGGCGATCGCAAGCCAGATCGCGCCGAGCACGACGGCGCCGAACCGAGAACGAAACTTCGTCATGGAAGACACGGGGTCCGCAAGAGGGAGTGTGCGTCGGCCGCGGGCGGCGGGCGAAACGCGGCCGCATAGTGTAGCGGGCGCGGCGGGACGCCACCAGTTCGCGCGGCGCGCGGACGGTTTGCTACGCTGCGCCGCCGGGGATCGCCATGACCGACCGCAACCAGTTCCAGCTTCTGCGCGAGCGCCGCTTCCTGCCGTTCTTCCTCACCCAGGCGCTGGGCGCGTTCAACGACAACGTGTTCCGCAACGCGACGGTGCTGTTGATCGGCTTCGAAATGGGGCTGTCGACCGAGCAGATCACGACCTACGCGAACGTCGCGCCGGCGCTGTTCATCCTGCCATTCTTCCTGTTCTCCGCCTCGGCCGGGCAGATCGCCGAACGCTTCGAGAAGACCCGCGTGATCCGCTTCGTCAAGCTGTTCGAGATCGCGGCGATGACGATCGCGGCATACGGCTTTCTCGCCCGCGACGCGGTGGTGCTGCTCAGCGTGCTGTTCCTGATGGGCCTGCACTCCACGCTGTTCGGGCCGATCAAGTACGCGATCCTGCCGCAGGCGTTGCGCGAGGAGGAACTGGTCGGCGGCAACGGCCTGGTCGAGATGGGCACCTCGCTGTCGATCCTGCTCGGCATGATGCTCGGCGGCAGCCTGATCGCCGCCTCGGGCGCGTACGGGCCGCTGCTCGCCTCGCTCGCCGTGCTCGCCATCGCGCTGGCCGGCTACCTCGTGTGCCGCGCGATTCCGCCGGCGCCCGCGACCGCGCCGGAGCTGCGCTTCAACTGGAATTTCCTCGCCGAGACCTGGCGCGCGATCGGCTTCGTGGCGCGTGACCGCACCGTGTTCAACGCCGTGCTCGGCATCTCCTGGTTCTGGTTCTTCGGCATCGTCTTCACCGCGCAACTGCCGAACTACACCAAGCTCCATCTCGGCGGCAGCGATGGCGTATACATTCTCGCGCTCGCGCTGTTCTCGGTCGGCACCGGCATCGGCTCGCTCCTGTGCGAGCGGCTGTCCGGCCACAAGGTCGAGATCGGCCTGGTGCCGTTCGGCTCGATCGGCCTGACCCTGTTCGGGATCGACCTCTACTTCGCGCGGCCGAGCGCGGCGGCGCACACCGGACTTTCGCCGCTGGCGTTCCTCGTCGCGCCGGGCAGCGCCCGCATCGCGCTCGATCTCGCGCTGCTCGGCATGTTCGCCGGCTTCTACATCGTGCCGCTGTTCGCGCTGGTGCAGAGCCGCGCCGAGCGCAGCCAGCTCTCGCGCATCATCGCCGGCAACAACATCCTGAACGCGCTGTTCATGGTGGTCGCCTCGCTCCTGTCCGGTGCGCTGCTCAACCTCGCCCACCTGTCCATCCCGCAATTGTTCCTGGCGGCGGCGCTGCTGAACGCCGCGGTCGCGGTATACATCTATACGCTGGTCCCGGAATTCCTGCTGCGCTTCGTCGACTGGATCCTGATCCACACGCTGTACCGGATCACGACGCGCGGCCTGGAGCAGATTCCCGAACAGGGTCCGGCGCTCCTGGTGTGCAACCACGTGAGCTTCATGGATCCGCTGATCATCCTCGGCAGCATCCGCCGGCCGGTGCGCTTCGTGATGTACTACAAGATCTACAACCTGCCGCTGCTCAAGCCGCTGTTCCGCGCGGCCAAGGCGATTCCGATCGCCGGCGCCCGCGAGGACCCGGAGATCCTCGCCCGCGCGTTCGAGGAAATCGACCGCGAGCTCGCGGCCGGTCATCTTGTCTGCGTGTTCCCGGAAGGCGGCATCACCCGCGACGGCACGATCCAGCCGTTCCGGCCGGGCGTGGAGAAGACCTTGGCGCGGCGGCCGGTGCCGGTCGTGCCGATGGCGCTGCGCGGCCTGTGGGGCAGCATCTTCAGCCGGCGCGATTCGGCGCTCGGCCGGCTGCGTCTGCCGCGCCGCTTCCGCGCACGCATCGAACTCGTCGCCGACGCGCCGATTCCGGCCGAGCGCGCCACCGCCGCCGCGCTCGAGGCGAAGGTGCGGGAATTGCGCGGCGCGGACGCCTGAGCGCGGCCCGCGCCCGGCTAACGCCACCAGCCGCCGAGCACGACCAGCGCCACCAGCGTCAGCCACACCACCAGCACGCGCCGCACCAGCACCATGGCATCTTCCAGCGCCACCAGCGGCGTCTGCGCGTTGCCGTCGGCGGCGACGTCGGCGTCCACGCTCGCGCGCGCGATCGCGGCGAGGAAACCGAGATCGAGACACCAATAGCCCTTGCCGTGCGCCTGGTGGTAGTCGTGCCAGGTCTTGAACACCGCGTCGAAATTGGAGGCGAGCGCGAGCGAGAGCGCCATCAGATGCGCCGGCGCGAAGTCGAGCGCCAGCGCGAACCGCTCCGCCGCGGGACGCGACGCGACGGCCGCGCCGTCCGGCGCGTAGGCGAGCCGCTGCGCCAGACGATACAGCAGCGCACCCGCAGGTCCCAGCAGCACGAACCAGAACAGCACGCCGAACCAGCGCTTGAGCGCGGCGCCGAACACGGCCTCGACCAGCGACTCCGGCGCGAACGCCGGTGCCGGCGCGCCCTCCGCGTGCAGCGCGGCGAGCGCGGCGGCGCGCCGCTCGCTGTCCGGCGCCTTGGTCACCGCCTCGGCGTCGCGTTCCAGATCGCCCGGCCCCCAGCACAGGTACAGCACGGCGACGGCGAACGCCAGCGCCGCGACGCCAAAAAGTATACTATGCAGCATCACCTGCACCAGCGCGCACACCAGCACCGGCACGCCGACGCCGAAGCCGAACGCCGCCGCGGCCGAGGCGCGTCCGGTCTGGTCGAGCCAGCGCCGCCACCAGGAGAAATCCCGCAGCCGCACGAGCTCGGGCAGACCGCGGCAGACGAGCAGGACGAGCAGAATGGCGACGAGTCGAATGGCCATGACGGGTTTCCGCGACGGTGCCGGCCGATTCTAGCAGGCCGCCGCCGGCCGCCTCAGCGCCGGCGTTCGACCGCAGGATCCTCGCCGGCGAGCTCGGCGAGATCGATGCCGGCGGTGCGCTGCAGCCAGTGCTCGATCAGACGGTACGACACCGACAGCGGCGAGGACAGGCCGAGCGTGCCGCGACGCAGGCCATCGACCAGTTCCGCTGCGCTGAACCAGCGCGCCTCCGCCAGTTCGGCGCCGACCCGGATGGTCGGATCCTCCGCCTCGGCGGTGAAGCCGAGCATGATCGAGGCCGGGAACGGCCAGGGCTGCGAGGAGTGGTAATCGCATTCGCCGACACGCACGCCGGTTTCCTCGAACACCTCGCGGCGCACCGCGTCTTCCAGCGCCTCGCCCGGTTCGACGAAGCCGGCGAGCGTGGAGTAGCGGTGCGCGGGCCATTGCGGCTGACGCCCGAGCAGGCAGCGCTCGCCGTGACCGACGATGACGATGATCGCCGGATCGGTGCGCGGGAAATGCTCGAGCGCGCAGCGCGGATCGGTGCAGCGCGCGCGATGGCCGGCGGCTTCGAGCGCGAGCGGCGCGGCGCAGGCCGTGCAGTAGCGGGTGTGCCGCTGCCAATGCGCGAGGCCGCGCGCGTAGGCGAACAGGCCCGCGGCGAACGCCGGCAGCCACGCGCCGGCGCTGCGCAGATCGAGAAACACGCCGTCGGCGGCGGCGGCGATGCGCGCCGCGGCCGTGTCGTCGACCGTCAGCAGGAAATGATCGCCGTCGGCGGCGCGCCCGAGGAAGCTCGCCGGCGCCGCGGGCGCGAGCTCGGCGCGGGCCGCGGCGTCGAGCTCGCGCAAGCCGGCGCGATCGGGCGTGACCAGCGCGCCGCCGTCGGGCCGCAGCACCAGGTAGCGTGCGTTCGGCGAGCGCGCGCAGGCGGCGAGCCAGGCGGCGTCCTCGCGCCGCTCGCTGGCGCGATCGAGCGCGAGCGAGGCGAAGGCATTGCGCAGACTGCGTCGGCTGGAGGTCATGCGACGATCGCGGGCGCCGATCCTGCCGGCCGCGGCCGCCGGCTCAGACCGCGAACGAGGATCCGCAACCGCAGGTGGTGCGCGCGTTCGGGTTGCGGATCACGAAGCGCGCGCCGTGCAGGTTCTCGGCGTAGTCGATCTCGGCGCCCATCAGGTATTGCAGGCTCAGCGGATCGACGACCAGGGTCACGCCGTCCTTGACCACTGCGAGATCGTCCTCGGCGCGGGTCTCGTCGAAGGTGAAGCCGTACTGGAAGCCCGAGCAGCCGCCGCCGGAGATGTAGACGCGCAGCTTCAGGTTCGGATTGTTCTCCTCCGCGATCAGCTCGCGCACCTTGTGCGCGGCGGCGGCGGTGAACACCACCGGTTCGTGGAGGGAATCCTGGTAGCTCGGCGTTTCGGTCATGGCGATGCGAGACGGCGCGGCAAAGTAGATGCCGGCAAAGCAAGCGATTTCAAGCCTTGCCGGCCTCGGCGGGCGCGGCGTCCGGCGCCTCGCCCGGTTTCGGCAACTGCCGCGGCGGTTCGGTCCGATGCACCATCTTGCCGTTGATGCGCGCGCCGGCCGACATTTCCAGCACCTTGTAGTGGACATTGCCCTCGATGCGCGCGTTGCTGGCCAGCTCCAGCCGCTCGCTCGCGGTGACGTCGCCGTTGATCTCGCCGTTGACGACGATGTGCGGCGCCTGCACTTCGCCGATGACGCTGGCCTGCTCGGACAAGGTCAGCATCGCCTGCGCGCCTTCGCCGCGGATCGCGCCTTCGATCTTGCCGTCGATGTGCAGCCGGCCGGTGAACCGGATGTCGCCGCGGATCTCGGTGCCGGCGGCGATCAGCGTGGTGGTCTCGGCGCCCGGCCGCGCCTCGGCGCGGTTAGTTTTGAACATCGGAAACCTCCGTGGTGTCGGTGCCGGGCTCGGCGAGCGCGTCGGCCCAGGCGAATTCCTGCTCGGCGCGACCCATGTCGCCGCTGGCGTCGGCCTCGACCCGGATGCGATTGGGCGTGAAGCCTTCCGGCAGCATCAAGGTGCCGCTCACCTGCTGGAAGTACTTGAACGCGAACGGCACGCCGGCGCCGTCCTGGTTCGGCGCGAGCTCGCTCCAGGCGAGCGCGGTGAGCTTGCCGCCGCGCACGCCGTTGATGCCGAGCCGCACCCGACCCGAGGCGATCTGCCCGGATTTCAGCGTCTGGGTCAGGGTGACGGTGAAATTGTATACGCGCGGCGCGCTGCCGGGCTTCAGATGCACGCCGTGCACGTTCAGGCCCTCGAGCTTGCCGGCGTTGGTGAGCCGGCTGTAGAAGGCGAGGTCCGCGCGCAGCGCGGCGATCTCCTCCTGGCGATCGCGCAGACTCTGCTGCAGGTCGGTATAGGCCGCGCGCGCCACCTGTTCGGAGCGCTCGAGTACGGCGATGCGCTTGCGCAGCGTCTCGCTCTCCTGCTTCGCCCCGGCCAGTTCCGCGCGCAGGCCGAGATCGCCGGTCTCGTGCTGCAGCGCGAGCGCCAGCGCGAGCGAGGCGAGCCAGACCAGCGCGCCGAGCAGCCACCATCGCCAGCGCCGCGCCGAGTGCTGCGGCCGCACGACGAGAACGGGCGGAGGCGGAACCTTGACCATGCGGGAACGAAGGCGCGAGGCGGCGCGGGGAATCCGCGTTTATAGCGTCGCCCGAGCGCGGGCGTCAAGCGACAGGGCCGCCGTCGCGCCACTATACTGCGCGCTTTGCTTCGCGGGTACCGGACGATGACCTGGCTCTGGCTGAAGGCCCTGCACGTGATCTTTGTGGTCACCTGGTTCGCCGGGCTGTTCTATCTGCCGCGGCTGTTCGTGTATCACGCCGAAACCGTGAACGAGGCGGTGCGCGCGCAGTTCAAGATCATGGAACGTCGCCTGCTCGGCATCACCCACCTCGGCGGCGCGCTCGCCCTGCTGTTCGGCATCGCCACGCTGTGGTGGGTGCCGGCGTATCTCGCGCAGGCGTGGTTGCACGCCAAGCTCGCGCTGGTGTTCGGTCTGATCGTCTATCACCTGTACCTGGTGCGGCTGACGCGCGCGTTCGCCGCCGATCGCATCGTCCATTCGCCGCGCTGGTTGCGCCTGTTCAACGAACTGCCCGCGCTGCTGCTGATCGGCATCGTCCTGCTCGCCGTGCTCAAGCCGCAGTGAGCGGCAGGCACCCGGGTTTTCCCGTCGCGGCAATCGTTTGTCGCGCATTCTTCAGACGTTGCGGAAGGCCAGCCGGCGGCACGGGTCTGGTATAGTGCGTGCAGGGGCTTGGCATGCAAACGCAAGATGACACCCAGCAGGCGGCGGAGCTGCGGCGCGCGTTTCTGCGTCACCTGCCGAAGCGCCTGGAGACGCTGCGCAAGCGCGGCCTGCGCCTGTGCACACAGGGCTGGGACGTCAACGCCCTGGCGTTGTTGTTCCGCGAACTGCAGACGCTCGCCGGTACCTGCGGGCGCTACGGTCTGCTCGACATCAGCGAGCGCCTGTTCGCGCTGGAAGGTTCGCTCGCGCCGTTCGTGGAACAGGTGGCGATACCGAACACGAGCCAGACCGAAGCGTTCGCCGCGCAACTGCGCGAGCTCACCCCGCTGATCGCGCGCCACGAGGCGCAGTACGGCGAAGCGCCCGGTGCGGGCTCCGCCGCGGCGCTCGCCGTGGCGCCCGCACAGGCCGGCATCTACCGCTTGCAGGTGACGCCGCCGCCGGAGTATTGGAAACGATTCGCTCCCGTCCCGGCGCCGAGCCGAGCCGCACCCGCGGC
>JAJPHA010000098.1 GCA_021325475.1 Rhodanobacteraceae bacterium | reverse complement strand
TTGAGGAAAATGATCAGCGCGCCGGTCGGCAGATTGAGCAGCCACAGCGAGCGCCAACTGAACACCGGCTCGAACACCGTGGCCGCGCCCGAGGCCAGCAGATAGCCCGCCGAGGTGCCGATGCCGCCGAGCGTCACCAGCAGCCAGCCGCGGTGGGCGGCGGGAATCGTCTCGGCCATCAGCGTGAACGCGATCGGCAGCATGCCGCCGGCGGCCGCGCCCATCAGGAAGCACATCACGAGGTTCCAGGAGAACGTCGGCATCGCCCCGCAGATCGCGGTGCCCATGAACAGGATCGCCGACAAGAGGATCGCCGCGCGCCGCCCGAACGCATCGGCGAGGCGACCCCAGAGGATCGAGCCGACCGTGGTCCCGATCAGCGCCGACAGCGCGAGATAGCCGGCGGTGGACTTGGCGATGTCGTACTCGGACGACATGCCCGGGATGACGAAGCCGAGCGTGGCCGGCTTCATCACGTCGACCGCCAGCGCCACGATCAGCACCACGATCAGCTTGAGGTGCTCGCGGTTGAGCGGCACACCGTCGGCGACGTGGAAGTGCACGTGGTCGCCCGCGTGCAGGGTGCGCCGCATCTGCTCCAGGCGCGGCATCAGCCCGTAGCCGGCGAACACCACGCCGAGCGGAATCAGCGCCATGCCGATCAGCATGGTGTCGTCCATCGGCATGCCGGCGAGGTGATAGTGCATCGGCGCCGCCATCAGGAACATCGGCAGATGCGCGCAGACGCCGGCGATCACGGCGAGACAGCCGATCCAGAAGGCGAGCGGGTGGTGGAAGGTGATGCCGCTGAGGCGCATGCCGCTACTCCGCTGGCAACAGCTCGCGCGCCATCACGATCGCATCCTCGCGTCCGCGCCTGGCCGGATAGTAGTTCGGCCGGCGGCCGATCTCGTTGAAGCCGAGCTCGTGGTACAGCGCGATGGCGCGCGCGTTCGACGGCCGCACTTCGAGGAACGCGCGCTCGGCGTGATGCCAGCGCGCGAGGTCGATCAACCGCTGCATCAGCCGCCGGCCGTGGCCGAGTCCCTGCTGCGCCGGGGCGACGCAGACGTTGAGCACGTGCGCCTCGCCCGCGGCGACGGTCAGCACGCCGTAGCCGATCACCTCGACGGCGTTGGCCAGCACCCAGCAATCGTAGCGGGCGCGCAGACAGTCGCGGAAGATCGCGTGCGTCCACGGATATTCGTAGGCCGCCAGTTCGATCGCGACCACCTGGTCGAGATCGTCCAGACGCATCGGCCGCAGCAGCGGATAGGGTTCCTTGAGGATCGCGACCATCGCGTCAGTCCCCGCCGCCACGCAGGCGCCGCGCGATCGGCTTCAACGCCTGCCACAAGGCGCGCTTGGCCATCGCGCCGCGCAGGCTCGTCGCCGGCTCGTCGGCCACCGCGATGGTCGCGTCCGGCGGCACGCCGGAACCGGCCGCGGCGCACGCTCGCGCCAGCGCGGCACCGAGCACGAGAACCGTCCGCGCCGCCGGCAGCGGCGGCACGCGCGCGCCGTCCGTCGCGATCCAGCGCACCGCGCTCGCCGCGACCCCGACCGCGCCCGGCAGCAGCGCGCGCAGACGCGCGGCCGCCGGGCCGCCCGCGGCGGCGCGGTCGCACACCACGATCAGCGCCGCGCGCGCTCGCGGCGCGCGCCGCACGTAGCGGTCGATGCCGAGCGCGGCGAGCAGTTCGTGGCGGCGCGCCTCAGCCGGCATGGCTGTCCTGGCCGAGCGCGGCGAGATCGTCATAGAACCTGGCGAACGCCTGATCGACGGCGCTGGCGAACGCCTGCACGGTCGCGGCCATGCTCGCATCGGCGGCGGCGGCCTCGGCGGCGTAGGTCTGCTCGATCAGCGGCTCGCCGCTGTCCTGCTCGACGCGCATCTCGAAGGCGACCACGGCCTTGTAGCCGCCCTCGCGCGGAATGCGCTCGTAGCGCAGGATGCGCCCGTGCACGCGCAGCGCCGGATCGCTCGCCGGCAGGCGTTCGGTGACCAGCGGCGCGATGCCGGCCGCGCGCAGCATCGCGGTCAGGCGCGCCTGCAGACCGCGCGACGGCGGGTCGCTCCACAACTGGTAGTGATAGGTGCGCAGCGCGCCGGCGTCGGCCGACAGCGAATAGATCAGCGCCTGCTCGGCATAGATGCCTTCGCCGCGGAACACGCCGACCTCGATCGGCAGCGCCGACAGCGGTCGGGCGGCGCGCGCCAGCGGCGCCGGCGGCGGCAGGCGGAAATAGGTGACGTCCGGCACGCTCGGCGGCGAACAGGCGGCGAGCAGCAGCGGCGCCAGCAGCGACCACAGCCTCTTCATTGGGGTTCTTCCTCGACCTTGTCGCCCTTCGGCGCGAGCAGCAGCCGGTTCGGGCTCTTGCGCACCTCGCGCGCGAACTCGTCGAAATTGCGGCTCGCCACTTCCAGGTGCTGGGTGATCGAATCGATGCGCCCGGACAGCGCGGCGAGGATCGCGCGCAGATTGTCCACCGATTCGCGCACGCCCGGGCGGTTCTCCTTGACGATGCCGTCGAGCTGGGCCAGCGCGTCGTCGAGCCGCGCCTGCGTGCCGCGCAGCTCGCCGGTCATGTCGCGCAGGTTGGCGAGCGTGGCGGCGAGCGCCGCGCGGTTGTCGGTCTTCAGCAGATCGTTGACCGACTCGGCGGCGTGGTTGAGCCGGATCAGCAGCTCGCGCGATTGCTCGAGGATGTCCGGCGTGCGCTTGTCGATCTCGCCGGTGATCGAATCCACGCGCTGCGACAGGGTGCGGATCAGCGGCGAGATCTGGCTGCGGGTGAGCTCGCTGATCTCGCCGGCGAGCTCGTTCATCGCAGTGAAGATGTCGGCCGCCTCGACGCCGGCGAGTTCCGCACCCGGCGCCGCGGCGTCGCGGCTGCGGCCCTCGCTGATGCCGACCGCGACGTCGGCGAGCAGCCCGGTCGCGGTCAGGCGCGCCACGCTGTCCTTCGGAATCGGCCAGTCGCGGCGCACGTCGAGCTCGACCCGATAGCGTGTGCCGGCCTCGCCGCGTTGCGGCGTGATCGCGCCGACCTGGCCGATGCGGTAGCCCTCGTAGAACACCGGCGCGCCGTAGCGCAGCCCGGTGACGTTGCGGTAGCGGGTGAAATACGCCGTGCTGGCGCCGCCGCGACCGGTGATCACGACCAGCGCGGCGAGCAGCAGCACGAAGGCGACCAGCACCGCCGCGCCGACCAGCACATAGTTGACGTTGTCGCGCCTCACTGATCGTCCCCCGACCTCGCCGCGGTTGCCGCCCGCGCGATTGAACCACGAAGCCCGCGGCGGCAGAAGCGCGCGTCGCGTTCCGCGCCGGTCATGCCGCCTGCTCCTCGGTCAGGCGCCGCAGGTAGGCGTCGGCGTCCACCGCGATCTCGCGCGGGCGCCGGTTCAGCAGATCCTGGATCCGCTCGTGGTCGGCGCGGCGCACCGCGTCCACCGTTCCCGTCATCAGGATATCGCCCTGATCGAGCACGGTGATCGTGTCGGCGATCTTGAACGCGCTCTCCAGCTCGTGGGTGACCACGACGATGGTCATGCGCAGCGCGTCGCGCAGGCGCAGGATCAACTCGTCAAGCTCGGCCGAGACCACCGGATCGAGGCCGGCCGACGGCTCGTCGAAGAACAGCAGCTTCGGATCCATCACGATCGCGCGCGCCAGCGCGGCGCGCTTGATCATGCCGCCGGAGAGCTGGCTCGGCATCAGATCCTGGAAGCCGCCGAGATTGACCACCTCGAGCTTGAGCCGCGACATGATGCGGATCGTGTTCTCGTCGAGGTCGGTGTGTTCGCGCAGCGGCAGCGCGACGTTGTCGCCGACGCTGAGCGAGGTGAGCAGCGCGCCGCCCTGGAACGACACGCCGATCTGCCGGCGCAGCGCCAGCATCTCGCGCTCGCTGGCGCGGCCGAGGTCCACGCCGAGCAGCCGCACCGTGCCGCTGCGCGGCTTCTGCAGGCCGAGCAGATGACGCAAGAGGGTGCTTTTCCCCGAGCCCGAGCCGCCCATGATCACGCGGATCTCGCCCGCGTCCACGCGGAAGTCGATGCCGTTGAGGATCCGGCGCCGGCCGTACCAGGCTTCGAGCTTTTCGACCTCGATCAAGGGCTGCGGGCCGAGGGCCGAGGGCTGCCCTGCTCCAGTGGCGTCCTGTTGAACTCGCGTATTCATTCGCAGCGTTCCGTGGTCCCCGAGCGCCTCAGCCCTCAGCCCTCGGCCCTACCTGTTCAAGAAGAACGAAAACACCATATCGGCCACGATGATGTAGCAGATCGACAGCACCACCGCGCGCGTGGTCGCGCGGCCGACACCTTCGGCGCCACCGCTCACCGAAAACCCGGTGCTGACGCCGATCAGGGTGATCAGCACGGCGAACACGAACGCCTTGGCGATGCCTTGCCAGAGATCGCCCGGCACCAGCAGCGACAGGGTCTGCAACAGATACGCCGCCGGCGTGACGTTGAGCGCCGGCGAGGCGTACAGCGCCGCGCCGAGGATCGCCACGGTGTCGGCGAACACGGTGAGCACCGGCAGCATGACGAGCATCGCGATCAGCGCCGGCGCGGCGAGATAGCGCACCGGCTCGATACCCATGGTGGCGAGCGCGTCCACCTCCTGCGACACGCTCATCGAGCCGATGCGCGCCGCCAGCGCCGAGCCGGAGCGGCCGGCGACCAGGATCGCGGTGATCAGCGCGCCGAACTCGCGCGTCACCGATTTCGCCACCGCCACGACCACCTGCGATTGCGCGCCGAACTCGCGCAACGCGGCGATGAACTGGATGCCGAGCATCACGCCGATGGTGAGCGCGAGCAGGGTCACGATCGGCAGCGCGTCGACGCCGATCTGGCGCATCTGTTCCAGCACCTGGCGCAGGCGCAGCGGCTGGCCGACGCGCCAGCCGAGCGCGGCGAAGTACAGGCTCTCGAGCAGCAGCATGCCGGCGTAGCCGATGCCGGCGACCGACTGCACGGCGGCGCGGCCGAGACTGGCGAGCGGGCGGCTGAGCGCGTTCATCGGTCAGCCGGCGCGCGCGCTCTCGACATCCGGGAACAGCGGAAACACCCGATCCAGCCGCGCCAGCCGGAGCACCGCCAGTACCGCGCCGCTCACCGCCACCAGGCCGAACTGCTGGCCCTTGCCGCGCGCGTTCTGGAAGCCTTCCACCAGCGCGGCGATGCCGGAGGAATCGATGTAGCTCACCTCGGAAAGATCCACGCCGACCTTGCCGGTCTCGCCGAGCGCGTCGAGGATCGCGCGCCGCACCTGCTGCGACCAGGACAGATCCACCTCGCCGCGCACCCGCACCAGCACGTAGTCGCCGAGCGACTCGCGCACGCATTCGTTGCCGTTCCGGTTCATTCGTGTTCCCCCACGACCAGCCGCTTGCGCATGCAGAGCACATTGCCCTTGCCGTCCGCCGCCGGGGACACCTGCCACTCGTCCATCAGCGCGTCGATGAACGGCAGGCCGAGTCCGCCCGGCCGGCATTCGGCGAGATCGCGCGGCTTGAGTTTGCCGGGATCGACCGGCGGCGCCGAGTCGCGCAGCTCGAACACCAGCATATCCTGCTCGCGCGCCAGATGCAGCGCGATGGTCTCGCCCTCGCCGCCGCAATAGGCGTGGCGGATGATGTTGGTGCAGGCCTCGTCCACCGCCAGCACCAGCCGATCGCGCAGCTCCGGCGCGACCTCCTCGGCATCGAGCGCGGCGCGCAACGCCGCGCGCACCGTGCGCATCTGCTCGGCGCGCGCCGGGAAGACGAGATCGAGCAGCGTCTGCGCCGCCGAGCCGGCCGGCTCCTGCAACAGCAGCAGGGTGGTGTCGTCCACCAACCGCAGACGTTTCAGTTCTCCGAGCAGCGCGCGCAGGCGCGGTTCCGGCGCCAGCGCAGCGTGGCGTGCGATCAACTCGCGCAGCCCCTGGCTGCCGAGCCGGTCGGCGGCGGCCGCGCGCACGTCGGTGGCGCCGTCGGAGAACAGGTACAGCGCGCGCGCGCCGAGTTCGAGCTCGTGTTCGGCGTAGTCCGCCTCGGCCAGAATGCCGAGCGGCGGACCGGTCGCCGCCAGTTCCTCGAAGCGCGCGCCGTCGTGCAGCAGCGCCGGCGGAAAGCCCGCGCTGGCGACGCCGACGCGGCCGCCGGCGCGATCGTACATGCCGACCGCGGCGCAGACGAAGCGCCCGTCCGTGAGCAGCCCGCACAGCTCGGCGTTGACCTCGGCGAGCCAGCGCGCCGGGCTCGCGGCGTGCTTGCCGGCCGAGCGCAGCAGACTGCCCACCCGCACCATCAGGAATGCCGCATCGAGCCCCTTGCCGGAGACGTCGCCGATGACGAAGCCGAGCCGGCCGTCGGCGCGGTCGAAATAGTCGTAGAAATCGCCGGAGATCTCGTGCGCCGGCAGGTTCACGCCGAGCAGCGGGAAATCGCCGCGTCGGCGCCTGGGCAGCAGCGATTTCTGCATGCGCCGCGCCAGCGCGAGCTCGCGCTTGATGCGCTGCTGCTCGAGCAGGCCGGCCGCGAGCTGGGCGTTGTGGATGGCGAGCGCGGCGGGCGCCGCGATCAGGCCGAGCAGCTCCGCATCGGCCTCGTCGAACAAGCCGCCGTCGCGGCGGTTGATCACCTCGAGCGCGCCGATCGCGCCTTGCGCGGTGGCGAGCGGCGCGCACAGGATCGAACGGGTGACGAAGCCGGTTTCGGCGTCCACGCGCGCGTTGACGCGCGCATCGCTGCGCGCGTCGCGCACGATCTGGGTGGCGTTTTCGGCCACGCAGCGGCCGACCACGCCCTGGCCGACGGCGAGCTTCAAGCCGGCGATGTCCACCGGGCCGGCGCAATTGCGGCATTCGAGCAGGCCGCTCGCCGGATCGATCAGGAACAACGACGCCGCCTCGGCCTGCATGAACTCGGCGATGCGGGTGACGGCCAGACGCAGCGTCTGATCGAGATCGAGCGACAGTGCCAGACCTCGACTGAGCTCGGCGAGAAAGCCGAGCGCGCGCCGCTCCCCCGCGAAGGCCGCGTTCGGCGGCGCCGCGTTCACGACACGCCGGTCTCCGGCGGCGGCGTCTCGCGCCGCTCGCGGCGACGGCGCAGTCCCCACAGGGTTCCGACCGGTCCCGACAGCGCGTACAGCACGGCGATGCCGAACAGCACGTGCGAAGGGTTCACCGCCAGCGCGACCAGGATCAGCACCACCAGCGGAATCCAGTAGAACGGCACGCGGTCGGACTTCGGCCAGGCCTTGAAGCTGTAGTAGCGGAAGCGGCTGACCATCAGCAGCCCGGCGGCGACCGCGATCACCGGCGTGAGGAACTGCACGTCCTCGCCGCGCAGACCGCGATCGAGCATGGTCCACACGTAGGACATCGCCAGACCTGCGGCCGCGGGAATCGCCAGGCCCTGGAAATAGCGCTTGTCGGCCACGCCGACCTGGGTGTTGAACCGCGCCAGACGCAAGGCGCCGCAGGCGGCGAACACGAACGCCGCCGCCCAGCCGAGCTTGCCCCAGGCCGGGCCATAGGCCGCCAGCGACTTCAGCGACCAGGCGTACAACACCAGCGCCGGCGCGACGCCGAAGCTGACCAGGTCCGACAGCGAATCGTACTGCACGCCGAACGCGCTCTGGGTGTTGGTCAATCGCGCCACGCGGCCGTCGAGGCCGTCGAACAGCCCGGCCACGAACACCGCGACGACGGCATTGGTGTACTCGCCGGCGATCGCGGCGACGATGGCGTAGAACCCGGCGAACATCGCGCCGGTGGTGAGCAGGTTCGGCAGCAGATAGATGCCGCGGCGCGGCTTCGGCGAAGCGACGGGATCGGTGTCCATCGGACCGGAACGTGAAGCGGAATGTCACCAGTGTACCCCAAGCCACGCATTGGCAACGCTTCTTTGCGGCGGAAAGGCTTGTGTCCGGCGCGGACTAGTGCTATCCAAGCGTCTGTGCACAGGGGC
Organism: Rhodanobacteraceae bacterium; assembly: GCA_021325475.1. Classification (GTDB taxonomy): domain Bacteria; phylum Pseudomonadota; class Gammaproteobacteria; order Xanthomonadales; family Rhodanobacteraceae; genus Rudaea. Next base: position 6,594 of record JAJPHA010000098.1, on the reverse strand, counting down.
AACCGCCAAGGCGCCGTGGTGATGGCGCAGGAGAACCGGCAATGAATCGCGCAGCGCTGCTCGTCGTCCTCTGCCTCGTCCTCGGCTCGGCCTGGGCGGGACAGGGCCAGGTATACAAGTGGACCGACGCCGGCGGCGTGGTGCACTATTCCGATGCGCCGCCGCCGAAGGACGCGCAGAACGTCCAGATCGTGCGCGTGACCGGCGGCGATCGCCCGCATGCCGTCGCCGGCGAGGAAGGCGCCGAGCCGGCGGAAAAGCCGAAGGACGAGACCGCGGCGCCGCCGCAGACCACCACCTTGCCCGACACGCCGGACAACCGCGCCAAGGCCTGCGCCACCGCGCGCCGCAATCTGGAACTGCTGCAGAGCAAGTTTCCGGTCAGCATGACCGGCCCGGACGGCAAACCGCAAGCGCTCGACGACAAGCAGCGGCAGGCGCAGATCGCCGACACCAATGCGCAGATCGCGCTGTATTGCAAGTGATCCGCGCGACAGCGAGCTTGGCCGGCCGCGCACCGCGCGCGGTCGCGCCCTGCCGTGGCTGCTCGCGCTGATCGCGATCGCCGCCGCGGCGTGGTGGTATCTCGCGCCGCAGACGCTGCCCGAGTTCCTGCGCCGGCCGCTGCCGGCATCGCCGCGGGCCAACCCGCCGCTCTACAAGTGGCGCGACGCCCAGGGCGTGTGGCACGTGACCGACACCCCGCCGGCCGATCGCCCCTACGAAACCGTGCGCTACAACCCGGACGTCAACGTCGTGCCGAGCGTGGTGCCGCCATCCGCGCCGAAGCCGCGGTGAAGCTCCGGCGCGGGTCGCTGCGCGTCCTCATTGCAGATCGAACGTGGCCGACAGCACCACGCTGCGCCCGGGCAGTCGGTAGGCCTGGCCGTCGCCGAGTTCGCTGATCGCGACCGGATCGCGACGGTCGCTCAGGTTGTAGCCGTCCAGACGCAGTTCGAAGCGGGCGAAACGATAACCGACGCCGGCATCGACCGTGGTGTAGCCGCCGACCGGCGCCTCGTTCTCCTGGTCGAGGAAGCGACGACCCACGTAGTTCCACACGATCGCGCCCTGCCAGCCGTGCGCGGGAGCGTAGATCAGGCCAAGCGCCGCCAGGTGCTGCGGCGAGACCTCGAGCCGGTTGCCGGCGTAGTTCACCACGCTGCCGTCCTCGAGCGTCACCGGACGGTGGTGTAGCGCGCGTCGTGCCAGGCATAGGTGGCGCGCACGCGCCAGTCGTCGGTCACGCGCCAGTCGCCCTCGAGCTCGGCGCCCTTGAAGCGCTCGCGGCCGCCGTTGGCGAGGCCGGGCAGACCGCCGACGTTTTCCGGAATCACCAGGTTGGCGAAATCCATGTGGAAGTACGAGAGCTCCCAGTCGAGACGAGCCTCGGCGAACGCGCCCTTGAGGCCGGCCTCCCAACTGTGCGCGGTCTCGGGCTTGAGGATCGCGCTCTCGGCCTCCGGGCCGAAATCGATCGCCGCCGGCTTGTAGGTGTTGCGGTAGTCGGCGAACGCGGTCAGGCGATCGCCGTCGTCGGCCCACAGCGCGTAGCTCGCGCCGAGCATGCCGGACAGGCGCGACTTGCTGCGCCGATCGGACCCGACGTCGGGCGGCGTGCCGGGATCGGCGTGACGATCGATCTCGACGCCGCGGCTGCGCTCCTCGGTGTGGTTGAGTCGAAGCCCGGCGATCAGGTCCAGCCGTTCGCTCGGCTTGAAGTCGATCTGCGAATACGCGCCGAGGAAGTTGCGCCGGTCCGTGCGCTCGGTGGATTCGTCGATCGGCAGGCTGTGCGAATCCGGCGCGTTGGCGCCGTTCGGCAGCACGGCGTATTCGAAATTGTCGCTGCGCTGCCGGCCGTGGCCGTAGAGCCAGTCGAAGCCGGTGGTCCAGGTGATTTCCTCGCCCGGATGCAGGGCGAGATAGGTATCGAAATAGGCGTCGGTGAGCGTGAGCGTCTGGCGGAAACCGTCGGCATTGTGGGTGACGCCGTCGGTGGCGAAGTCCGCGCGCAGGAAGCCTTCCGTGTTGCGGCCGTTGGCATGATCGAGCGAGAACGTCGTCACCCATTCGCCTGAGCCCACGCTGCGCTCGAGGCCGGCGTTGAATTGCAGGCGGTCCTGATCCTTGCGCGCATCCTTCGGCATCGCGTTCGCATCGAGCGGGAAGCGCGGCGAGAGCCCGCCGTCCTCGACCGGATGCGGGCTGTACGGATCCTGGCGCAGCACCACGCCATCGAGATCGAAATGCAGCTTGCCGAGTCCGGTCTCGCCGGCGGCGCGGTAGAGCACGTGGCCGCGATCCACACCGGAACGATCCTGGCTGAACTCGCGCGTTTCGGCGTTCGCGCTGAGCGACTGCTTGAACCCGCCCCACTCCGGCAGGTTGCCGCTGATCGAGGCGATCCCGGTGCGGCGCGTGCCGGCGCCGATCGTGGCGCGCGCCGGGGTCGCGCCGGCGGCGTAGTGGATCACCTGGATCACGCCGACGAAGCTGGTGGCGCCGTACATCACCGGCGCCGCACCGCGCAGCACCTCGATGCGCTCGACGTCGGCGAGATCGAGCGTGGCGAGCGCCGGATTGAACGCACCACCGGTCGGAATGCCGTCGACCACCAGCAGGAAGGCATCGAATTCGCGCAGTCCCCACAGGCCGGGCACCGCTCCGGCCGGCCCGGCGTCGCCGCCGGGCGCGATGTCGACGCCGGCGACCAGGCTCAACGCCGTGCGCAGATCCGTCGCGCCGCGCGCGCGCAGTTCCTCGCCGCTCACCACCGTGATCATCGCCGGCGTCTGCTGCACCGGCTCGGCGAGCTTCGAGGTCGTCACCTCGATCGCCGGCAGCGTGGTTTCCGTTGCGGCGGCGAGCGTCGAGCCGCCCAAGGCGAGCGCGGCGGCGAGCGGGTGCAGGCGAAGCGTAGGCATGGGAATCCTCTAGTCTGAGCCGGAAAACCGGCGGCGGACTATAGAACCGGCGCCGGGCGCGCTCCACCGGCGCGAGTCGGAATCGGCCTCGGTCCAGAGGACGAGGCGCCGATTTGGTCGGCGTGCGCGCAGCCGCTACAATTCGCGGCCCTTTCCTGGATTCCTCGCCGCGCCGATGCGCCTGTCCCGATTCCATCTGCCGACGCTCAAGGAAGTCCCGGCCGACGCCGAGATCGTCAGTCACCAGTTGATGCTGCGCGCCGGCATGATCCGCAAGCTCGCCGCCGGCATCTACACCTGGCTGCCGCTCGGCCTGCGCGTGCTGCGGAAGGTCGAGGCGATCGTGCGCGAGGAGATGGACCGCGCCGGCGCGCTCGAGGTGCTGGCCTCGCTGGTCGTGCCGGCGGAGCTGTGGCAGGAATCCGGGCGCTACGCCAAGTACGGCCCCGAGCTGCTGCGCCTGAAGGACCGCCACCAGCGCGATTTCGTGCTCTCGCCGACCTGCGAGGAAGTGATCACCGATCTCGTCCGGCGCGACATCCGCAGCTACCGCCAACTGCCGATCAATCTGTACCAGATCCAGTGGAAGTTCCGCGACGAGATCCGCCCGCGCTTCGGCGTGATGCGCGGCCGCGATTTCCTGATGAAGGACGCCTACAGCTTCCATCTGACCGAAGCCGATCTCGAACGCGAATACCGCAACATGCGCGAGACCTACCAGCGCATCTTCACCCGGCTGGGGCTCGATTTCCGCGTGGTCAAGGCCGATTCCGGCGCGATCGGCGGCGACCGCACCGAGGAGTTCCACGTGCTGGCGCAATCCGGCGAGGACCAGCTCGCGGTGTCCGATGCTTCCGACTACGCCGCGAATCTGGAGGTGGCCGAGACGCGCCCGCCGGGGCCGCGTCCTGTGGCAAAATCCACTTTGCGAAAAGTGGAAACGCCGACCCAGAAGACCTGCGAGGCGGTGGCCGCGCTGCTCGGCGTGCCGCTCGCGACCACCGTGAAGTTGATCGTGGTGAAGGGCCGCGACGGCGGCCTGGTCGCGCTCGCCCTGCGCGGCGATCACACGCTCAACGCGGTCAAGGCGGCCAAGCACCCGAAGGTGGCGGCGCCGCTCGCGCTCGCCGACGATGCGGAGATCCGCGCGGCGTTCGGCTGCGAAGCGGGCTTTCTCGGCCCGGTCGGCGACAAGGTGCCGGTGATCGCGGACCACGCCGCCGCGGCGCTCGCCGACTTCGTCTGCGGCGCGAACGAGGCCGGCTTCCACGTTACCGGCGCGAACTGGGGCCGCGACGCGGCCGAGCCCGAGCGCGCCGATCTGCGCAACGCGGTCGATGGCGACCCGAGCCCGGACGGCCAGGGCAGGCTCAAGCTCGTGCGCGGCATCGAGGTGGGCCACATTTTCCAGAATGGGCCGTTGTATACCAAGGCGCTCGGCGTCACCGTGCTGGACGAGGCCGGCAAGGAGCTGACGCCGACGGCGGGCTGCTATGGCATCGGCGTCAGCCGCATCGTCGGCGCGGTGATCGAGCAGTGCCACGACGCGGCCGGCATCGTCTGGCCGGAGGCGATCGCGCCGTGGCGCGTGGCGATCTGCGTGATCAATCCGAAGAACGATGCGCGCGTGAGCGCGGCGGCCGAGGAACTCTACGCCGAATTCGCACGGCGCGGCATCGAGGCGTGCCTGGACGATCGCGGCCTGCGGCCCGGCGCGATGTTCGCCGACATCGAGCTGATCGGCATTCCGCACCGCGTGGTCGTCTCCGAGCGCGGGCTGGCCGCCGGCACCTTCGAATACCGCGGCCGGCGCGACACGGAGAGCGTCGCGCTCGACCGCGAACGCCTGTTCGCCCGGTTCGCGTAGCGATGGCGCCGCCTGAGCGCGGCGCGCGCGTTCAGCCGCGGTCCTTCTTCACCAGACCCTTGATGCGCTCGAGCCACGACGGCTCGGCCGGCTTGTCGGCGGGCTTGTCCTTGCCGACGAGCTTGCCGAACTTCGCGGTCAGGCTCTGCTCGCGTTTCAGCCGTTCCAGCTCGGTCTGCTGCTGCGCGCTGATCTTCGACTCCCAGCGTCGCTTGATCTGCTCCTGCTGCACCTTGGTGCGCAACTGGTTGCGGTAGGTGTCCGGCAGGGCCTCGCGGAACAGACCGTTCGGCTCGTGGGTGAGGTAGCGGCCGATCTCGTCGAACAACGCCTCGTTGAGCTGGTTCGGCGGAATGTTCTTGGTCGCGGTGCCGAGCGCGTCGAAATTGACGAAGCTGAGCTTGATCACGGCGCTGTCGGCGTCGGCGCTGAACGTCGCGGTCTGCACGATGCGCCCCTTGGCCTTGAACTTGGCCGAGACGATCTCGCCGCTCACGTCCTTCTTCGGCTCGAGCAGGCCGCCCAGGTGGTAGCGCTGGAAACTCTGCGCGACGGTCTTCACCTTGCTCGCGCCCTGCACCTCGACGGTCGGGCATTCCTCGTTGGCGATCGCGACCGGATAGCTCAGCACGATCTCGCGCGAGCCCGGCTGCTGATTCACCTTGAGCTCGTATTCGTGCTCGACGTAGCCGACGACCTCGCCGTACCCGACCAGGTTGTAGCGGATCTGCTTCTTCGGCTGCAGCACCTTGAGGCTGGCGACGAGCTTGTTCAGATACTCGAACAGGGCGTTCATGCCGGGCTCGAGCTGGGTGCGGAAGATCTCCTCGCGCTCGGCCTTGCGCTTTTCGGCCTCCTCGGCCGACGCCTTGCGCTTCTGCGCTTCCTGTTCGAGTTCGTCGAGCAAGCCCACCGCGCGTTCCCCCGGATTCGCCCGCCGCCGGCAGCGGTGGTTTCCGCCTCGCGCGGCTCGGTCCGCCTACGTTAGTCCGAGCGCGTGCCGCGCGCAAGGGGCGCGCCGCCGCAAACATTGCGTCGCGCGCGCGCCGCGACGACCGTCGCGGCCGCCGCCAGCACACCCACGCGATGCGCACGGTTCGCTTGGCGCACGGCGCCGCGACCTCGCGGCAGCCACGGCGCACGGCGCCGAATCGTTTCTGCAAAAATCCCGCAATGATGCTATTCTTTTGTTTCCTAAAATCCCCGTAACCGGAAATACCGATGGCCATCGATCTGAAGAAACTCAGCAAGAAACAACTCGACGAACTGATCCGCCGTGCCGAAATGCGTACCCGCGAATTGGAAGCCGAAGTCGTGGAAAAGGCGCGCGAGGAAGTGCGTGCCTTCGCGAAATCGAAGGGGTATACCATCGAGGAACTGTTCGGCCGTGGCCGCAAGAAGCGCACCCGGCGCAAGGCCGCGCCGAAATACCGCAATCCGGCGAATCCGGCCGAGACCTGGTCCGGGCGCGGCAAGCGGCCGCGCTGGTTCACCGCCGCATTGGCCGCGGGCAAGAAGGAAAAGGATCTGCTCATCTGAGCAGCGATTCAACCGCGGCAAAAATGCCGGCGCGAGCCGGCATTTTTGTACCCGACACTCTCTCCCCTCACAAGAACGGAGCTTCCGCTCGGCCGCAGGCCGAGCGGGTCACTTTCGATAGCCAAAGCTTCCGCTGTCCTTCGGCCAGCGGGTGACTTTTCTTTGCTCGTGCACTGCGCCGCAGGAGCGGCGCGAACAGCGGAGCTGGCCGCGCAGCGGCGCAGCGCAGGATGCCCGGAGTCAAGAAAAGTCACCAAAAGA
>JAJPHA010000006.1 GCA_021325475.1 Rhodanobacteraceae bacterium | reverse complement strand
TCTTTTGGTGACTTTTCTTGACTCCGGGCATCCTGCGCTGCGCCGCTGCGCGGCCAGCTCCGCTGTTCGCGCCGCTCCTGCGGCGCAGTGCACGAGCAAAGAAAAGTTACCCGCTGGCCGAAAGACAGCGGAAGCCTTACGGAGTCTGGATGAAATCCGCCGCGCGCTCGGCGATCATCACCGTCGGCGCGTTGGTGTTGCCGCCCGGCAAATTCGGCATCACCGAGGCGTCGACCACGCGCAGCGCGGCGATCCCGTGCACGCGCAGTTCGGTGTCCACCACGGCGAGTTCGTCGCCGCCCATGCGGCAGGTGCCGACCGGGTGATAGATGGTCTCGGCCTTGCGGCGGATGAAGTCGGCGATTTCGGCGTCGGTCTGCACGGCGGCGCCGGGGAAGATCTCCTCGCCGCGGTAGGGATCGAACGGCGCCGCGGCGAACAGTTGGCGCGACAGTTTCACGCCCTCGATCAGGAGCTTGAGGTCGGCGCCCTCGGCATCGCTGAGATACCGCGCGTAAATCGCGGGTTTCGCCGCCGGGTCGGCGGAGCGCAGCCGGATCACGCCGCGGCTCTGCGGGCGCAATCCACAAACGTGCAAAGTATACCCGTGGCCCGGCAGCCGGTGGCGGCCGTGATCGTCGAGCAGCGCCGGCACGAAGTGGAACTGCAGGTCGCAGCGCGCGTCCGGCGCCAGGCGCGAACGCACGAAGCCGCCGGCCTCGGCGATGTTGGAGGTGCCCGGCCCGTCGCGGCGCGTGAAGTAGCGCAGCGCCACCAGCGCGTCACTCAGCCGGTCGTAGGTCACCGGCCGGATCGAGCGTTGCAGCGTGCAGATGTCGAGATGGTCCTGCAGATTCGCGCCGACGCCCGGCAGATCGCGGACCACGCGCACGCCGTGCTCGCGCAGATGGTCCGCCGGGCCGATCCCGGAGAGCATCAGCAATTGCGGCGAATTGATCGCGCCGCCGCAGAGCAGGATCTCGCCGCCCTCCGCCCGGGTGAGGCGGCCGAGATGGCGATAATCGACGCCGACCGCGCGCTGGCCGTCGAGCAGCACGCGCTGCACGGCGGCATGGGTGACCACGCGCAGATTGGCGCGGCCGCGCGCCGCGCGCAGGTAGCCCGCCGCGGTCGAGCAGCGCGCGCCGTCCTTCTGCGTCACCTGGTAGAAGCCGAAGCCTTCCTGCTGCGGGCCGTTGAAATCGGGATTGTGCGGATAGCCGCAGGCCGCGGCGGCGTCGATTGCGGCGCGTGACAGCGGATTGCAGTAGCGCAGGTCCGCCACATGCAGCAGGCCCGCCGCGCCGTGACGCTCGTCGGCGCCGCGGCGGTTGTTCTCGGCGCGGCGGAAGTACGGCAGCACTTCGCGCCAGGCCCAGCGTTCGTCGCCGATGCGGCGCGCCCATTCGTCGTAATCGCGCGCATCGCCGCGGATGTAGCACATCGCGTTGATCGAGCTCGAGCCGCCGAGCACGCGCCCGCGCGGCCACCACAGCCGCCGTCCGCCGAGTGCGGCTTCGGGCTCGGTATAATAATCCCAATTTACACCCTTCTTGTTGACCAGCTTGGCGATGCCCGCCGGCATGTGGATCAGCGGATGCCAGTCGCGCGGGCCGGCCTCGAGCAGCAGCACGCGCGCGCGCGGATTCGCGCTCAGGCGGTGGGCCAGCACGCAGCCGGCGGAGCCGGCGCCGACGATGATGTAGTCGTAGGTCATGCGCAGGATGTTCGCGGACGCCGGCCGAGGCTACGGGTTCGCGCTAGAGCAGATGCTCTCCCGCGCCGCAGCATCACGCCAGCACCTCGATCGCGTCGCCGACGCGGATCGTGCCGAGCGCGCGCGGGATCAGATTCTGGCCGAAGGTCACGCCCGCCGAGGTGCGCCGGTAACTCGCAAGCGTCTTGAGCGGCTCGCCGTCGGCGGCGAACGCGCCGCGTTCGAAATCGACCGTGGTGAACACGCAGCGCGTGCACGGCTTGACCACGTCGAATTCGGCCGCGCCGATGCGGATGCGTCGCCAGCCGTCCTCGGCGTGCGGCGTGGTGTCGGCGGCGACCAGGTTCGGCCGGAACCGCAGCATCGGCACCGGTCGCGCGAGCCGGGCGTTGAGCGCATCGAGCGCCGCCTGCGAGATCAGCAGCAGCGGAAAACCGTCGGCGAAGCTCACCTCGTCGCCGGCGCGCGCGTAGTCCGGCCGCACGCCGCGGCGGCAGGCGGTATCCATGTATACCAGGCGGCAATCCAGGCCGAGCAACTCGCTCAACCAGGCGTGCGCGGCGGCGTCGGCGAGCCGCGGGGCGAGCGCATCGTTCCAGAGCGTCGCCGGCAGGCGCGCGCCGTCCGGCGGCGGCGCGGCGACGGCGAGCGGCGGCATGCCGGGGGCGGCGAGGTGCAGGCCCTCGTCCGCGGGCGCGGCGCGGATCAGCGTCAGCCGCGGCTGCTGGCGACCGGTGAGGAATTTGCCGCGCGCATCGACCACCATCCAGCGCCGATCGTGCTGCAGACCGCGGGGCTCGACCGTCGCCTGCGCGCACGGCAGCGGCGCGCCCGACTTGAGCGGATAGATGTGGATCGAGGCGAGCGCGGGCACGCGGCCATTATGCCCCGGCGCGCACGGGCGGGCGATGCCGCCGCGCGCAAAGTCCGCGGCGCCGCATGGTAGGCTAACGCGCCCCGATGGGAACGGTCCGGCGTGTTCGAGCGCAATGCGATCCAGCGTCACGAATGGCCCGCGGTGTTCGTGGCGTTTCTCTATTTCTTCTGCGTGCTGGCGGCGTACTACATCATCCGGCCGGTGCGCGATCAGCTTTCCGCCGCGGTCGGTTCGATCGAGCTGCCGCTGTTCTACGGCGCGGTGTTCGTGGTGATGCTGGCGCTGACGCCGCTGTACGGCGCGCTCGTCGCGCGCCAGCGGCGGCGGCATTTCGTGCCGGTCGTCTACGCCGTGTGCGCGCTCGTCACGCTCGCGTTCGTGCCGCTGTTCCGGTTCGAGGACGCGCTCGGCACGCGCGCGCTCGGCACGGCGTTCTTCGTCTGGGCCAGCGTGTTCAATCTGTTCGTCGTCGCGGTGTTCTGGAGCTTCATGGCCGATCTGTTCGACGCCGAGCAGGCGCATCGGCTGTTTCCGCTGATCGCGCTCGGCGGCGCGCTCGGCGCGATCCTCGGGCCGTTGCTGCCGAATCGCTTCGTGCATGCGGTCGGCGTGGCCGGCCTGCTCGCGGCGTCCGCCGCGTTGCTCGCGGTGTCGATCGGCTGCGTGCTGTGGCTGTCGCGCTGGTCGCTGGCGCATCCGGTGGCCGGCGACGTCGATCGCGACCGGCGCGTGATCGGCGGCGGCATGCTGGCCGGCATGGTGCGCACCTGGCAGACGCCGTTCCTGCGCCGCATGGCGGCGCTGATGGTGCTCGGCGACTGCGTCGGCACGATCGTCTACGCGCTGCTCGCCGACTACAGCCACGCCGCGTTTCCGAACGCCGACGCGCGCATCGAATTCGCCGCCGGCATCGATTTCCGCAGCAATCTGCTGCAGATCCTGTTGCAGCTCGCCCTCACGCGCGAGTTGCTGGTGCGGCTCGGGCCGCACTATGCGATCGCGCTCGACGGCGCGATCAAGGCGCTCGTCGTGCTCGGTCTCATCGCCTTCGGCCTGCCGTGGATCGCCGCGGTCGCCGTGATCACCCGCGCCAGCGCCTACGGCGTGTTCAAGCCGGCGGCGGACAGTTTGTATACCCGGGTCGATGCGGAGTTGCGCTACAAGGCCAAGGACTTCATCGACACCGCGGTGTGGCGGCTCGGCGACGTGGTCGTCACCAGCGGCTTCAATCTGCTGCGCGCGCTCGGGCTCGCGCTGCCCGGCTTCGCCGCGATCTGCGCGCTGGCCGGCGTGGCCTCCGGCTGGATCGGCTGGCGCGCGGTGCGCGAGCTCACCCGCCTCGGCCGCGCCGCCGAGGCGTAGCGCCGCATCGGCTCAGGCGACCGAGCGCAGCGCCGCCTTGCCGTGCCGGACCGCGGCCTCGAGCTCGCGCGGATCGAAATCGTCGACGCTGATGAACTCGAACGCCGCGCCGCGCACGCGCTCGAGCAGCTTGCGCTCCTCGCCGGTGAGGCCGCCCTGCGCCTCGACCAGCGCGAGCTGGGCGAGGTAGTCGTGCGGGCCTTCGGCGCCGACCTTGAGCGCCTTGAGGAACTTGCGTTCCACCGGTTCGGCGGCGATCACCTCCGGCAGCAGCGCGTTCAGGCGCCCGGCCGGGTTGTTCGCGCACGGCGTGAGGAACGCCCATTCGCCGAGACGGTCGCGCGCCTCGCCCGGCGCGCACAGCAGCGCGGCGACGCGATGGCCGAGCCGGTCCGACGGCGGCGCCTCGCGCCGGCCGAGCGGGAACACCAGCGCCCGCAGCAGCCAGGCCGCCGGCCGGATCGGGAAGTTGCGCAGCGTGCCGTCGAGCGCCTGCTGCATGCGATACGCGCACTCGTGGAACGCCCAGGCGAGCAGCGGCTGGTCCGCCGCCGGCCGGCCCTGATCCTCGTAGCGCTTGAGCATGGCGCTGGCGATGTACAGATACGACAGCACATCGCCGAGGCGCGCGGAAATCTTCTCCTTGAACTTGAGCTTGCCGCCGAGCAGCAGCATCGCGCTGTCGGCGACGAGCGCGAGCGCCGCGGCGTAGCGGTTCAATTTGCGATAAAAGCGCCTTGTATACTTGTCGCCCGGCACCGCGCCGATGCGGGCGTGGGTGAGACCGAGCACGAAGCTGCGCGCGGCGTTGGAGATGGCGAAGCCGATGTGCTGGAACAGCACGCGGTCGAACGCGATCAGGCGCTCGCGGTAGTCGGCGATGCGGGTGGCCTCGAGTTCCTTGAGCACGTAGGGATGGCAGCGGATCGCGCCCTGGCCGAAGATCATCATGCTGCGGGTGAGGATGTTCGCGCCCTCGACGGTGACCGCGATCGGCGCGCCCTGCCAGCCGCGGCCGAGATAGTTCTTCGGACCGAGCTGCACGCCCTTGCCGCCGTGCACGTCCATCGCGTCCCGGGCCACCTCGCGGGCGAGCTCGGTGCAGTGGTACTTGGCGATCGCCGACGGCACGGCCGGCTTCTCGCCGCGATCCACCGCGGCGGCGGTGGCGCGGGACAGCGCAGTCATCAGATAGGCGTAGCCGCCGATCCGCGCCAGCGCCTCCTCCACGCCCTCGAAGCGGCCGATGGCGATGCCGAACTGCTTGCGCAGGCGCGCGTAGGCGCCGGTGACGATCGCCGCCATGCGCACGCCGCCGGTGGTGTTGGACGGCAGCGAGATGGCGCGGCCGACCGACAGGCATTCGACCAGCATGCGCCAGCCGTGGCCGGCCATGTCCGGGCCGCCGATCAGTTGCGACAGCGGCACGAACACGTCCTTGCCGCGCACCGGGCCGTTCTGGAACGGGATGTTGAGCGGCAGATGGCGCCGGCCGATCTCGAGTCCGCGGGTCTCGCGCGGCACCAGCGCGAGGGTGATGCCGAGATCGGTCGCCTCGCCGAGCAGCTTGTCCGGATCGTACAGGCGGAACGCCAGACCGACCACCGTCGCCACCGGCGCGAGCGTGATGTAGCGCTTGTCGAAGGTGAGCCGCACGCCGAGCACGTTGCCGCCGTTCCACTCGCCCTTGCAGACGATGCCGTAATCCGGGATCGAGGTCGCGTCCGAGCCGGCGTAGGGCCCGGTCAGCGCGAAGCACGGAATCTCGCGGCCGTCGGCCAGGCGCGGCAGGTAGTACTCCTTCTGTTCCCTGGTGCCGTAGTGGAGCAGCAGTTCCGCCGGACCGAGCGAATTCGGCACGGCGACGGTGGATGCCGCCGTGGCGGAGATGCTGCCCAGCTTCTGCAGCACCGCCGAGTGCGCCAGCGCGGAGAAACCAAGGCCGCCGTACTCCTTCGGGATGATCATGCCGAAGAACTTGTTCTTCTTCAGGAACTCCCAGACCGCGGGCGGCAGGTCGGCGAGCTCGTGGGTGATCTCCCAGTCGTTGAGCATGCGGCACAGTTCCTCGCAGGGGCCGTCGAGAAAGGCCTGTTCCTCGACCGACAACTGCGGCGCCGGCTGGCCGAGCAGTTTTTTCCAATCCGGCTTGCCGCTGAACAGTTCGCCCTCGAAGCCGACCGTGCCGGCCTCGAGCGCGATGCGTTCGGTGGCGCTCAACTGCGGCGTGATCTTCTGGTACACCGCGAGCAGCGGCGCGGTGATCCGGCGGCGGCGGAATTCCGGCAGGTTGAGCGGCACGGTGAGCGCGGCGAAGCCGAGCGCGGTGAGCGCGAGCGCCAGCCCGCCGCTGCCGGCGAGCCAGCCGGCGAGCAACAACGCAGCGAAACCGGCGCCGCTCCACACGCGCAATCCGGTGCGCAGATACGCGCAGACGAGCGAGGCGGCGAGCACGGCGAGCAACGGGACGAAGGGGGTCATGACGAACTCCGGGTGACCGCGCCGGGTGGGCGCAGCGGCGTGAGAAACGTTTCGACCGCGGCGGTGAAGGCCTCGTTGCGGTCGCCGACGATCATGTGCGTGGCCTCGCGCACGCGCACGTGGCGGGCGTGCGGCACGCAGTGCAGGAATTCCTCGATGGTGGCGGCGGAGACCACGTCGCTGTGCTCGCCGCTCAGCAGCAGCGTCGGCACGCGAATGCGCCGCGCCGCGGCGATCAGATCCGCCTGATGCCGTTCGCTGTCGTGGGCGATGCGATCGAGCAGGCGCGGGTCCCAATGCCAGCGCAGCCGGCCGTCGGCGGTCGGCACCAGCAGCGAACGCAACCGCGCCGGCGGTTTGCGCCCACGCCGGTGCGGCAGGTACCGGGCGATCGCCTCGGCCGCCTGCTCCAGGCTGGCGAAACCCTGCGGGTGCGCGCGCATGAAGGCGATGATGCGCTGAACCCCCGCCGATTCCCAGCGCGGCGTGATGTCGACCAGGACGAGCGCGCGAAACGGCGCGTGCTCGGCCTGGGCGATCAGGCCGAGCAGGCCGCCCATCGAGGCGCCGATCAGGATGGGCGCGTCGCGCCCGCGCGCGGCGTGGCGCGCGAGTCGCACGAGGTCATCGACGAACTGCGCGAACTCGTAGGCGCCGTCCTCGCGCCAGCCGCTCTCGCCGTGACCGCGTGCATCGGCGGTCACGCATTGCCACCCCTCCGCCGCCAGCGCGGCGGCGGTGGCGTTCCAGGCCTGTCGCGTCTGCCCGAAGCCGTGCGCGAACACGAGCGCCGGCGCGGCCGGATCGCCGAAGCGCTCGGCCGCGAGCATCACCTCGTCGGCCGCGCGCAGTCGGAACGGACTGCCGCACACGGTCGCGGGCGCCTCGTCGAGGCGGGAGACGGCGTTTTCCATACGGCCGAGTATGGTGCCGGCTTCGTCGCGCTGTCAATACGGCTGCGCATGGTCCAGATCGTTGAGTTTTCGCCGATCTGCTGCGACGCAGCGAAAGACGGTCTTCACCTGCGCCGACCCGAGTCGGTACCATGCGCCCATGTTGCACGCCGTGGCAAAAGTCGAACGCACCCGCCTGTCCGCGGCGGATTGGGAGCAGGCCGCGCTGGACTTGATCGCCAAGCAGGGCGTGGGCGCCGTCGCCGTCGAGGCGCTGGCGCGCCAGCTCGGCGTCACCAAGGGCAGCTTCTACTGGCACTTTCCGAATCGCGAGGCCCTGCTCAAGGCCGCGCTGGAGCGCTGGGAGAAGCAGGACACCGATCAGGTGCTGGGGCAGGTCGAACCGATCGCCGATCCGCGTGCGCGGCTGTGCGAGTTGTTCCGGCGCACCGGGCGCGAGGCGAAGTCGCACGCGATCTATTCGGCGCTGCTGCGCGCGCTCGATCACCCGATCGTGCAGCCGGTGATGGCCAGGGTGTCGGCGCGGCGGCTGGATTTTCTCACCCTCGCGTATCGGCAGGTCGGCATGAGCCGCAGCGTCGCCGCGCACCGTGCCCGGCTGGCCTACGCGGCCTATGTCGGCTTCCTGCAACTGGCCTTGCAGCTCGGCATGCCGCGGCTGGAGCACGCCGAGCTCGAGGCCTATGTCGAGCACGTGATCGACACGCTGATTCCGGCGTGAGGCACAAGGCGAGCGGCGGGCTGCCGCCGCGGTGGATTGCATACGATGACCAGGGCCGCCCGGCCCGCAGAGGAGTTTCATGTCCAGCAAGCTCGAAGCATTGAACCGGTGGGTGGAGGACGTCGCGCGCCTGACCCGGCCCGATCACATCCATTGGTGCGACGGCAGCGAGGCCGAGTACGACGCGCTCGTCGAGCGCATGCTCGCGAGCGGCGATCTGATCGAACTCAATCCGCGCACGCATCCGAACTGCTTTCTGCACCGCTCGCATCCGTCCGACGTGGCGCGGGTGGAGCATCTGACCTTCATCTGCACCCGCAACCGCGACGACGCCGGCCCGAACAATCACTGGATGGATCCGGCCGAGGCGCACGCCAAGATCGATGCACTGTTCGCCGGCTGCATGCAGGGCCGCACCCTGTACGTGATTCCCTACTGCATGGGCCCGCTCGATTCGCCGCTGGCGCGCTGCGGCGTGGAGATCACCGACAGCCCCTATGTCGTGGTGAACATGGCGCTGATGACGCGCATGGGCGCCAGGGCGCTCGCCCGCATCGAGCGCGAGGGCAAGTTCGTCAAGGGCCTGCACTCCATCGGCGAGCTCGATCCGCACAAGCGCTACATCCTGCATTTCCCGGAGGAGCTCACGATCAAGTCGATCGGCTCCGGCTACGGCGGCAACGCGCTGCTCGGCAAGAAGTGCCATGCCCTGCGCATCGGTTCGTGGCAGGCGCGCCAGGAGGGTTGGCTGGCCGAGCACATGCTGATCGTCGGCATCGAGAATCCGCGCGGCGAGACCCACTACCTCGCCGCGGCGTTTCCCTCGGCCTGCGGCAAGACCAATCTCGCCATGCTGATCCCGCCGGAGGGCTACGCCCAGGCCGGCTGGAAGGTGTGGACGATCGGTGACGACATCTGCTGGATGACGCCCGGCGCCGACGGCCGGTTGTGGGCGATCAATCCGGAAGCGGGATATTTCGGGGTGGCGCCGGGCACCAGCGCCAAGACCAACCCCAACGCGCTCGCGATGCTGAACCACGACGCCATCTTCACCAACGTCGCGTTGACCGCGGACCATCAGCCGTGGTGGGAAGGTCTGCCGGGCGTGCCGGTCAAGGACTGGCAGGGCCGCGACTACGTGCCCGGCAGCGGCCCGGCCGCGCATCCGAATTCGCGCTTCACCGTGTCCGCGCGGCAGTGCCCGAGCTGGTCGCCGCGCGCCGAGGATCCGCAAGGCGTGCCGATCTCGGCGATCGTGTTCGGCGGCCGCCGCGAGCACCTCGTGCCGCTGGTGTTCGAGGCGCGCGATTGGCGCCACGGCGTGCTGGTCGGCGCGGCGATGGGTTCGGAGACCACCGCCGCCGCGACCGGCGCGGTCGGTGTGTTGCGCCGCGATTCGATGGCGATGAAGCCGTTCTGCGGCTACAACTTCGCCGACTACTTCGCCCACTGGCTGTCGTTCGACCGGCCGGGCATGCGGCTGCCGAAGATCTTCCACGTCAACTGGTTCCGCAAGGGCGCGGACGGCAAGTTCCTGTGGCCGGGATTCGGCGACAATCTGCGCGTGCTCGAATGGATCCTCGGCCGCTGCGCCGGCAGCGAGGGCGCGGAGGAAACGCCGATCGGCAATCTGCCGCGGCCGCAGGATCTCAACCTCGCCGGGCTCGATCTGCCGCGCTCGCAGCTGGAGGCGTTGCTGCACGTGGACATCGAAGGCTGGATCGCCGAGTACGAGAGCATCGGCGAGTACCTGGCCTCGTTCGGCGCGCGCATGCCGCGCGCGCTGCTCGAGGAGCAGCAGCGCATCGCCGCGCTGCTGGCCGAGCAGGAGATCGAACCGCAGCCGCTGGGGACGCCGTGAGCGCGGCCGCTCGCGCGCCGGCCGCCGGCTAAACCCGCGGCGGCCCGGCTGCATCCAACTCCGCAAATGGATGGCGCCGCCCTGAGCATCGACCCGCCGCTGGCCCACCGGAAGCCGCCGACGCCGTGCCGGCGCTGGTGCGGCGCGCCGCCGCCGGCGATGTCGCCGCGTTCGAGCAGTTGTACCGGCAACACGTCGGTCGGCTCTACGGCACGATCCTGCGCCTGGTCGGCCGGGATCGCGCCCGCGCCGAGGAACTCACCCAGGAGGCGTTCGTGCGGGCCTGGCAGAAGCTGGCGAGCTTCCGCCACGAAAGCGCGTTCTCGACCTGGCTGCACCGGCTCGGCGTGAATACGGCGCTGATGGACCTGCGCGCGCGGCGCGACGACGAGACCACGGACGATGCGGCGCTCGCGACGGCGGCCGGCGGCGCGGTGCCGTTCTGCGCCGGCGAGCGCGCCGATCTGGAACGGGCGGTGGCGGCGCTGCCGCCGCGTGCCCGCGCCGTGCTCGTGCTGCACGACGTGGAAGGATTCAAGCACGAGGAAATCGCGGCCGAACTCGGCATGGCCGTCGGTTCGTCCAAGGCGCAGTTGCATCGCGCGCGCGGCCTGCTGCGGCGCGCGCTCGGAGGTGCGGCATGAACCACGAATTGATCTGGCGCAATGAACTGCGCAAGTTGGGCGGTCCGGCGCTGCCGGAACGCGACCTGTGGCCGGCGATCCACGCGCGCATCGCGGCCACGCCGCGGCGCGGCCGGCGCTGGCCGGCGCTCGCGGCCGCGGCGGCGGCAGTGCTCGTCGTCGGCGGCGCGGGCTGGCTCGGCTGGCGCGCGCGCACTCCGCCGGCGACCGACGCCGCGCCACCGGCACCGCTCGCCTGGGCGCAACCCGAGCTGCCGGCGCTGGCCGCGGCGGCGCAGGATCTCGACGCGGCGAGCGTGCAATTGCAGCAGGCGCTGGAGCGGCGTCCGGATGCGGTGTTCCTGGTCGGCCTGCTCAACCGCACCAATGCCCAGCGCATGCGCCTGCTGCGGCAGGAAGCCAAGGCCAGATGAGGCGCGCGAGGACCCGATTCATGTATACATTGGCAAAAATCCTTTTTTCCACCCTGCCCCTCGGCGCCCTGGCCGCCGAGCCGCCGGCGGCGGAGACCCAGGCCATCGTCGCCGCCGGCGAGGCGCGCAGCCTGGCGCAATCCTGGACGGTCGCGCCCGATGCGCGCATCGAGGTGAGCAACGTCCGTGGCAGCGTGGCGGTGAGCACCTGGGACCAGGCCGAGGTCGAGTTGAGCGGCCGTCTCGGCGCCGATTCCCGGCTGAGCGTGATCGCCGCGCCCAAGCGCCTGAGCCTGCGCGTGGAGGGCACGAAATCCGGCTGGTTCGGCGGCCAGGGGCCGAGCGACGACAGCGAGCTCGTGCTGCGCGTGCCGCGCACGGCGGCGCTCGATCTCAGCGTCGTCAGCGCCGACGCGACGGTCAGCGGCATCGCCGGCAAGTCGCTCGAGGCGAACAGCGTCAGCGGCACGCTGCGCCTGACCTGCGGCGCGCCCGAGGTGGAGGTCAACAGCGTCAGCGGCGAGGTGGTGTTCACGACGCTGCCGGGCAGCGCGACGACGCGCGCGCATCTGCAGACGGTGAGCGGCAACATCGTCGCCAAGGGGCTCGGCGGGCGGGTGAAACTCGAAACCGTCTCCGGCGAAGTCCGCGTGGACGCCGCGGCGGTGCAGGAACTCGAAGTCGGCACGGTGTCGGGCGATGTCTCGATCGCCGTCGTGCCCGCCGCGCACGCTCGCCTGCGGCTGGAATCGATGAGCGGCGATCTGCGCCTGCGTCTGCCGGCGACGCTGTCGGCCCACCTCGAGGCGTCCACCTTCAGCGGCGGCATCCACAGCGATTTCGGCCGGCCGGAGGAGGAGGAACACGGCCCGGGCAGCAGCCTGGATGCGCACATCGGCGACGGCGACGCGGCGATCAGCGTGCAGTCGTTCAGCGGCGACATCGAATTGCGCAGGCAGTGACGCGCCCGCGTCACGCCGGCACGACGTCGAAGGCGATGGTCAGACGCGAACCTTCGCCTTCGAACGG